>NZ_JBGTCA010000605.1:0-8786 GCF_041749095.1 Aquiflexum sp. | reverse complement strand
GTTTAGAACTATAAATAGCATTCAATTCTTTAAAGGACTTTGCCTTGTCACCTCGACGTCAGGAGAGGTCTATGGCCTGATGTCATTACCAATTCTGAACATTTTAATAATGTTGGGGACTCAGGATGACGGCTGCCTAGCAGGTAACTAAATGTCATTACCTTTTCTGAACATTTCCAAAATGTTAATTACTCGGGATGACGCAGAAGCCGATGTCATTTCATTTCTGTAAATGCCAATTTTGATAACTATCATTGACAAAGTTCAATCTAAGAGCAATACGACCTATAATGGAAAATATTTTACATAAATTTGATTTTACTGGAAAATATTTTCCTTACCTGTGGTTTTTATCAATTATAATGGAAAATTTTTGGAATTATACAATGCCTTAAAGAGCATGATCAAACCATTTTGAAAATCATACCATCATAAAATAATTCATCTACCTTCTATGTACAAAAATTACATAAAACCCGCCATGATGAAAAACTCTATAGATTTTAACCTCAACCTCTTCAAGATAATTATATCCATAGCCCTTTTTTCTTCATGCAATACTGAATCAAATATAAAAGAGGTAGGACAAGAATTTAATCTAGAAAATGAATTGGCAGCACTGATTAAAAACTTCAAGGGAGAGGCACATCTTTATGCTAAAAATCTCACCACAGGAGAAATTATCAATATAGATGGTGAAAGTACGCATTTGGCCGCAAGTGAAGCCAAACTGCAGAAGTCTTAGCATCGCCGGAAAAGTTTGGGTACCCCAAAGAAGCCGTAGAAATTTGCAAAAAAATCATGTCCAAGCATTATGAAGATAATGGATTGGCGAGATTCTTACCTTGGAGTCCGTTTACGGAAGAGGCTTGGATACTATTTAGCCCTCGGATCGTAGCCAAAAGAATAGCCACATGAAACCTACAACTAGTTTTTCATATGTATCTTTCTATTTACCCCTGTTGTTTTATTAATAATGTCTCTTCGTTTGATTACAAATTGACTGTCTCAGGAAGAGGTTGTGAAATTCTAAAAGGCTGTAGCTTTAGATAGGTAAGTGAACGCCATAACCACTCAATAGGTCCAAATTTAAATCTTTTTAACCAGTACCAGCTTATGGCCATTTGTGCTCCAATGATCAGAAGGGCAATAATTAGAAGTTCTATATTTCTGAATTCACCAACGTGCCCCAGGCCCCAGTTAAAGAATAAGAATGTGCCGATTATGGATTGAAACACATAATTTGTAAGTGCCATGCGTCCATAGGGAGCAAACCATGTAAGTGTTTTTTGCATTTTTGGCAATTCAAAAAGGTAAACAAACCCCGCGGCCAGAAATATGGTAAAGAAAAGATTGAAATTATCGTAAGCTGCTAATGCAAACATGGACCACCATGAAGTGAAATCAAAAATGCTTTCCATTTGGGAAAACAAGTACCAAAAGACAGGAATCATGGCTATAGTACCAATAAATGACCACAGAATTATTTTTTTAAGAACGATGCCGTTAGTCTGCAAATTTTCGAAAAGCCTGGTTCTGCCAATCCACATACCCAATAGGAAAAAGGCAAATGTAAGATAGCCCCTGCCTAATACACCCATTTGAAAATTGAATTTGCCAATCAGTGCAATAAAATTGACCCGCCAAACATCCATTATGGTTCCGCCTGTGATCGCCGCCATATATTTTTCATCAAAATTTTCAATGTTCAGTGCTATGATGGAATCATTACCAAAAATGCCAAAGGACAAAAATCTACCCCCACCCAGAAATAGAATGACAGCTAAGGCAAGTACAACCTTATTGCTGACACTGTGAAAAGGGATAAGCAAAAATCCAAAAAGCACATAAATCACTAAGATGTCCCCGGAATAGAAGGAATTGTGCACCAAACCAATTCCTAATAATACCAATAAACGCCACAGGTAACGGGTTTTGTAAGGTACACCACTTTTTTCGGCATTATCCATTTGTATGAAAAAGCTAAGACCAAAAAGCAATGAAAACAGGGCAAAAAACTTCCCCCTGATTATCCAAAAAGAGACTGTGTCTACAATGTAGTCGACAGGTCCGGAAAACATAACGGCCCGCATCTCATCAGTTGGGAAAGATGCCAAAAACTGTTCGAGTACATGGGCAATCACAATTCCCGCAAGAGCAAAACCCCTCAATGCGTCAACGGAATGGATTCGATTTTTTTTAACTTGGTCCATATGGATTAAAATTTAAATGTTTATAGAAAGGATCTGAATGAGGATTAAAAGTGTATTTCTAAAATTATTGATTGGTAAGTTTTGTTGGCCAGAGATTGCAAACAATTATTAGATTCGGATTGGTTGCTATTGATTAAAAGTCTTCAACCCGCCAACTACTGAAAGTTACAAAAATAATCAGTTCAATATCAATAATTTAGGACGAAATGCATCAATTTCTTCCCCAATGAACGGTTTTTCTTTCCGAAGATGGATTTTACCTCGGCTGTTTAGGACCTAATATTCAACGAGTAGGTTTGTTTCACAGGAACTGTCGGTTTGTGAGAAGAAGATTACCTCTTACAATTCTTATTGTTCCTCTCGATCAATCAAACAGATTAAGTTATCAAAACTTGCAATTTTTGTAAGTTTTGATAATTGTTGGTTGTTCTTCTTGTCTACCTCAGGGTTAAAGATATTGGATTGAGCATGAGCACTTACACACAACTCCTTTGTCACATAATTTTCTCTACCTACAAGAGAACTCCGACTCTGCACGAAAATGGACGTCCTGAATTATTTTCATATCTATGGGCTGCTAAAAAACAAAAAATGTCACACGTATAGGATCAATGGGGTGGAAGACCACCTGCATATATTTACCCATGTTCATCCTACCATTCATGTTTCATCTTTGATCAAAGATATCAAACTGGCCAGTACTGATATGATCAAAAAGAACCGTCTTTTTGATCATTTTGAAGGTTGGCAAAAAGGTCATGGGGCATTCACCGACAATTATTCATCAAAAGGGAATCTGATCTAATTTGGCTATTAAAACGATTCAAAGTTATTCCGCCTTACCAAACCGTTTCCGTCGATTGAATAGCCATCTGGGGCACCTTCTTTCCAGTTCAATTCAGGCAACATGTCCAGCAGCACTTTTCGGTGTTCTTCGATGACCTGTGTATTCTCCTTTTTATAGGCCATATTATCCCACTCATTGGGATCATTTGCGTGATCGTAAAGTTCTTCCAAGTTGATCTCCGGATAATAAATATACCGGTACCGCATGCTTCTTACGGCATGTCCGGTTACGCCAGGCTGGTTTTGGGCGGTAAATCTATAGCTGGATATGACTGGTGACGTCTTGGTAGTAGGGTCTTTAAGCTGCGGCAGCAGACTATTTCCATCTAAGTGGGATGGCTGCTTAAATCCTGTCAGATCAACCAGGGTGGGATACAAATCCATCAGGCTTACCGGTTGTTCGCACCGCTTGCCCGCAAGCGACATGCCCGGAACAGAAATGAGCAAAGGTACCCGCGTAGACCGTTCCCAAAGGGTGAATTTTTCGATATTGTCTTTCTCACCCATGTGCATGCCATGGTCAGACCATAAGACAACTATCGTGTTATCTGCATAAGCTGAGTTCTCCAAGGCATCAAGCAATCGCCCAACCATTGCATCGGAAAAGGTGATCGAGGCGGCATAGGATTGGATTATTTTTTCCCATTGGTCGTTATCCAACACCCATTTCATGATCCATCGCCGGCCATGATCGAAGGCGTCTTCCAGGTCATCCTTTTTACGTTCTGGCAGGACAATGTCTTCCAGGGGATACATGTCGAAATATTTTTGGGGTACTTCCCATGGATCATGCGGTTTCCACATGCCCGCGGCCAGAAAAAAGGGTTTGTCGTGTGGCTGGTTGAGTTGGTAATTTGCCCAATCCACGACATGGTAGTCAGCCATTTTTTCATCCGGAACAGGAATTGCCCCCCATGTCCACCATCCGTTTGCCCCGCCTCCGGGCCGGTTTTCGTTGTCTACGCCCTCGGAATAGATGACCTCTTCAGGTGCCCGGATCTGAAAAGGATGGGAAATATAGGCACTGGGATAGTAAAAATCCCAGTTGGCCGGTTCTACCTGGCTGGTGGGTGTCCATGGAGGTGCCTGACTGTGGTAAATCTTGCCTGCGCCCAAGGTGGTATATCCATTTTTTTGAAAGAATTGCTCCAGGGTTAGTACGTCTTTTAACGCATCAATTTCCCGCCACTTCGGTCCATCTCCCCAATGTACGTTTTGTGCGCCGGAACGCGCGTGGTGTACTCCGGTAAGAATGGCTGCCCGTGTGGGCGCACAGGCCGGGGCCGGCGTATGGGCATTGGTAAAAACCATGGAGGATGCAGCGAGTCGGTCAATATTGGGCGTATGGATCTTCATGCCCGTGTGTCCGGCTAGAAACCCGGCCCAATCACTCATATCGTCTACGGCTATAAAAAGGATATTTTGCTTTTCCACTACATTTTCTTGTGGCGTACTACAGGCTTGGAGGAGTAGCAGTGTCAATGCTGCCAGAATTGAACAGCCATATGGGTAAAAGGTTTTCATGGGTGGTTACTTGGTTTTTTAATTCCTTTACGAGTCAATATAAATCAAAAAGTTGACCCCTCCAACCGCACGTCATTGAAAGAATAGGGGAATTCTGTTTGTTGTTCCGGCAAAACTAGCTTCTATTTCATAGAATGTGAACAGACGCATATTGAATGACCCTTCATTTTTCTTTTTTGCGATTAAAATACAATCGGACTGCCAATTATTAAGCAGATTACACCAAGAGATTAATGTGTTAATTCAGCAGCACCTATCCGCCTGGCGCGAATTGATGTGCCGCCGATTTTAACAAACTGGTCGACAGCTCCCTTTCCACCCAGGACCACCCAGTAGTTGATGTCACCAACGCCCAGGTTTTGAGGGTCATTGATATCACTGACGAGGGTCTGCCAGTTGTTTTGGGTATTGGTCTGCCCTTCCCCGGGTTGTTCCGTATTCATCTGTTCGATCGAAAAACCGTGTATACCCAAGACATTGATATGATGAGAGTTGCGATAGGTGCCTACCCGAGCGAAACGGGAAGCATGATGTGCTTGGAGGAATACAAGACCGTTGATGTTTGAAGCCACTACGATGTTGTCTCCGTCGGTATGCTCATTGACAGTGATACCGGTGTGGTATCCGGTCACGACCACGTTACGCAAAACTGTCGATGCTGCATTGTTGATGGCCGGCGTGATAAGACCGCTGCTGCTATGGGTGGGCTTGGAGGCCTCTACATTGTATGTGTCGGTGTTGATTGACACGTTTTCAATTTTACATTGTGCGGCGTATTTCAAATCGATACCACCGATACCCGGATTATCATATGTTCGGATATCCAGGTTTCGTATGACCACGTTGACTCCAGAAAATACCATGTACAGCTTCTCGGGCGAGTTCTCTGCCGAGATGACGGCGGGGCCCGATTTTGAGAGGCTCTTTACGATCGTTCCGTTATTCTGTAACGGAAAAGATCCTATCGTTCCAAATACCGGCGTCGGTGAGCTTTCACCAACAATTTCTACAGTAATCCAATTCTTTGTTCCGGGAATAATGATTCTTCCCTGATAGATTCCGTCGGGAAGAAACATACGTCCACCACCCGCCTTGATTACCGCCTCCAGGCATGCCGAAAACGCCTCCGTGTTGTCGGTGCTGTCATCTCCCAGAGCACCGTAATCCACGGCGTTGAATGTGCCTGCATGCACTTGATCAGCTAAATATAGGAGCAGGCTACACATCGCCATAAGGGTAATTCCTAAATGTGTTCTGATTACATTTCTCATTTGAGGGGATTGTTGTAGTTCTTTAAATAAAGTGACGGGAAAATTAATTATTTCTCTTTTCCCGGGCCTTTAGGATCCCTTTGCTCCCATGTTTTGCGGTGAATGTTCCGCTGCCAATATTCCCAATGCCCTCACAAATTTATCCAAATCCGAGAGGCGGGTGTAAACATGGGGGGAAACCCTTACACAGTCCAAGTTTCGGTAAGGAATTGCGACTGTATGAATCTGAAATCGGGATAAAAGATAATTTTCCAAGTCTTTGGGTGTCAATCCTTCCACCGAAACCCCGGCAATGGCACAACTATAGGGAGCTTTCAGGGATGTATGTATCTTTACTCCGGGTATTTCCAGCGCTTTTTCAGCCCAATAGTTCTTTAAGTACCTTACCCTTTCCTCCTTGCGTTTGGTACCAATGCCATTGTGAAAGTTGAGCGCTTCGCCTATACCCTGCTCAATGGGATAACTCCTGGTTCCTATAGTTTCAAACTTACGAATGTTCTCGCTTTTTGGCTGCCCATTGCATAATAATGGCCATACCTTGCCGATCTTTTCCTTTTTTATCCATAACATTCCACTTCCTATTGGAGCCGAAAGGTACTTGTGAAGGGAGGTGCCAAAATAATCCCCCTCCAACTCGGGAATCTTAAAATCCAATAGTCCAAAAGAGTGAGCCCCATCCACGATCACCTCTATCCCGTGCTCATGGGCCATACGGCAAATCTTTTTTACCGGCATGATTTGACCGATCCAGTTGATCACGTGGGTGACATGGATGATTTTGGTCTTTTCGGTGATTGCCTCCTTGTAAGCCTGCACGATAAAGTCGTCGTCCTCTATGGGAAACTTAAAGTCAAGTTGTTTATATACGATGCCTTCTCTCTCTTGTCTTTGTCGCCAAGCTTGCATCATATTGCCATAATCAAAATGACAACCGATTACCTCGTCTCCCCTGGACAAGTCCAAACCGTAAATAATGGTGTTTAAGGCTTCTGTGGCGTTTCGGTTGATGGCGATTTCTTCTGGATCTGCTCCTCCTAATAAGGCAAGCTTTTCCCTCAAGGGCTCTCTTCCCTGGTCTAAAATCCTCCACATATAGTAGGATGGCCCCTGATTGGAAAGCTGGCTGTATCTTTCCACAGCCTGTAGTACTGGCATCGGGGAAGGGGACACCCCCCCATTGTTGAGGTTAAGCACCGGGGCGGAGCTGGCCGAATAGGCCTGCTGTATCATAGCCCAATAATCTTCCTGATCAGCCATTTCACTGGGTGAAAAGGAATTATATTTAGTGGACATGTCCTCGAAAACCGCCCCATAAGCTTGGTTGAAAATACTTTGCGCCGAAAAGGCTCCCCCGGCCAGTAACGTGGCATTTTTTAAAAAGGACCGTCTATTGGATTTTACACGCATTTGAAAAGAATCTAGTAGTGGTTTAGAAATTAATAAAAATAAAAATAGGCCAAAACACCCAAGTAATCAAAGTTTTACATGCGAATAATTATCTTATTTTGATCCTATCACTTTGCCGTATGCCATCAACACCCTCTGAAAGTACAACAAACACCTTTCTGGAACTACATTGAGGGGGTAGGAGCTACTAAATAACGACCGATTTTTCAACCCCGTCTTCAAAAATGATAAATTTAACCCATGTGTGAATTCAATTTTTTAAATTCAATCTAAAAAATGATTTTTAACCCTAAAACTTTTCATCATGAGCACTTACACACAACTCCTTTGCACATTATTTTCTCCACCTACAAGAGGACTCCAACGCTACATGAAAATGGGCGTCCAGAATTATTTTCCTATATCTCCGGGCTGTTAAAAAACAAAAAATGCCATTTGTACAGGATCAATGGGATGGAAGACCACCTACATATTCACCCATGTTCATCCGACGATTAATGTTTCATCTTTGATCAAAGATATCAAACTGGCCAGTTCAGATATGATCAAAAAGAACCGTCTTTTTGATCATTTTGAGGGTGGCAAAAAGATTATGGGGCATTCCCTATCAATTATTCATCAAAAAACAATCTGATCGAATACGTCAAAAACCAACAGGAACATCATAAAAAGTTTGATTTTTTGGATGAATTCAAAACGATTCTAGAGGAGAATGGGATTGAGTTTGATTAGCCACACATAGCAATGTGTGGACTTGAAATTGACACATTCATTTATTTTATCAACCCTGAAGGAGTTGAATTTAAAAACCCCTAGATGCCACTCCTATCCTTAATTTACTTCCTCTCCGCCTGCTCCTCAATAAACTTAAACGCTGCCTCATACACCGCAACCCAATTTCGGTGCAACAAAAACGAATGCACCTCATCCGGAAAAACCAATTGTTCCACATGGACCCCTTGCTTTCTTAACACCTCCAATAACTCCACACTCTCCGAAAACAGTACATTCCTGTCATCATCCCCGTGGATCATCAAGACTGGGTCTTTCCAATTTTTGACATGGTACATGGGGGAGGACTTGAAGGCCAACTCGGCCATTTCTGGAAATTTCTCCGGTTTGTACCATGGTGCAAATACTGGAATGTCATTGTTCCAATTGTGAACCCCATGGATATCCACTCCTGCCAAAAACTTACCGGGTGCTTGGGAGAGGGCATGGGCTGTCAAAAATCCTCCATAACTTCCGCCCCAAGGGACAATTTTAGTAGCATCTACATCAGGCCTCGATGCCAGATAATCCGCTGCGGCCATTACATCCTGAACCTCACTTGCTCCGCCTGCCCCGTAGTTATCTTCTTCTCTGAAATCCAATCCGTAGCCAATTCCACTACGGTAATTCAAGGAAAGTGCGATATAGCCATTGGCGGCAAAAAACTGCTGCATGGCATAAGCATGGCTGTAATACAGCCCATAATTAAAACCCAACAACATCTGCCTTCTGCTACCACCATGCAGGAAAATCA
>NZ_JBGTCA010000604.1:0-3657 GCF_041749095.1 Aquiflexum sp. | reverse complement strand
AATTTTAAGATGAAAAAACTTGTGGTCAGTGCTTTTGTAAAACATGGGAAGATCAGGCTTTTTTTGGACGGAGAAAAACTGGAAAAAGATATTTATCCTCTGGAGGTGGTTTTAGATAATGATGGTCACATATTACAATGGTTTGTTGAATCCTGGTCAGAGGGAAATTATACCGTGAGTATATCTTCTCCCGGACCATCTGAAATGCATTTTACCAAAAGAATCGGTAAAGGGTCAAAAGATTGGGGAGGGGTTTGGTTATAGCAAAGACGCAATTCTCACAGTCAGATGAGTTTTAAGACTGGAGTTGAATAACATATAAGGCAATCACTGAGAAACACAAAACGGAGTCATTGGTGATTAAAATATAATTAAGTTATATACATTTTAAAACATAATTAAACTTCACATGAAAAATCAATCCAATATCCTTGAACCATCCCACAAAATCAGTCTGGCAAAAGCTGTGCAGTTGATTTATTCCTTTTTGTTACAGCCCAAACTTCATCAACTAGGAACAGATGTAGCCATTGGAGCGATATTGGATAAAGACAGTTTAAAGCAAAGAAAACCGGCCATAGACTTTTTTGGCAGCATGTCATGGTTTTGTAGGAATCAAGATTCCGGCAATGGCTTTCCAAAGTTATTTTTGGCCTTTGAGGATGGGGTGTATGATATTGCAATGGTACCAACCCAACCAAAAAACCCAGAATTGGTTTACAGTACCCGCCACCTCAAATTTCCCAAGGGAGTAATTTCCGAAAATCTTATCATGAATTATCTGGAAAACAACCTAAATGTCCCACATAGCAATGATCTTATAATCCCAAAAAGCAAAGTGATTGAATTTCGGTCCAAAATAGAAAAGGATTTAATAGGTTGGAATTATAACCGTTACTATTGCAGTTTTTTTGAAAACAGGGGGATAGTCTCGAATGAATTTAATGAACTACTTGCCAATAAGGATGTGAAAGATGTAGCATATTTTTTTGGATATGATCAATCTGAATTAAAATATTACAAGTCTAACAGGATTCGTGTTATTCTGATGGGATTGGATGTTCAGGGAAAACCGGTGGCATTAAATGAACCTTTAATTGAATCGCCTACCATACTTCAGGCTTCATGGCCACCACCACCAAACACCTGAGATTTAAAATATTTACGGAATGTTTTTTTGGCCCTTCATTTTTGTGTACCTTTTTCAAACATAAAGATGCTGACCAATCAAGAATATATTTTAAGAATTGTATCCACCTTTTCGGTTTTGTTTCCAATAATTTTTGGATTTTTTTTCCGAAAAAGGATGCCAACATGGGCAAGATGGTTTCTTTTATATTTGGTTTTTGGTTTTTTGGTGGATTTAGGAGGATGGCTGTTTTACAAGATTCAAAATCCTGATGCAAGTTGGGTAAATCGGTACATCTATGAATTGGTGGAATCCATGTTTTTTGTGTGGTTGGTTCGGTATATCACAAATCAAAAAACCATTCGTAAGATTTGCAATTTTCTTTTCCCCTTATTTGGGCTAATGTGGATTATATCAACCCTATCCACAGAATATATTGGTTTTTTCAGGACTATCGTTGGTGTAATTGTCGCTTTTCTTTCAGGTTTTCTGCTCTTGGAATTAGTCGAGGCCAAAAAGAGCAAAGGCTTTCCAATTATATTTTGGATCATATTAGGAGTTTTCTTTTATAATTTCTGTACCTTTTTTATTATGGCTTTGATCAATACTGAAGCAGGATTAAAAGTTTGGTGGATCCAAAATTCCATCAACATCACTACAAATGTGATTTTTGGAGTAGGGTTTTGGGTAGGGGTAAACGAAAACCAAAAACATGAAATGTCAGAAGAATAGGTTTTGGATACATGAATGAGGCCATTGGGTACAAAAATACTCGAATTGAATTTCGAATGATGAATTTTTAAATCCCCAACTAACCAATTTTTAATCTTAATTTATTCCCCAACAGACCCAAAACCAAAAATTCCGATATTTTTACTTTCCAAATAAGCCCCCAACTATGAAACTTTCCTTCCCCCACCCTATGATCATTATGTTGGCATTTGTGGTGTTTGCAACTATACTCACTTATCTGATTCCTGCGGGTTCTTATGACAGGGTTATTGATGAAAGGACTGGAAGGGAAGTGGTGTTACAAGGCAGTTACAAAACTTTGGAAAATCAACCGGTGGGTATAGGGGAAATGTTTCTCAGTGTCCCTGAGGGAATTATTGAAGGCGCTGAAGTGGTGGTTTTGATTTTGATCATAGGAGGGGCATTTTATGTAGTTGACAAAACAGGGGCATTTAAATCAGGTTTGGAAACCTTGATTCATCGGTTTAAAAACGGAAAAACCTTTTTACTGGCAGTGGTCGGGATGCTGTTTGCCACAGCAGGAACATTAAATGGATTGCAGGAAGAAATCATAGCCATGGTTCCGTTGCTGCTGGTCCTCAGCCGTAAAATCGGATACACTAAAATAGCTATAGTAGGTATTTGTCTGGGTTCCGCGATCATCGGTGGATCCTTTGGACCTACCAATCCATTTTCAGTAATTATAGCTCAGAAGATAGCAGAGGTACCTGTATTTTCCGGTGGCATGTATCGAATGGTCTTTTTTATAATTGCCTTGAGCTTTTGGATATTTTATATGATCAGGTATGGAAAGGATACTTCCTTTGACACTTCAGAACAGCGCGAAATTCCCGGGAAACTATCTATTTCCCATAGCCTTATCCTTGTTTTGGTTGCAATTACCTTTGCTGTGATGATTTATGGATTAAGTAATTGGGAATGGGACTACAATGAAATGTCAGCGATATTTTTTGCTTTGGGGCTTGCTGCGGGGATCATTGGAAAACTGGGAATCAACGGAACCGCCAAAGCTTATGCGGAGGGATTTGCAGAATTGATTTTTGCAGGGATCATCGTTGGGTTGGCAAGAAGTATCTATTTGGTCTTGCAGGAAGGGCAGATCATTGATACCATTATTTATGCCCTCTTCAATCCATTGGAAGGTCTTCCTTTAGGGCTGTCAGCTTTTGGGATGATGATTGCACAGGCTTTATTGCATATTCCTGTTCCCAGTACATCAGGACAGGCGGTTTTGACCATGCCTTTGCTTACCCCAATTTCAGATCTGATAGGGATGTCAAGGCAAGTGGTTGTCTTGGCCTATCAATATGGTGCGGGGATTATGGATATGGTCACTCCAAGTAATGGTGGATTGATGGCAATCCTTGTTGCCGCTGGGATATCTTATAAAGAATGGATCAAATTTGCATGGAAACCAATTCTGATCATTTTTGCTACAGCCGGAATATCAGTTGTTTTAGGGATATTTATTCTTTAAACTTCAGATTTCTTATTGAAGGTGAATGAATTAATCATTTATACTAACTTAAAGTGTAGGATTACAACATCATTCCGATTCTCCAATATTTTGAAAATTTTCAGAAAAGAAAATGACAGGCAGCGACTTGTCAGACTAAAGGCTTTCTTAAAATTTGGAGACCCTTCCTACGTCCTTTAGATTTACAAAATAGTAATTTTCTAAGATATATGGTTATAGTTATCAACATTGAGGGGGGTCTGGGGGGAGACTGGTAACTTGTTGATAAGTGTGGATAAAGTTAACTTTAAGAATAAAA
>NZ_JBGTCA010000603.1:0-1596 GCF_041749095.1 Aquiflexum sp. | reverse complement strand
GAAATGGATGGAGCGTTGATAGGAAAAGTTAATCTGGAGGAGATGACTTCTATTTTCCCGATTGAGGGTATGACCTTGAAGGGAATACTTGATGTCAACGCACAGGCCAAGGGCAAATATGACTCAGTAGCCCAAGTCATCCCAAGAATTGATGCCAAAATGACTTTGGCCAACGGATTTGTAAAAAGTACTGAATATCCTGCCCCCATCGAAAAGTTGAATATCAATGCAAGCATCATCAATCCAAGTGGGAAAATGAACGAGTTTTTGGTCGATTTAAGTCAGTTCGGATTTGAATTGGAGGATGAAGCCATCAATGGTAGGTTAAAGATCAATGATTTTTCCCTGCTGAATTGGGACGGAGCTTTAAATGGTACCGTGGATCTGGGAAAAATGCTGGCCATATTCCCCATGGAAGATATCATTATGGAAGGGAAGGTTTTTGCAGATCTTCAGACCAAAGGTTCTTATAAGGATGTGGAAGAAGAAAGGTACAACCGTCTTGATACCCGGGGAAAAGCTTCCGTTACCGATTTTTATTTTACCTCAGTAGATCTTCCCCAAGGAATAAGGATACATCGATCCGACGCTGATTTTTCTCCTGATAGAATCAACCTTACCCAATTTGATGCAAGAGTGGGCGAAAGTCCATTGCAGGCTACCGGATTCATCTCCAACTACATTAATTATATAGTAAAAGATAAGGAAGTCCTGAAGGGTCAGTTGAGCCTTAATTCCAGCAGGTTCAATGTCAATGAATGGATGACTGAATCCGAAAGCACAGAAAGTGAAGCTTTAACGGTCATTGAATTACCTGCAAATATTGATTTCACCATGTCAGTGGCTGCGGCGGAAGTTTTGTATGACAATCTGGTCCTCAAAGAAGTCAAAGGGAATATGGCATTAAAAGATGGGGTGTTAAGTTTCAGGGATGCTTCTATGAGTACATTGGGGGGAAAAGTAACCTTGAATGGCATCTATGACCCCAGGGACATCACCGCACCCAAATTCGACTTTGGTCTTAATCTTGCCAATTTAAATATTTCCCAAGCTTTTGAGGCTTTCAATACTGTAAGGGCTTTTGCCCCGATTGCGCAGCACCTCGCGGGAAATTTCAACACCAATATCAATTTCTCCGGCATCTTGGGCCAGGATATGATGCCATTGCTTGCCTCTTTGGATGGCAAAGGCCTGCTTAAAGTCACTGAGGCTGCCCTACAAAACAGTACTTTGGTACAGGGAATAACCAGCCTGACCAGATTGAACGATACCAATACCTTGCAGTTGAGAAATCTGAATATACCCATTGAAATAAATAACGGTGTCATGAATGTTAGACCATTTGATGTCAGGTTATGGGATTACCAGGCCAATGTTCAAGGGAGTGCCGGTTTTGATGGCAGTATTAATTACCTGATCAATATGCAGGTTCCCGCCGGAAAATTCGGGGCACAGGCCAATACTTTGTTGGCGACAATATCAGGTGCCCAGGCTAATGAATCCACACTTATCCCTGTCGCAATCAATTTGGGAGGAACTTATAACAGTCCTAAAATCGGACTTGCGGGAGGTAATAGTATAGAAAATCTATTGACA
>NZ_JBGTCA010000602.1:0-3000 GCF_041749095.1 Aquiflexum sp. | reverse complement strand
AGTTGATGAGTCTCCATTGGTGTGGGATGGCCAATTGCTGGAAAATGGTTTGATAGTTGGAAATTGGAAATTAATAGAAGTGGGAAACAAGGAGTACGAACTTTATGACCTTGAAACAGATCCCGAAGAAAAAAATAATATTGCCAACCAAAAAAGTGAAGTAAGAGGGAACATGGCAGGATTTTATCACTATTGGAAAGGAAAAGAAGAAAAGAAATGAATACACTGAGCCATTTATGAAAACTTTCCCCGGTATGAAGGGAAGCGGCACACTGTTAAGATGTGATTACTCCTTTATCGGATATGCTATCTTGGACCGATGGAAAGATTATTATTATAACCATAAACAGGAGGCGCTTACCTGGACTGAGCAATATTCGACTATTGATAAATAATATCATACTATGAATTTATTTCCTTGCTTTTCATTCGTCTCCATTATTATTTTCATATCAAGCTTCTCTGTAAGAAGCAACCCCTCACACGACTTCGATCTTATCATTTATGGAGCAACGCCTTCCGGAATCATGGCAGCCATCAACGCTGGACGCATGGGGCATGCAGTGCTCTTGGTTGAAGAATACGAACATATCGGTGGATTGATGACCGGAGGGCTCTCCTTCACGGACTTTATTTCCTTTGAGGTATTGGGAGGGGATTTTCAAAACTACACTAATAGGGTACTTGCCTATTATACAGAAAAATACGGCCCCGATTCCCGGCAGGTGGAGGATTGCCACTATGGCATTCATGCCGAACCCCATGTAACCCTGCAGATTTTCCGGGAAATGCTCCGGGAATTCCCAAGTATTGAGGTCATTACACGTCACCGACTTAACAAAGTCATTTTGGGGGAATCTATACGTGGGCGAATGGGTATCAACGGTATCCGTTTATCCAATCTCAGAGAAAACAAAACGGTAGAATACCAGGGAAAGGTATTTATAGATGCCACCTATGAAGGGGATCTTGCGGCCAAGGCAGGGGCCAATTATTTTCTTGGAAGGGAATCACAGTCCACCTACCATGAGCGGTATGCCGGCAAAATATTTACCCGGGGCGGCGTGATACAAAGCGGAAGTACGGGGGAAGGGGATCAAAAAGTACAAGGCTATAACTTCAGGATAATCATGACGGATGATCCGGCCAACCGGATTATGATAGAAGAACCTGCAGGGTATGACCGGGATGTTTTTACGCCTATACTTGGAACCCTGATGAATAAAAAAGTAGAACAGATTTTCACCGAAGACGGCAGGGGTATTTTGCGGGTACAACTATTACCTAATAGAAAAGCAGATATCAATGATATAAAAAATGCCCCTGTCCGGATGTCTTTACTGGGTGGGAATTTTGATTATCCTGAGGGGGATCCAGAGACGAGAGAGCGGATTATTAAGGAGCATCGGTTACACAATCTGAGTCTGATCTATTTTTTGCAGCAGGACATGGATGTACCTTATGAACTCAGAAAGGAAGCACAAAAATGGGGACTGGCCAAAGACGAATTTACGGATAACGATCATTTCCCTTACCGCTTGTATATCAGGGAGGCAAGAAGGATAGAAGGTGAGTATATTTTTACCGAGCAGGATACTTATATGGCACCTAATTCCATCAGGACAAAGCTGAGAAGTGATGCCATTGCCATCGGGGATTATGCCCTGAACTGCCATGGGGTAAGCCCTCCGGGCGAGCTTTATGAAGACCTGACAGAAGGGGATTTCAATCACGTCCCTGCCCCATTTCAGATTCCTTATGGTATCACGGTGGTGAAGGATTTTCACAACCTCCTGGTCAGTGTGGCAGTTTCCAGCAGCCATGTGGGATTTTCTGCATTGAGATTGGAGCCTACTTGGATTGCGATAGGGCAGGCCACCGGACTCGCTGCCCATCTCATGTTGAAAAACAATTTAGGTACCATCGAAGTGCCGCTTGATCAACTTCAAAAGCTAATTCACGAAGCTGGGGGCAAAACGGTATATGTCTCGGATGTGGAAAATGACCACCCCTATTTCAAAGCCATACAGAATTTGGGCACAAAAGGATTATTCCACGATATTTTTCCATTGAAGGACATCAATCTAAAGACACCTGCCAACCTATGGAAAATGCAATACCGTGAGGCTTATCCGTACCATCAAATAAATCCTGACGAGCGTATTACTGAAGAGTTGGCAAAATCCTGGATCAGCATGTTGAACCTAGATGCAAAAAGTTCTGAAATGCTAATACCATTTTACAGTAAAAACATTAATAGGGGGGAGTTTTTGAATAAATTATACGAAATGCATTCCCAAATTAGGTAATTTGAAACAGTTTCGAATCCACTTTCTATAAATTAAAAGGAATTAACATGCAGTTACAAAACTTAATTATAGCATTCCTCTCTGTATTGCTATTTACCCAATGTCAAACTTCACAAGTAGATAATTCTAAAAACAGCCAATCTGATAGGATATCAGATAATCTCCAAAGCAAGAGACCCAATATCATAGTGATTTTGGCCGATGATATGGGCTATTCCGATCTCGGTTCTTATGGCAGTGAAATCGAAACACCGGCATTGGACACTTTAGCCAAAAACGGGCTCCGTTTTTCTCAGTTTTACAATACGGCCCGTTGTTGTCCTACCCGGGCTTCTTTGCTAACCGGTTTATATCCGCACCAAAGCGGGATGGGTTTTATGACTGAAAATGAATCCGCCCCCGGTTATCAGGGGGAAATTGGAAACCAGTGCGTGACCATTGCCGAAATGCTTCAACCCGCCGGATATAGCACTTATATGTCGGGTAAATGGCACGTAGCCCGGAACCTGAAGGATATAGATTCGCTAAAGTATAATTGGCCTTTGCAAAGGGGATTTGATAAGTTTTATGGTACCATTATCGGAGCAGGTAGTTTATGGGATCCCTGGACCTTGACCCGGAACAATACTTTTATCACACCATTCAATGATCCTGAGTATAAACCGGAGCAGAAGTGGTATTACACCGATGC
>NZ_JBGTCA010000601.1:0-3607 GCF_041749095.1 Aquiflexum sp. | reverse complement strand
TATCTGTTGTTTTGCCTTTAAAGTGTCGGTGGACACTTCCAACCTGACATCATAAATAGATGTAGGCCGGGTTTCAAGCTCTGGTATGGCCAGTTTCAGAGAAGGGTCTCCCAATAGCGAGAAATTTCTGTTGAAAGGCCCGTTTTGACTGTTGTTTTTGGTGATGCGGAATATTTCACCCAGATCGAGGGATTCCCCGTTTTGCTTTAGGAACACAGTTTCGATAAATGCCTTGTTCAATATAAAGTTGACACTGCTAAAAACCGGTCGTCCAGTGGTCAGCAAGCCTATAGCCCCCTTCCTCTGTGCAAAAAGCAACTCCTCAGCAGCGGATCTTATCAATGGGCTGTCATGTCTGCCAAATTCGCAGGTCGCGGTAACGAAAAGCGGTAGGTATGGGTTTTCAGGCCAATCATTCAAATCAGAAACCGTAAACACCCGCTCGGCAGTCAAAGTAGTCTCATTGCCATGACCGATATAATTAAGTAACAAAACACCGTCTTTAATAGATTTTTTGAAGGCCTCCCTGGCTTCAGGGGAACTTTGGACAGCCCCATTTCGAATCTGTTCGAATCTGTCCAGGTATAGTTTTTTTATCAGAAATTCAGGATGATTTTCTGAAATAAAAGCAGCATGCGCTTCGGCATCCCTCAAATGGATGTTGTTGTCCCCATCATCAGCAAAAAAAGCAATGTTTCTTTTCCAATCTCCTGAGATAGATTCTCCTGTTTCGTAAGCGATGATCTTATTGACCATTTCTCTTGCTTCTGCCAAGTTGATGGCGGGAATTCTGCCCACTCCGATTTTGAGATCTTCATCGCCGGCATTGGATTCTGCCCATTCCCCCTGTCCCCAATCTAAAAAGCCAAAATAATCATCAGAGCTGTAGGTGGTCAGTGGGTTGAGGCTATTTCTTGAACTGTAGGTCGGGACCAAGTTTGGCCTTCCTCCCAATTTACCTTTGTAATCATAAGTTCCTTTTCCGAAGAACAACACATTTTGAAGCCTAAGATCTTTCCGGTAATGAAAAGCCAAAAAATTTCTTATCGCAGTGATGTCCTTTGAGCCATAGCCAAATTGATCGTAGATATCTTCCAATATGACAACCTGACTGACAATGCCGATTGATTTTTTATGGGCCGAAAGCCTTTCCGCCTGTGTTGCCAGCATCCTATTGGTCACAATGAACAATTCGGGTTTTGGGTCAATATTCCTGAGCGACATCCCAATGCTCTGGAGATCACTGATCACAGGGATTGTATTCAGATTAAATACAGCAATTTTTTCACCTAATGACAAGGAAGCTGTACCTTGGATTTCATAAATATTGAATGGATTACTGACATTCCAGATGGTACCATCACCTGAGAAAACATCTACCTCTTGTTCCTGCAATTGGTAATATATGCCACTGCTTAAAGAAGCGGCTTGAAAAGGAATAGAGAGAATGGAATAATCAAGATAGCCTGTGGCATTGATATCTGTGCTTTGGAATTGGACATTCAGTGCCAAGTTGTTGTTGGTAGAAAATGAGGCTTTGAATATTTCTTCTCTGCCCTTGATGCCATAGGTGGTGTTGGGCACTCCTCCAATATTGATCTTATCAAGTGCCTGCCCATTTGCATTGATGGAAAAAGTAGCTGGATTTAAGGATTGGGCCATTAATTTCAATGTGAGTTCGACCGGATTCAGGGCATTTGCAGGTCTTTGAGCGGAATATTGCAAATTTCCTCCTGAAAAAATCGGTGCTGAGAACCAGTTTCTTCCGGAATTCAGCAAGTTGGTTTGTTCCCATTTTTGGGTGATGACCTGATAAACCCTTCCCCCGGGAATCGGTTCTCCCGAATTTCCTGATTGGACAGTATTGATCGGGTTTCCTTTTGTCTTTTTCCCTATCAAATAATAAAGTGTATCAGTATATAAATGGTGTTGATAAGCCAATGTGCCATTTACAAATTCCACCTGATGGGGGCCTTCCACATAGAAAACAAGTTGGTTGTCCAATACCTTGCTGGGGATTTCTCTGAGCGTAGTATTGATGCTATCCAGCTTTTGGGGAAGCATTCCGGGATGTCCAAACACTGACACCTCATCGATCTCAGGAAGTCCAAGATTATTGAGCTGAGCAGAGGGAATTTTGTAAACACCGGATTTTGTTATGGGGAATTTATAAAAAACTTCATTGCCCTGTGCAGAGGCCTGAAGGAAAACAAAACTCAATGCCAGATAAAAACAAAGGTGTAATAAATATTTAGGGTACTGTTTCGGCATTTTTTGTAATCATAGCTTCTGCTATCGAGAGCGCAATATATGAAATTATGGCAAATGGAATACCTGCTATTCCCAAGAGAATGAGGAAGATGAGGGAGGCCCCGATGACCAGGTATCTGAAAATGTTTTTGGATAAGGAATAATCCTTGAATTTAAGTGCAATCAATGGAAGTTCTGCAACCAACAAATATGACATCAAAAATGCCAACCCTATCAAGAAGTAAGGATTGCTCAGGTATTGTTCAAAAAAGGGTAATCTCTCCGAAAGAAAAGGAAGCGTGCTGATCAATAAAGCATTTGCAGGAGTAGGTACACCGATAAACCGATCGGATTGCCTTTCGTCTATATTGAATTTGGCAAGCCTGACAGCAGAAAAAACTGCAACGATCAAAACCAAAAATGGCAATAACCAAATGTCCGTATTTGATTCGACCATTTTGAAAAGTATAAATGATGGCAATACCCCAAAAGTCACCATATCAGCCAATGAGTCCAATTGTTTTCCGATCTCACTGCTTACTTTCAGTATCCTGGCCACAAATCCATCCAAAAAGTCAAAAAGCGCTGCCAAGAGAATGAAATAAGCACCGTAAAATATTTCTCCCTCCAAAACATAGACTGTTCCTACCATTCCACATAGAAGGTTGGCACTGGTCAAGGCATTGGGGATATGCTTTTTCATCAGTATCTGGAATTTTTGCCAACAAAAGGGTTGGATTGTTTTTCAATACCGATGTTTGTCTCCATTCCATGTCCGGGATACACGATGGTGTCATCAGGAAGGGAAAACAACTTTGATCTGATCGCACGGAGCAAAGTCTGATGGTCACCTCCGGGAAGTTCTGTCCTTCCAATACTGCCTTGGAACAGTGTGTCTCCTGCAATACAGGTTTTTGACTCTTTGTGGTAAAACACTAAATGTCCCGGTGCATGACCAGGTACAAAAAGGATGTCCAATTCCGTGTTTCCAAACTTAAATTTTTCATTCTCATCAAGAAACCCATCCGGTTCGGCTTCCTGATATCCGGGAAATCCATAATTGGACGCATATACTTTGACGGATTTCAAAACAGGGATTTCCTTCTGATGGATCAAAAATGGAACCTTGTATTTATTCTTGACAAAAGCGTTTCCAAGAACATGGTCGATGTGGCAGTGGGTATTGATAAGATGCGTAACTTTTAGACCTTGACTGTTGATAAAGGCGGCAAGTTCCTCGTTCTCCTGTTTTTCATAACAGCCAGGATCAAAAATTACCGCCTCCTTTGTTTCATCAAATAAAATATATGTGTTTTCCTGAAAAGGATTGAAGGTGAATACTTTAAGCTGGAGCATA
>NZ_JBGTCA010000600.1:0-8652 GCF_041749095.1 Aquiflexum sp. | reverse complement strand
TTGATCAATACTCTAAGGGAAAAATTTTTGTATGTCATCGTATTAAATATACTAAACCTATAGGTCGGGTCTTCCATACCAAGGATTACTCTGTCATCGGGTGAAATAACACCATCCCCGTTTTGATCCAATACCCGATGGCTGCCAACGGGGTAACCTGTAGGTCTATCATCTTCAATTTGATAAATCCCATCTGTTTCGTATCCAAAAACGGCTCCAATGGGTTGCCCTATAAATAAATTACTGGCCACCAGGTCATCTTCCTTCCCATCACCGTCAGCATCCAATCCGGTCAAACTTTTTATTTCATTAACATTCCTGGAAAAGTTAAACACCATATCCCATCTGAAATCTGGTCTGTCAATAATGATTGGATTCAATGAAAACTCAATTCCTCTGTTTCTAACCTCTCCAACGTTGGACGTGATTTCAGTAAAACCGGTCATAGGTGGAATGCTGACACTGAACAAAAGATCGTTTGTGGTGGTATGGTAATATTCAACATTGCCTGATAACTTACCATTAAAAAGTCTGAAGTCAGCTCCATAATTATAACCAACAGTCCTTTCCCAACGAAGGTCGCTATTGCCTAAAGCAGCTACTTGTTGTCCAAATTCAGTAGAACCTCCATCCCCAAATACATAAGCAATATTTGGATTTACCCTAGGTAAAGAAGCATAGCGATTGATCATGTTTCCATTTGCACCATAGCTGGCTCTTAATTTTAATACATTGAGCCAATTCAACTCAGAAATAAAGTTTTCCTCTGAAAGAATCCACCCCAAAGCAAGTGATGGGAAAATGCCATATTTATTGTCTTCTGAAAAACCTGAAAAACCATCTCTCCTCACCGTAGCTGTGAAAAGGTATTTTTCGTCATATTTATAATTTATCCTTCCCATTTGATACAATAAAGCTTCATCCCATGCACCTGATCTGGTAAATTGTAAGGTTCCTTGTTGCAGATTATGATACCCCAAAGTCATTCTATTGAAACCATTGGCTTCTGAAGTAGTAAATCTATTTTGCCTTTCAATTGCTCCATATAATAAGGTGGCATTTAAGTCATGTTTTAGCCCAAAACCTCTGGAATATGTCAATATATTATCTAGCGTATAGTCATAATAAAATTGGTCTCTTTTAATGGCTCTACCAGTTAATCCTGCACCGAATTGATTTGAATTATATTCATTGTTGATCCTATAGTTATGGCCATAATTTAACCTATAACTAAGCCCTTCGATAAATGGTATTTTTATATCAGCATAAAAGTTTCCGAATAAAGCATTTCGTCTATCCGAATCATCACTCACAGTGCCTATGAAAGGACTCAAGTCTATGTTTTGATTAGGGTTAACTATCAAGTTTCCTTCCTCATCATAAGGAACAGTCAATGGACTTTGAAGCATTAATCGTCCAATTGTAGGCGCTTCTCCGGAATAATCACTAAAAGACCCAAATGATTGAACACCCAGTGTCAACCAAGGCTTTATTTTTGATTCAAGATTAATCCTGATGGTTTTCCTAGTAAACTCATCGTTTTTTATAAATCCTTTTTGCCTGGTATGCCCACCTGAAAATAAATAGTTGAAATTATCTGTTCTTCCCGATATACTTAATTGGTTATCAGATATATATCCCATTTGTGTCCCGGCATCCCACCAATCGAAATCAGTACCGTTATTATGGGCATCCCATTGAGCCGGATCTAAGCCATCCTGGACAATGTCAAAATCTGGATTAATGGTTATATAGTTAGGAGGCAAATAGGCATCTTCCCAAAGCAAATTCTTGTTTTTTTGCAGAAACTGATCCCTGTTCATCGGTGTTAGGGCATGGGCCGGTGTTTGGGTTGCAATCTGGCTTGAAAAGTTAATTTGAGGCTTATCCGTAGCTCCTTTTTTTGTTGTAATTAAAAGTACCCCATTAGCGGCTTGGGCTCCGTAAATGGCTGTTGCACTGGCATCCTTTAAGACATCAATGGATTCAATATCCGCTGGATTTAAGGATGCCAATGTTCCATTGAAAATAATACCATCCAAAACTATCAAAACGTTTTGGTTTCCTGAAAGGGTTGTGGCACCTCTAATGGATATGGGAGGATCAGCACCTGCGCTATTTATCGTTCCGACATTTAAGCCGGGAACCATACCCTGAAGTGACTGTCCTATACCGACATTTGGAGCCTCTTGTAAAGATTGAATATCTGCTCTGGCAACCGCACCCGTGATATCCCTTTTTTTCTGCGCACCAAAGCCTACTACCACAACTTCATCCAAAGAAGCCATATCTGTTTGCAGGGTTATATCTATCTGCGACCGATTATCCACCGCAACCCGCATCGTCTCAAAACCGATATATGAAAAAATTAAGGTGGATCCATCTGGAACATCAAGGGTATAATTCCCGTCAATATCAGTCACTGTACCTGTTGTGGTTCCTGAGACAGTAACAGAAGCCCCCGGCAAGGGATCACCCTTATCATCCACTACGGTTCCCTTCACCGTCACATCGACAAGAAGTGGCTTTTCCTGACTGTTGGCTCTAGAAAGCTTTACACTGATCTTATCGTCCACCTGTTTAAAGGAAAGCTGATGCGTAGCGGCCAGTGACAATAAGATACTTTCCAGGGATTGGTTATTGACCTTCATATTTACGGGATCAGTGTTTTTAACCAACCTGCCGTCATATATAAAAGAAAAACCGGTTTCGGTTTTAATTGCCGTAAAGGCCTCGGCAAGTGTTGCCGCTTCCAGATCAAGACTCAGGTGTACTTCCTTTAAATCCAGGGAACCCTGCGCATTCCCAGGGGCTGCATACATCAGATTTAAAAACAATGTCTGAAGTATGAATCCGTATATGTAGTATTTTCCTATCATACATAAGGCATGTAATGTTTTTTTCATAATTTTGGATGTTTTATTGTTAATAATCATTTCAGTAAGACGATGGCAAATATTCAGAGCCTGAGAAACTTATCTATTTGCCGGTAAAGCCAGTGTTTCCCATTGGCTTTACCATTTTTATGTATTTCATTTATCCATTCTTTACCTGTTTTGGTTAAAATTGATTTTTACTGTTTTGTGGTTGATCCGGTAGTCAAAACCGTAGGCATAACCGATGCTCTCCAGAATATTGCTCAAATAGGTATCACTAAACTCCCCGGAAATCTGAAAACCGGGAAAGGGAGGTTGTTCCACCTCAATTTCCACCCCATACCAGCGTTCCAGTGCAAGTGTGAACTCGCTGAAGGAAGCTTTTTCAAACAGAAGGGTACCCTCTTTCCACAGAAACGCCTTTTTGAGGTCAAATTTTTTCGTTTTCATCTTATTGCTGTCCCTATCCAGACAGACTTCCTCTCCCGGTAAAAGGTACAGGACCTGCTCCCCTTCCGCTTCATTCTCCACCTTTACTTTTCCCGTTGCAAGCTGGATCTGAATCTCCTTTTGGTCATAGGAGTTGATGTTAAAGGAGGTGCCCAAGGCCGTGGTGGTCAACTCACCGGTGAAAACCCGGAACGGGATCAGACTGTCAGGAGCTACCTCAAAAAAGGATTCGCCCGAAAGGAATATATCCCTGTTAATCTTCCCAAAGCTATTCTTAAAGCGAATTTCGCTGTCTGCATTTATGGTTATGGTACTTCCGTCAGGAAGATGGATTTTGGATTTCTGCCCCTTGGGATTGGCCTTGGTGATCCATACTTCCTCTGCTGCCATGGAAACGGAATCTTCCGGCAATTTCGGTTGGATGGTCCAAAACGCAACAATTGACGCAAGCATCAAAAAGGTGACAATGGCTGCCCTGCTCCAAAATACGCTTCCGGAATAATAGGACGGATAGTTTATCCTGTGCTTTTCATTGTCATTGATCCGTCTGGAAATCTCCGAAAACAGGGATTTCTGCCTGGCATTATCCCAATCACTTCCAGGCCTGTCCAGCTCTTGCAGGATCATCCTTGCCTGAAGCAATTTGTCCTTTTTATCCGGATGCTCCTTTATCCAGTTTTCCCAATAGGCCTCTCCTTTAGGATCTCTATGGATCACCCAATTCTTAAAGGAACTGTCCTGCAAAAAATCTTCTATGGAATTGTAATCATTCATCAGTATTTTTACAATATTTTTAAGTGTTATTTTACAAAAGTTCTGGGTAGATGCCTTCGGCGTAGAGGGTTGCCCATCTACCATCTACTATCTACCTTCTACTATTTACTATCTACTTTCTACCCTAACTAATCCTAGAATGCTTAAACTTCCCACAAAGGGTTGTGGCATGTTCAGAGTTATGATTGTACACAGGAAGAGGAGATTCTTTGGGGAATCTCATCTCTTCAACCAGAAAAAAATTTAAATTTTATAGAATTTAAAAAATTAAGGCGATATTTTTATTGAAAATTCAAAATTAACTAATCTTTAATAAAATATCTTTAATAAAAATACCATTAAAATTGTTGAAATATTGTGGGAGGATAAAGATGATTTTAAGGATTTGAGCCCTTTGAAGATAAGATTGTAGATGGACGGCGTTTGAACCCCCATTATTCCAGAGATCTCAATATAACTAAGTCCTTGGATATAACGCAGGTATATGGCCTCTTTTTGCCTTGCCGGCAAAACTTCCAGTGCATTGGCAATGCTGATGCTGGTTTCAAGACCGATCTGGTTTTCCTCCATTATCTCCTGGAACGACACTTCCCAGGAGTGGTATTCCTCCAAGGTCTCGTTTTTGTAGGAGGCGTTGATTTTCTTAATAATTTCCCGACGAAAACAGGAAATCAGGTAGAATTTGATGGATTTTTGGATAATCAGGCTTTTTCTTATTTCCCATATATTGACGAATACATCCTGGATGGCATCTTCGATCAAATACGTATCCGAAGTAAATTTATAGCCATACTTGTAAAGTTCTCTGGAAAGGCTACTATATATATAACCATAAGCATCCTGATTACCGTTTACGATCAGTTTCCACAATTCGGTTTCGGAAAGAGCACGAAAATCCATTGACATTTATGAGTTATTGGGTTTGATTGTGCAATCAAACAATCAATTTACCAAATATTATAAAGATTAAGCGCAACCGAATGAAATTTTTCAAAATTTAATTCAACAATGAGATTGAATGATCCATATTTTCTATAATTATAGGATCGGAAAGTCAATTTAACACACACCTGAAACCTGTATGGCTCAATCCTGAATCATCGCTGGATTTCATCCTTCTGGAAACCCGGTATCCGCTGCAGTAGGAATCGTTGCAGAGAAATGATCCGCCAAGCACAACCCTTTTGGGGATCATCGGTTCCTGGGGATCAAATGAATCTTCCGGGCCTGCTGATCCGCCATCATTCAATTCGTAAGGCTGGACATGATTCCAGTCTTCACACCACTCATTAATTTTGAATAGTGTTAAACTTAGATCTTTACATTACATATTTTGGTTTAATATATTTTCCCTTAGTATCTATATCATCTGGGTCATTAACAAGGGCATCTTTTGGAGCCGGCACATAACCTTTGGTTAACAAAGGATCGTTGGTGCTTTCCATATGCATTTTCAACCTGCTTTTTAAATCTTCAACAAATTCTTTGTTCTGAGGATCATCAATCAAATTATTTTTTTCGTAGGGATCAAATATCAAATCATAAAGTGCTTCTCTTGGTATATTTTGATCCTGCCAGCCCTGTTCTATCAAATATGTTTTGCTGGGGCCGTCATCACAATTAGGCAACACAGGTTTATTTCTGCCATCGTATCGTTTGACATATTTATATCGGTTTGTTCGCACACAGCGAACCGGTTCATAAGAGGCATGATAATCGATTTCGGCAAAAACTTCATTCCGAATCTCTTCAATTTCATCCTGTATCACCGGCATAAAGGAAATCCCTTGCAGCCAGTCCGGTTTTTCCAATCCCAAATAGTCACAAATGGTTGGGAAAATATCCACGTTACTGGTTAATGCCGTAACAGTTTTACCTCCTGTTAAACCATCTGGGCCGCGCATCATCAACATTATGCCAATTCCTCCGTCCGTTAAATTACATTTCATGAACGGGAAAGCAATTCCATGCTCTGTTGTGCAAATCACCAGGGTGTTTTCACTTAAGTTATTATCTTCCAAGGCTTTAAAGACCATCCCCATTTTTTCATCCAGCAGTCGGGCACTTTCCCTATAATTGGCAAAATCAAGCCTAGTGGCAGGTACATTGGGCAAATAACCCGGTGGGTTTACATTATCAGGTTTTTCCAGCCAGTTGTAAGTAGGAAATTCCCGGTGAGTTTCTCCAAAACCCACAGAAAGAAAAAATGGTTTTTCCGGGGCATTTTCCAGCCAGGCTATTATATTATTCATGTCACTTCGCGAACTGGTTCCGCCAATACGTTCATCATAACCGATTATTTGCCAAGCCTTTTCATTATTATGATCCACCACATGCTGTACACCGGCCAGCGCAGAAACATAACCGTGCTTTTTCAAAAAATTGACAATGTGCTGATTGTAATCGTTTAGTTTGAAACCCCTGTGGGCCAGACCGTAAAGCCCATTGGAAATAGGATATCTTCCTGTGAGCAAACTTCCCCTACTTGGAGAACAGGTTGGATTAGTAGAAAAATGATTTCTGAATAATACTCCCTCGTCTGCCAATTTTTGCATGTTCGGAGTTGGAACATCATACCCATAAGGTTGGATATACCAGCCGGTATCGTGCGAGTGAATGTAAATTATGTTGAGTTTTTTTTCGGGTTTGGGAGTTGTAAACCCTACCAGTAAGATACAGCTAACCAATAGTAAACTGTAATTGGAAATCCGTGAAAATTCAGCCATCTCTGTTTTTTTATATTTCAGTGTTACTTATTAATACCTACTTCTTCACCACAATAATGCAAAGCCCATTCAACTGACCAACTGATAAAAGCCGCGAAATTGCCATCCTTAAAGCGCAATCTAGAACCGGGCAGCGACTTATTTTTATCCAGCACTTGATATAAAACCGGTACCAAAGGTTTTGCTTTTTCCTCAATTAATTCTGTAGATCTGGCCGCCTGTAATGCCACCCAAGGTCTTTCTTCCTGCAGGTATCTTCCCAAAACATCCAATGCTTTTTGATCACATTCCCCCAATTTACAGAGAGTTTCTGCAGTCAGTATGGCTACACTTGGTGAGCTATCCTGCAACCTCTTTTTAAGCTCTTTTTTGGCAGGAGCAGCCTTATTTTCCATTGCCCGCAAGCCCATCACCGCCCAGAATCTTACGCCACTGTCAGGATCTTCAAGATTGTTTACCAACTCATCGATTGAGGCAGTACCTACCATTTCAGCTGCAGTAAGAATCGCCCGAAGGTCATATTGTGCAGGATCCTGTGCCATCTCATATACTGTAGATTTTGATCCCCGGATCATCATCTCCGGCTCAAAAAGAAAGCCTGCATCACGTATATCATAGATCCAGTCATGCATGACCTTTTTCAGTTCCTGCTTCTTCTCCTGCAAGGCAGGATCGTCAGCAAGACTATTTAATTCATAAGGATCGGTTTTTAGATCATAAAGCTCTTCAGTGGGTTTTTGATGCCACATTTCTTCTGATGCAGGTGGTAATAAGCCTTTTTCATGCATCTCTCTTAGATATTTAAAACTCAATTTTACATCGGAAAAGATTTCTCCAGGCTGGATATAAGGCATATGGGGCATATAATGCCTGATATAAATATACCGGTCATCCCGCACAGCACGGGAAACCTCATACATATTATCGGCTCTGCTGCGAGCGGCTGCCATATATTTTCTGGGTTCGTCAATCTTTTGACCCATAAAAGAAATTCCCTGCATATAATCAGGGACTTGTATGCCGGCTAAATTTAAAGTAGTCGGTCCGAGATCAGTAAAATTAATTAAGTCAGTATTTTCACTGCCTGGCTGGTCCTTCATCAGGTGCTTGTACTGCTCCGGCACATAAACAATAAAAGGCACATGCAGCCCACTATGGTTCAGCCATCGCTTATAGCGGGGCATACCGTTACCATGGTCAGAGTAAAAAATTATTATGGTATTTTCATATAGTCCATCATCTTTTAATTTTTGAACCACTTCTCCTACCTTTATATCCAATGCAGTGGCACAGTCATAATAGCGGGCCCATAGTTCCCGAAATTCAGGTGTATCAGGATAATACGGAGGTACAGTAACTTTATCGGGATCATGGAACATAGACCGGGGCAGGTCAGCTACTGCTTGTTGATATCTTTCCAGATTATTTCCACTTCCTTCATGCGTTATACCAAAAACAAAGAAGCTGAAAAAGGGCCTGTGATCATCCTCTTCTCTTTTGCGCCAGGGAGCCAGATCCTGACCCCAATATTCATACATTCCTTCCGGATTAAAGTTATAATCTGTTTTTCCCCAATTGGTAGTAAAGTAGCCATTTTGTTGTAAGATTTCCGGTGTCGTTTTTATAAAATCAGGCCTTTCCACTTCCGATCTCAAATGCTGTGTACCCAAAGATGTGGCATTCATGCCGGTTACCATACTTGATCTTGCCGGCGTACAGATTGGAGCCGGAGCATAAGCATTCCTATATAAAACTCCTTCCCTGGCCAATTGATCCAGATTGGGGGTAGTGGCAAATTCATCGCCGTAAGCTCCCAGCATAGGACT
>NZ_JBGTCA010000599.1:0-8369 GCF_041749095.1 Aquiflexum sp. | reverse complement strand
GTTTCTTCAACCTCTCAGGAGAAATGCCCACGCTTTGAGGTGTGGCTTCGGAAAGGGGAAGTGATTTTTTTTGGGAAGCTGATTGGGCGAATGTTAGGTTTATAAGAAAAAACAGAAATAAGGTAAAAGAGGCTCGGTTCATTTTTATTTTATGAGATATGTTGACAATAATTTTCTTTTAAACATCTAAAAGGGAATAGACCATTTGTCTGAATTTCCAGCCTGTTGATTCTGAACTGCCAAAAGTCTGTTTCATGATGATTCCGATAATATTTTCTTTTGGATCGGCAAAGTATTGGGTGTTGAAAGCTCCGCCCCATTCAAAGGTGCCGGGACTTCCTATGCCCCCTTTGGCGGCTGTCTTATCGGTACTAACGGCAAATCCCAGTCCATGGTATTTCCCTTCGGTGGGATCCAATTCGACCATTTGGTTTCCCATCATGGTTTCTATGGTCTTCCTGCTCAAAATCCGGATTCCGTTATATTCCCCTCCATTGAGGTACATCTGTAAAAACTTTGCATAGTCCATTGCAGTGCTGCTCAGTCCTCCTCCCCCGGAATAATGGGTTTTAGCACCTGAAATGGGAAAGTTGGCCGGCCAACCTATATTGGAAGGGGATTTGACCCAAGAACCTTCTTGACGGAGGTGAAGTGCTGTCATTCGGGAAGTTTTATTGTCCGGTAAGTAAAAATAGGTATCACCCATTCCTAATGGTTTGAAAATCCTTTCCTGAAAAAAGCTGTCCAAAGTCATCCCTGATACTATTTCCACCAAATAGCCCAACACATCTATACTCATGGAATAGATAAAACTTTCACCGGGATCTTGATGAAGTGGCAATTTGGCCAATTCCCTGATGTTACGCTCATTGTCCATTCCCTCAGTATCGAAGGCTTCTACTATTCCGGCCTTTTGGTAAATCATTTTCATCCGCTCGTCCCTGTCAATCCCTCCGTATCCGATTCCTGCACTATGGGTAAGTAAATGTCTGATGCTGATCTCCCGTTTGGCAGGAACAGTGGTATAGGTGGTGTCACCATATTGGAAATTTTGGAGCACCTTCGGGTTTTTGAATTCGGGGATATATTTGGAAATCGGATCGTCCAATCTGAATTTTCCTTCCTCCCATAGCATCATGACTGCAGTAGAAGTGATGGCTTTGGTCTGGGAAGCGATTCTGAAGATGGCGTCCTTTGACATATCCTTGCCGCTTTCCACATCGGCTTTTCCTTTGGCCGTGTGGTATACCACTTTGCCATTTCGCACAATCAAGGCCACCAAGCCGGGATTTTCTCCCGATTTAACCGATTCCTCCAACATGGCATCGAGTTTTTTCAGTCTGTCCGCGGAGATGCCTACGCTTTGTGGATTAGCCTCTGAAAGGGCAGGGGATTTTTTTTGGGAAGGGCTCTGGGCGAATGTTAGGTTTATCAGAAAAAACAAGATGAAGGTAAATGAGGCTCGGATCATTTTTGTTTTGGGAGAATGGTTAAAAATAATTTCTATCAGAAAGCTAAATAAAAATTTTGTCTTTTCCATCCCAAAATATTGATAAGCGACAATGGCGGGCTGAGTAAGTGGAAAGGGGGATGTGAGTGAGACACTCAAATTGGCGCAAATTGGCAAAAATAAAATTAAATTTATAAATAATCAGGTAGACCTATTTTTTCAACCAAGCGACTTTCTGTTCTGATTGGTGGGGTTTTCCTATGATATCCCTGTACAGTTCAGGTCTTCTGGCTTTTATGTATCTGCTTCCCCCGGCATCATCAAGTTTGTAAGGAAACAGTTCTGTGGTAACAAATGAATCTTCAAAACTCCTGCATTCCGCCAAAATATCCCCGAAAGGATCGATTATCATGGAGCAACCGTTTTTGAGCTGATCGTCATCCATACCTATCGGGTTGGAAAATATAGCATAAACAGCGTTGTCATAAGCACGGGATGGAAGCCATTTCATCAACCAGTCTCTTCCTTTCATCCCGTCAAACTCCAAACGAAGGGAAGTGGGGTCCTGATGTCTGTTTTCCCAAAGTTTGGGATCAACAAAACCTGCCCCTGGTCTGCTGGAGGGGGTACACATGGTCACATGGGGCATAAAAATGATGTCCGCACCAAGAAGTTTTGTAGCTCTGACATTCTCTATGATGTTGTTGTCATAACAAATCAAAATCCCACATTTCCATCCAAAAAGCTCAAAAATGCAATATTGGTTACCGGGAAGAATATGTGGGTTGATGAATGGATGGAGTTTTCGGTATTTGGCTATCAGGCCTTCCTTGCCGACACATACATAAGCTTTATAAATATTGTCTGTCCCATCTTTTTCAAACAATCCGGCGAGAATAACGATATCATACTTCTTTGAGATTTCTATCAATCTTTGGATGCTTTCTCCGTCAGGTATGGATTCTGAAATTCCCAGCAATTCACTACGGGAAAGTTTTCTGGCAAACGAATAACCTGTAATCGAGCATTCGTGAAACGCGATTACCTGAGATCCTTCCGCAGCAGCATTTCCTGCCAACTTTTCTATCACGGAAAGATTGTAATTCTTATCCCCGCTTTTATTCTCAAACTGGGCGGTAGCAACTTTGATAGGTTCCATGGGTTTTTTTTTATCCAAGATATTCATTTGGAGGGAGTAAGAAAAGGAAGAATGAGTTCAATGGTTAAAATCCCATATTGTACATCACCTTAAATCACAGGCCGACATGCGTTTGGTAGGGGATGTGAGTGGAGGTACTCACATCGGCGGAAGAAAAGGAAGAATGAATTCAATTGTGAAAATCTTGTAAACCAAACTAATAATTCTTACTTTTCTCCTTAAGAAAAACTCGAAATCATCATGTTAAAAAAGGTTCTCATTGGATTAGGGGTTATTGTTTTGGTAGTCATCTTGGTATTTGCCTGGATGAATTACCGCAGCCGAACATTAAGTCCTCCGGGCAAAGCTGAGTTAGAGGTTAATGACCTAAAGGTGGAAATCAACTACAGTCGCCCATCTGTCAGGGACAGGGTGATTTTTGGAACAGAGGCTGATGGCGCTATACAGCCTTATGGTAGCTATTGGCGATTGGGAGCAAACGAAGCCACGGAAATCACCATCAACCAAGAGGTTATTTTTAACGGTATGCCTTTACAGGCCGGAACATATCGGCTCTATGCCATACCGGGGGCAAACACATTTCGCATTGGCGTAAGCTCTGAAACAGGAAAATGGGGGGCATGGGAACCGGATAGCAACAATGATTTATTCACCACCGAAGTACCCGTCACCCGACTTGATACACCTGTAGAGCAATTTACTGCAAGGATTGAAGAAGGTCCTGCTGATGGTGCCACGGTGTATTTTGAATGGAGCGATGTTCAGTTGGCTATCCCGATAGCGAGGAAACCGGATATGTAGAGGAAGGGATTTTTGAGGAAGTTCTGCCTAGGTTTGGGAGGTGGTATGTGGGTGGAGACATTCACATTGGCGCACAAATGTTCGGAATAATTAGAGTTTTGACATTGCTTTGAAAAAATCATTTCTGTCCATCCCTAGATGGCGGAGGACTTGCTTTACAATAAATTCAGGTACTGGATCGATATGCGTTTGGATTGTAATCGGTCTGTCCATTCCTGATTTGGACCATTTTTCATGACCTCCCCTGCCTTTTGTGTCTTTTATTAAATTTAATCCTTGGCTTATTAAAAAATTTCGGAAATCCTATAGAGGTATGTTCGATAATTTTTTAGTCGACATTGGAATGGAAATTATGCGAATGCTGGTATTCCGACTTCTTGATGAAAAGTATTGACTGGGTATTTATCAAATATTTCCGAAACATATTCATTTTGACTTATCACAGAAGTGATACTGGGTGCCAGTATTTTCTTTGGTTTCTTCAAAGTTCCTTTTAACTCCCAGCCTAATTCCGTCAATAATTTCCCTAATGTTTTCTTTCTAATTGTATAATCAAGGAAATCTTCAAAGACAATTTCAAATGATTTCTTAGCATCATTCAAATTCTCCCCATAGCCTGTCAAATCCAAATGCGGAGAATAAATAAAATGAACATTGTTCTCATCCTTGAAATGGATAAGGAACAAATTAACCTTTACTTCATCAGCTTTGCTCTTATAATCACCTTGAAATAAATACTCTGCCATAATCTTTGAGGATTGATTTACATTTATGTAAATATAAATACAAACTGCTAAATCCTAGTAAACTCAACAAATAATCCTTACTTTTCTCCTTAACAAAAACACGAAATCGTCATGCTGAAAAAGGTTCTAATTAGTTTAGGGATATTGGTTTTGGTGATCGTCTTGGCATTTGTTCATAAGAATTACCGCAACCGTACATTAAGCCCTCCCGGTATTGCTGAGCTAAGGGTAAATAACCTGCATGTCGAAATCAATTACAGCCGCCCATCTGTTAGAGAACGTATAATTTTTGGCGATGAGGCCGATGGAGCACTACAGCCCTATGGTGTGTATTGGCGTTTGGGAGCAAACGAAGCCACAGAAATGACTATTAATCAAGATGTTATTTTTAACGGGGTGCCTTTACAGGCAGGAACATATAGACTGTATGCCATACCCGGTCCCAATACATTCCGTATTGGTGTAAACTCAGAATTGGGAGAATGGGGAGCAATGGAGCCGGATAGCAGAAAAGACTTATTCATTACAGAAGTACCTGTTACCCGACTGGATGAGCCGGTAGAACAATTTACAACACGCATAGAAGAAGGTCCGGCCAATGGCGCCATGTTGTATTTTGAATGGAGTGATGTTCAGTTGGCTATTCCGATTGCCCGGAAGCGGGAGATGTAAAGAAGGGTTTTTGATTTAGCTTAGTATACTTATGTTTGGGGGGTATTTTGAATGAAGGAGACACTCACAATGGCGAAATGAGGAGACTATGAATTGGACTGTCAATTAAGTTGGGTTCTGCCAACTTTGAAGTGATTTTATTTTAAAGCCATGAAAATTAAAAAACCTAAGAGTGCTGCAAAAAACTTTCCTGTCGTTTGAGTAGGCGGTTCGGCGGGTGGTCTAGATGCTTATATACGTTTACTGCAGAATATGCCAGCGGATATGGGTGTTGCTATCGTCATCGTTAATCATTTGAGAACTGTAGCCACCTTGCTCCATGAGATTCTCCCACGTTATACAAAGATGTCCGTTGAACTCATCACAGAAAGACTTGACGTTCAGCCTAACCATGTTTTCATTATTCCTGAACAGCGTGATTTGCATGTACAGGATGATGAGTTCCGCTTAAAGCCCATATCAAAACCTAGGGGATGGCCCGACGTTATTAGGGTTTTTCTGCGATCCCTTACGCAGCATTGGGACGGCAAACTTATAGCTGTCATTGTCTCAGGCTATGATGGCGATGGGGCAGATGCGCTGTGCGGGATAAAGGAAGTCGGGGGCATCACCATCGCACAGAAACCCGACACTGCCGTACAGCAGGACATGCCAAAGAGTGCAATAGCAAGCGGGTGTATAGATTATATTCTATCTCCTGAGGAAATTGCCCAGGAAATTGTAAGAATTGCGCATGCCAACGAAGCGGAAGATTAACCAAGTAGAAGGTTGCCATTTATTTAAATCGGGAAACTACCCCGCTTTACGGAAAACTTTTCAAAAGCTTTTTTTTTGGTAACAGGGGATAAGGACTTATTGGAACACAATCCCTTTAAAACGGCAAAAATATTGACCCCAACTGAATTTGAAGCACACCTTAAAAAATAATTGGCTTGGGTGTTTAGGATGCGACAACTGATAACCGGAGCTGATCCAAAGGGATTATTTTTTTAATCAAAACCAACACATTCATTTAAAGCCCATGTCTTTGAATTTCTCTTTTAAGAGGTATAAAGTCTCAAATCCTTCTTTGATCAACCAAATTCCAGTAAAAATACCCTAAAGCGATTTCCAAAGAGTTTTATGTTCCAACTATCACAAAGTGAGCGGGATAATTTGCAGTCGCAAATTGCGACCGCAACAGATCCAACCAATTTGCAGTCGCAAATTGCGACCGCAAAAAGAAGAACCTTACCCTATGTTTTCACAGAGCAGGGTGTATCTATGCTATCATCAATATTAAAAAGTGACCAGGCTATTGAAATCAGTATCCAAATCATGCAGGCATTTGTCACTATGCGCAAAATCTTGCTTCAGAATGCCTCTGTATTCCAACACATCGACAAAGCTCGCTTGCCGGAAATACAAAGCGGGTTGGATGAGTTTAATGCGGAAGCAATAGAATTGAGTAATACGATTTCTCATAATCTGAGCAAATTAATTCAGTAAATGGAACTGGTTAGCCAACAGCACATAGAGCGAAAAATCTTTACCATTCGGGGAGTTCAGGTAATGCTAGACAAGAACCTGGCTGAATTTTATGAGGTGAAGCCCATTCGATTGATGGAACAGGTAAAAAGAAATCCAAAGCGCTTTCCCTCTGATTTTGTTTTTCAACTTACAGAGCAAGAAATGGAATACATGGTATCGCAAAATGCGATACCTTCCAAGCAAAGTCTAGGAGGACATCTTCCCTATGTTTTTACAGAACAAGGTGTATCAGCGGTTTCAGGTGTGTTGAAAAGTAACAAAGCTGCGGAGGTCAATGTAATCATCATGCGAACTTTCGTTGCAATGCGCAAATTCTTGCTTCAAAACGCCTCCGTATTCCAACGAATCGACCAATTGGAGCTAAAGCAATTGCAAAGCGATGAAAAGTTTAATCAGATATTTAAGGCTTTGGAAGCAGGGCAACCCAAACCTGACAAAGGGATTTTCTTTGATGGGCAGGTCTTTGACGCTTATGCTTTTGTAGCCGATTTGGTCAAAAAAGCCAAAAAAGAAATTATTTTGATAGACAATTATATAGATGAAAGTGTGCTCACCCTGCTGAGCAAACGCCAAAAAGACGTGACCGCCACTATCTATACCAAGAACATATCCAAAACCCTGCAACTCGACTTGGAGAAGCACCATGCACAATATCCCGAAATACAGGTAAAAACCTTTGCCCAAAGCCACGACCGCTTTTTGCTGATAGGCCAAAGCGATTTGTATCATATAGGTGCATCCTTAAAAGACTTGGGAAAGAAGCATGTGGTGAGCGAAGTCGAACCATGGTTTGCCTTTTCACGCATGGATAGCATGACAGCCTTATTACTGAATCAATTGAAGAATGTGAAATGAAAGCGTTGCAGCCTTTTGGTACCAAAATCAACACATTCTTTTAAATCCAATGTCTGTAAATCCAATTTTCCAAGGAGTAAAGTCTCAAATCCTTCTTAAATCAACTAAATTCAAGTAAAAATACCCTGAACAGGGGATAGTATGGTAAAGGATATTTTGGGATATTGTGAGGGGTAAAAGGGGAATATCCGCAACGGTAAGGAGTTGGAGGAAGGGGATGGTTACATAAATTCATCTAGAGATTCTACAATATGACAGCAGTAGTAGGTATATTAAACAAACAGGCAGTGGCTCTTGCAGCAGATAGTGCAGTCACCATTGGAGGCACGAATGGAAGAAAGATTTTGAATAAGGCAAATAAAGTTTTTTCATTGTCCAATGTGCATCCAATAGGAATAATGATTTACAATTCAGCTTCATTTATGGCCACACCTTGGGAAACCATCATCAATGTGTACCGTAAGCAACTTGGAAAAACAAGCTTTTCATCATTAAAAGAATATCAATCAAATTTCATCGAATTCATAAGAGGTAAAAACTTTTATACTGATTCTGAGATGCAGTTAGTTTATTTAAAAGGGTTTGCGCTTGATGTTATTAATTCAGTTATACAAGAAATACTTAAAGACAATCATAGGATAATTGAAAAACCAGATGATGAGAGTAGAAACCTCTTTTTGGATTTGGTAAATACCCAATTGGAAAAATTATTACAACGTTGGAAAGGAGAGTACGAGAAGTGTAATGAATTTGATGATTACACTTTTGAAATGTTCCAAACATATTCCAATTCGATTTTTGCAGAAATCAACCAAGAACGTTTTATTTATAATGAGATCAATATCAGTTCAGAGCTATTGGTGAAAATCAAAGAAGTGGTTTATTATATATTGATAGCTAAAGAAGACTTATCAAATTTTACAGGTTTAATTTTCAGTGGGTTTGGTGAACAAGAAATTTATCCCCAATTAATTTCCATCAACATTTCAATGGTAATTGACAATAGGCTTAGGTATTATATTAATGGTGATCAATGCGCTTCTATTTCAAATGAAAACAACGGAGCGATTTGCCCGTTTGCTCAAACAGATGTCATTAATACAATATTGTCTGGAATTGACCCTTCTTTAGATGAAACATATCTAGCCAATTTTCA
>NZ_JBGTCA010000598.1:0-2565 GCF_041749095.1 Aquiflexum sp. | reverse complement strand
CCTGACCGCTGATGGTGATATCTGCAAAAGCATTTACATCATCATTTTGATTCCGGTAATTTAACTGGAGGCCTCCTCCCACACTGTGGTTGTCATTGATATCATAGTCCAATGAAGCGGTGGCAAACATATTCTCCTGCGTTCTTTTTGTGTCAGCCTCTTGGTCAAGGGAAGAATTGCCCTCAGGGTTTTGAAAATTGCGCTGGGTTTGAAGATTGATCAAATTCCCTTGGTTATTGTAATTGAGATTCAACCCACTTCTCCATTTCCCGCTTTTATGGTTGATGGATGCATTGGCGAGGCTAGTGGGCAGACCATTGTAGCCTCCTCCGATCTGTAGGCTTCCATGGGTGCCATTCAGGTTGTTTTTCTTCAATAGAATATTGATGACACCACCAGCCCCTTCTGCATCGAATTTGGCAGAAGGATTGGCTATCAATTCAATACTTTTGATATTGTCAGCAGGCATACCGCTCAGGTATGCAGCCAAATCTTCAGGACTCATGTAAGTTTGCTTGTCGTCAATCATGACCAGTACCCCACTTTTTCCATTGAGCTGGATGCGGTTGTCATTGTCTATAAAAACCCCGGGAGATCTGCCAATTACCTGTAATGCACTGCTGCCTTCCGCCATGGCAGAACCTTCAACATTGACCACGGTTTTATCCTCGAAAATGCTGATCTCCGGCCTTGCCGCTTTTACTGTTACCTCAGCAAGAGCCGAAATTTCCTCTTCGAGCGTAATTGTACCCAACTCTTTTTGTGAAGAAGAAATTGTTCTTTCATAAGTTTCAAAACCAATGGCGGATACTTTGAAGATTGCTTCTTTGAAATCCACTGTTGTCAACAATTCAAAATTTCCGTCAAAATCTGTTACAGCACCTACAATGATTTCCCTGCTTTCGGAATGAAGCAAGACCACATTGGCAAAAGGAAGGGATTCGCCTTTAGTGTCAATTACCCTTCCCCAATACTTTCCATTTTCATATGAAAAGTTTCCTTCTAGGCCTTTACCTCCAGCTATAGCCTGCGCTATGCCCATCACAGAAATAAAAAGCCAAATGATTGTTTTCGTTTTCATGGTGTTTTTCATTTTGGGCAAAGCTAGGCTAGGGGAGTGGCCTGTCTGTTCGGATTAGGGAGTTCGAACAAGTTTGAAAATCAAAACATGTTCGTATTTACAAATCCGTACTTTCCCTTAAACCTTGAGGTCTTTGAGAACACCATGTTTAATTGCGCTTCAAAAAAAAAAAAGACCTTAGGGAATGATAGCTATCAGAACCCAAAGGTCAGGACTGAAATCCCTAGAGGTCTTTCCTACCTCTAGGGATTTAATTGACAGAAAAGTAAATAGGAAGGATTACAATATAGCGTAAATTTTATCCCGGAAAGGTTTTAGGAAACCAATATCCTTGTACTTCGCACTATGATTCAATGTGGTAATTTTACAGAGTAGAAGACCTTCGGGGTTTTGATTCCGATAACTATCGGAACCCAAAGGTCTAAACCTCAAAGGTCTGCTATCCTATTTGATATCCCCCAAATCAACAGCGTAAACTTTCCCTTCCAAACTTCCGAAGTACAATGTTTCATAATTTAGAACAGGGGTATTGATAATAGGCCCTAGGCTGTCTATCAGTGATTCCGCTTCCTCTGCCGAATTTATTTGAAGGTCAGTCCTGAATTTTCCTGCTTCATTGTAGAGCTTAGGATAATTCTCAAGACTCGTCTGGGTCTGGTATTCCCATTGCAATGTTCCACTTTTAGGGCTGACTGCCCTGATCTTTCCATCAAAGCCCGGGAATATGATCCAATCTTTAAATGCGATCGGGGATCCATAAGACCGGGTAAATGTCAAAATACTCCACTTTTCCTTTCCGGTTTTTTCATCAAGTGCATAAAACCTGTAGGTATCTGAACTTCCGAAATAAACTGCGCCATCATGAATCAGTGGTGAGGCAATGATCCAACTGCCGCCTTGTTCAGTAAAGTGCCATATTCCTCTTCCTGTTTCCAGGTCAAGCACATACAGATTCAAGTCTCTGGAGCCGATATATACTTTTCCATCCTTAACCAATGGTGATTTTTGGAATTCGGAATCCGGGAAATACCGAGAACCAATGGCCTGAAATTTCCAGATAAGATCTCCTGTTTCAGGTTCCAAAGCATACAACTGACCTTTGAAATTGCCGATTAATAACTTTCCATCTTCCAAAACAGGAGTCATGTGGATAGCAGCACCTGTATCAAATTTCCAAATTACTTCCCCTTTTTTGGGATGTAGGGCATAAACATGTCCATCTCCCGAGGCCCAAAATATTTTGTCATTACCGGGCAAAGGACCTGATCGGAAATAATCCCATAAGTCTAATGCGTGTTCTTTTCCGGCCTGAAAGATCCACTCCAGTTTGCCGTTGTCTTTTTTCAAGGCTGTCAATTGACCGTTCTCATTGCCAAACAGCACCAGGTCATTCCAGATGGCAGCTTCAGCAAGAATAGGGGACTTGGATTGGAATTGCCAATTGGACTTTCCGGTATTAGTATTCAAGGAATAAAATGTTCCGG
>NZ_JBGTCA010000597.1:0-20572 GCF_041749095.1 Aquiflexum sp. | reverse complement strand
TGCATCCATAAGTACAAAATCCACCCTATTAAATTCCCTTAATATTTTTGGAAGGGATTCATTGATGTTGCCAAGTATGTATTGGGTATTTTCTGGGATACCGTTTTCCTGGGCTTTTGTCCATAGGCTTTGGGAGCCTTCGAAAGTATAAAGTTGGCCTTTAGTGGCCCTGGAAAGATACCTTGTATTTATTCCAACGCATGTTCCTAGTTCTAATACAGCTATAGCAGGAGTACGCGAACAAAAGTATTGGTAAAGCTTGGAAAATTTTCTGGAACTTGTGCTGTATTTTGTGATTGATGAGGTTTTCCTTTTACTGTTTTTAAGTTTTTTGGAACCTGCCCCAAAATCCTCTATGTGCAGGATTTCCTTATCTTTTAAAAGTAAATCCCTGATTTTCTCAAGGTCAGAATCCTTATTGGCAGATTCTTTAACGAAGGTTAAAAGGCCATTATATAGCTCAAAAACCAGCGGTGATTGGATGGCGTATTTGTCTTCCTTGACCAACCAATATTTTAAATAGGCATAAAAAGGAAAAAGATATCTTCTCAATATCAATTGTCAAAAATATCAGCAATCAACTGGAATTCGGGGATTTTTACTTCAATTTGTTTTCCGTCAAATAATTTTTCCATAAAGTAGGAACCCCGCATTTTACCCAATCCGGATTTCAGATTGCATCCTGATACATATTCGTGGTGGTTGCCCGGTTCAAGAATCGGCTGCTGTCCGACAACACCATCGCCTTCAACTACTTTTGAAGTGTCTCCTGCATCATAGATTTCCCATTTTCTCCGCATCAACTGCATGGTATGGGCACTGTTATTTTCTATATTTACTTTGTAGGTAAAAACAAAGTGGTGCTGGTGCGGGCTGGAAAATTCAGCTTGGTAAGTAACCTCAACAGTCACTTTTATACCTTCGGTGATGGCTGTTACCATTGGTTTATTAAATTAGGGCTTTAAGAGCTTTAAAAGTAAAGCTTAATATTAGAAATCCAACTAGTTTCGCTATAAAATGAATGTTAAAATTGAAGAAGGGTGGAAGAGAGTCCTTCAAGGTGAATTTTCCAAACCATATTTCATAGAATTGACAGAATTCGTGAAAAAGGAATACCAGGAACAGGTGATTTATCCAAAAGGTAAAGAGATTTTTAATGCATTCTGGCATTGTCCATTGGAAAAACTCAAGGTTGTCATTTTGGGACAGGATCCTTATCATGGTCCTGGTCAAGCTCACGGTCTTTCATTTTCAGTAAGGGAAGGGATACCCTTTCCTCCGAGTTTATTGAATATATTTAAAGAAATTAACCGGGATTTGGATCAGTCCATGCCTTCCAATGGGGATTTGACGAGATGGGCAGATCAAGGGGTTTTACTGCTGAATGCGACACTGACCGTTAGGGCACATCAGGCAGGTTCACATCAGCAGAAAGGTTGGGAACAGTTTACCGATGCGGTTATCCAGCAGATAGCCAAAGAAAAAAACAATGTGGTGTTTATGCTTTGGGGTGCCTATGCACAGAAAAAAGGGACATTTATCCCTGACAGCAATCACCTCAATCTCCACGCCCCACATCCCAGCCCACTTTCCGCCCATAGAGGATTTTTGGGCTGCGGTCATTTCTCTAAAGCCAATGAATACCTGAGGTCAAAGGGGTTGGAGGAGATTAAGTGGTAGAATTTAAATTTTAGAATTAAGAATTAAGATTTTAGATTAAGAAACACAATAGAAAAGAAGCAAGTGCCTGTCCCGATGAATATTGGGGAAGTAAGATTGAAAAATTGTTGTAACTTAAATTCAACATTCAAAAGTATCAATAAAACTTCTCCTTGTCACCTCGACGTCAGGTCTTGTCCGCCGTGGTGGAAGAGGTCTGGCTACCTTTATGCCGGAGAAACAGATTTCTCTCTACGTTCGAAATGACAAAGAGAAGCTAAATACCAGTAGCGATCCATTAATACAAGGACAACTATTTAGATATACTTTGCCTTGTCACCTCGACGGTAGGAGAGGTCTTTAACCTAATAAATGAACAGATTTCACTTCCCGGTAGCTATCGGAGAACTACAGGAGCTTAAATCTAAAATCTAAAGTCTAAAATCTAAAATCTTCTATCCAAACCCATGAATCAGCTCATACACTCCCAATCCCCTTACCTCCTTCAACATGCCCATAATCCCGTGAATTGGTATCCTTGGGGGGAGGAGGCGTTGGAAAGATCAAAAAGGGAGAATAAGCCGATAATAGTAAGTTTAGGGTACTCTGCTTGCCATTGGTGTCATGTGATGGAAAAGGAGAGTTTTGAGGATGAGGCAACGGCTGAGATCATGAATGCCCATTTTGTCTGTATTAAGATTGACAGGGAAGAAAGGCCTGACCTGGACAATATCTATATGGATGCCATTCAGACCATGGGGTTGAATGGGGGCTGGCCATTGAATGTGTTTTTGATGCCTGACCAAAAACCTTTTTATGGTGGAACCTATTTTCCCAATAAGCAATGGAAGGAATTACTGCAGAATATTGCCAATGCCTATGAAAAACATTATGACCAATTGGCAGAAAGTGCGGAAGGGTTTGGAAGGAGTCTTGGGCGATCAGAATTGGAAAAATATGGTATAAGCCCAAAAAAAGCAGACTTGTCCAAAGAAAATCTGGAAGCGGCTGTAAAAAAACTTCAGGATCAATTTGACCTTGAATGGGGTGGTTTGAACCGAAAACCAAAATTCCCGATGCCGGCCATCTGGTCATTTTTATTGGATTATGCTTTATTGAAAAAAGATCAATCATTGTTAGATCATGTCATATTCACTTTGAAGAAAATCGGAATGGGAGGGATTTATGATCATCTGCGTGGAGGTTTTGCCAGATATTCGGTAGATGGTGAATGGTTTGCGCCGCATTTTGAGAAAATGCTTTATGACAACGGGCAACTGCTGGAACTCTTTGCCAAGGCTTATCAGGTAAGTGGGGAGGATATTTTCAGGGAGAAAGTCCTGGAAACCATCAACTGGCTGGAATCGGAAATGTTGCAGGAGGAAGGTGGATTTTTTGCAGCCCAAGATGCAGATTCGGAAGGGGTTGAAGGAAAATTCTATACCTGGATCTATGAGGAAATTGAATTTATTGCAGGGGAGAACTTGGCTTGGCTAAAAAAATTGTATAACCTCAAATATCAGGGAAACTGGGAAGAAGGGGTCAATATCCTTTTTCAGACCCAAGATTACCAAGATTTGGCTGCAGCCGATGGTTTGTCGGTCGCTGCTTATTTGGACAGATTGAATAAGCTTAAAGCCAAGCTCTTGGAAGTTAGGAACAAAAGAATTTATCCCGGTCTGGACGACAAAGTATTGAGCGGCTGGAACGGGTTGATGATTTCCGGATTGGTACAGGCATACCTGGCAATAGGGCAGGAGAAGGCCAAAAATTTGGCCCTCAACAATGGTGAATTTCTCTTGACCAATATGTTCAAGGACGGCATCCTTTATCGTTCCTATAAAAACGGAAAAGCTTATACACCTGCATTTTTGGAGGATTACGCATCGGTGATCCGGGCTTTTATTTCATTGTACCAATTGGAATTTGATACCAAATGGATCCTCAAAGCCAAAGAACTTACAGACATAGTTTTGGAACAATTCTTTGATGAAACAGATGGATTCTTCTTTTTCAACAATCCCAAAGCAGAAAAACTGAATGCCAATAAAAAGGAGCTTTTTGACAATGTGATTCCGGCTTCCAATTCGATCATGGCCCGAAACCTGCAGGATCTGGGATTGTATTTTTACAATGATCAATATCTCGAGATTTCTGAGAAAATGCTGGGAAGTATGGGCAAACTTATCATTACTGAACCTGGGTTTTTATGCAATTGGGCATCCTTATATCTTCAGACTTTGGTACCCAAAGCTGAGGTTGCAATTGCAGGTAAGCAGGCTAAAGGATTGGCAAAGAGCTTACAGAAACAATATCTGCCCAATTATGTACTTTCAGTGACAGCGGATGTCGGAGAAAAAATCCCGCTTTTGGAATATAAAACTGCGGATTCTGATGGAAATGCTTTAATTTACGTTTGCTTCAATAAGGCCTGCCAAAAGCCGGTCGCAACTGTTGACGAAGCTGTGGCACAATTTCCAACTTTAGCCTGATATTCCTTTTGGAGAGTTTATTCGGAGACCTATACGATACTGACGACAGCAAAACAAACCATTTTGCGGATATCATATTGCCTGTTCCTATCCCTAAGATGTTCACCTACAAAATCCCCAAAAATCTTTCTGAGGACATTGGGATAGGTTTTAGGGTGATTGTTCAGTTCGGCAAGAAAAAGGTACTTACCGGGATAATCGGCAAGGTCCACCAAAAACCACCCGTGGCCTATGAAGCCAAACCCATATTGGATATTCTCGACAATCATGCCACCGTCAATCCCCTGCAGATCAGATTTTGGGCATGGATGGCGGAATACTATTGTTGCCATATCGGTGAAGTGATGAATGCAGCCCTTCCCTCAGGACTCAAACTCAGCAGTGAAAGCAAGATTCAGGTCAATCCCACTTATGATTCCGATACGTCTCCCTATCCATTGGATGATAGGGAAGAAATCCTCCTTCAGGCCTTGGCTAACAAGGAGGAGATGAGCTATGAGGATTGTGAGGCCGTTTTGGGAATCAAGTCCATTCATGGCATCATCAAAAGCCTGGTGATCAAGGAAGCCATATTGGTTTTTGAACAGGTAAAGGAAAAATACAGCCCAAAGGTAGAATCCCGCATCCGCCTTGCAAAGGAATACGTACAGGACAAAAGTCTTTTGGAAACCCTTTTCAACGAAATAGCCTCCAAACCCAAACAAGAAGAAATCCTACTTAAATATCTACAGGAGATCCCGGTTTATAAAAAACCTGAACTCAACCAAAAAGGCCTTGACAAAAAAGTATTTACTGATGCAGGCCTTTCGGTTTCCTCTCTTAAAACCCTGATCAAAAATGGGATTTTGGAGGAATATAAAATCATCATCAGCCGCTTTGAGGAGATGGAAGGAAGTGAAGAGGAAATTGTTCTTTCGCCTCAACAACTTTCCGCCCAACAGGAAATCAAAACCCAATTTGAAGAAAAGAATACCGTACTCCTTCATGGAATCACCGGAAGTGGCAAGACGGAATTGTATGTCACTTTAATCAAAGAAGCATTGGAAGGTGGTTCGCAGGTATTGTTGCTTTTACCGGAAATAGCCCTGACTACCCATATGGTGGGCAGGTTAAGGCAGGTATTTGGCAGCAAGATGGGTGTGTACCATTCCAAATATTCTGACAATGAGAGGGTGGAAGTTTGGAACGGTGTGTTAAGTGGAAAACTCTCTTTTGTAATCGGCGTCCGGTCATCTATTTTTCTTCCCTTCGACAGTTTGGGATTGGTGATCGTGGATGAGGAGCATGAATCTTCCTACAAGCAATATGATCCTGCACCACGTTTTCAGGCAAGGGATGCAGCCATTATGCTTTCATGGATTCATCAGGCAAAAACACTGTTGGGTTCGGCCACTCCATCCTTTGAATCTTACTACAATGCCCGCATGAAAAAGTATGGTTATGTGGCTTTGGACATTCGCTATGGGGAAGCACAATTGCCGGAATACCAATTGGCAGATATGCTGGTGGACAAAAAGAAAAACCTGCTCAAACTGGAATTCACCAGATTGCTAAGGGAAAAAATACAGGAAGCACTGAAAAATCAGGAACAAGTATTGATCTTCCAAAACAGAAGGGGATATGCACCCTATATTTCCTGTGAGGATTGCGGTTGGATTCCTGAATGTGAGCATTGTGATGTCAGTTTGACCTACCATCAATTTGGGGAGGAAATGCGCTGTCATTACTGCGGATTCAAAGAAAAAGTACCCCACGCCTGTCCGGCCTGTGGCAGCAATAAACTGAGTGCGGTCGGATTGGGAACGGAAAGGATAGAGGAAAGTCTTTCTCTGTTGTTTCCCGAGGCCAGGATCGCAAGGATGGATTTGGATACTACTCGGAGCAAATATGGCTATCAAAGACTGTTGGAGGATTTTGGTGGCGGCAATGTGGATATATTGGTAGGTACCCAGATGATTACCAAAGGACTGGACTTTGACAGGGTGACGGTTGTGGGAATTATGGATGCGGACAGGATATTATATTTCCCGGATTTCAGGGCAGGGGAGCGGGCATTCCAACAGATCACCCAAGTGGCTGGAAGGGCAGGAAGACGGGACAAAAGAGGCACGGTCATCATTCAGACCCGTAAACCTGAACAGGCAATCTTCGGACAGATCATGTCAGGGGATTACAAAAACTTTTATGTACAGGAGATGGGGGAGAGGCAACGCTTTTTCTATCCTCCTTTTGTCAAGATCATCAAAGTCACCACCCGCCATAAGGACCTCAAAACGGCCGAAAGGGCAGCCAGGAATTTACATAACCTGATGGCAGAAATACAGGTCAAAAAAATCCTTTTGGGTCCTGAAAAAGGGCTGGTCGGCAAAATCAAAAACCAATACATCTTCGAATCCATCGCCAAACTCGACAAAGCCGGCAATGCCCAAGCCCATTTCAAACTGGAATTGCAGCACCTGATGGAAGAATTACAGACCCATAAGGAGTTTAGGGGAGTGAGGTTTGTGGTGGATGTGGATCCTTATTGAAAAAAATATTTACCTTCTTGAATGAAAACATAAGCTGACAAAATCATAGCCTATAATTCCTCCCTTGAATTCAATGAAAAATTACCGGAGGGAATCCGGATAATGAATCCATTTCAAGAGGATAAAAATATTGTTCCAATTTCATCCTCGTTTTATAAAAAGTATTACAACGACAATCATAAAAGACACTTGATACTTGGGATAAATCCCGGCAGATTTGGTGCAGGCCTGACAGGTATTCCTTTTACAGACCCAAAAAGGTTAATTGCAAATTGTGGGATTGAATTTACAGGCAAATTAGCACACGAGCCTTCTTCGGTTTTCGTTTATGAGGTTATTGAAGCGTTTGGAGGTGAAGAAGCATTTTACAATAGATTTTATATTCACTCAATTTGTCCCTTGGGATTTACTTCATTGGGGAAGAATAACAAAGAAGTCAATTACAATTATTATGACAGTAAGGAGTTAACCCATTCGGTTTTAGATTTTATCATAGCCAACATTCAAAAGCAAATAGGATTTGGAATACATGCCGACATATGCTATTGCTTTGGTACCGGGAAAAACGAAAAATTTTTACTGGAAATAAACAACCAATTCGGTTTCTTTAAGAAAATCATAGCCTTGGAACATCCCCGCTATATCATGCAATATAAATCCAAATCAAAAGAGGAATATATTACAAAATATTTAAGTGCATTCAATCAGGCAACATGAACCTACTCCCAATTGAAGCTGACGACTCCCTGAACGAAAGATTCAGAGGAATTCCTGAATGTGCAGAGGTGTTGGACATATTTGTGGAATTTTACAAGAAATCAGGTTTTACAAAACCCTGGATAGCTTATTTTGTATCCGACTCAGATGGTGAAATTGTAGGTGGAGGAGGATTCAAGGGCAAGCCGAAAAACAATTCTGTGGAGATATCATATGGTACTTTTAAAAACCATCGGGGAAAAGGTATTGGTACAGAAATTTGCAGGCAGTTGGTACAATTATCCCTTCATACTGATCCTTCCATAAAAATAAGGGCAAGAACTTTACCTGATAATGTTTCATCTATCGGGGTACTCAAAAGAAACGGGTTTGTCTGTAAGGGAACAGTTCAGGACGAAGAAGATGGGGAGGTGTTGGAATGGGAGTATATGAAATTGCATTAAATTCTCAAATCAATCATCCAAGTCTAGTTCATAGACCATGTCTCCAATTTCCCACCAATTATCCATGGGATAACCCAAAAAGTATTTTCCATTATGGATAAAAGGGACCATATCCATTGCCTTGTAATATTGATTGTATACAATAATGGTTTGGATCTGTTGAGGAATTCCTGTGTTTAAGTCGATTTTATTGATTTCTTTATTCCCGGAATTAAAGTAAAGAAAATTGTCATGAACCAACATTCGACAGGTTTCGGATCCCATAAAACCAAAAGTCGGGATTATTGTTGAGAAGAGAACAGGATTTTCTCCAATCCGGAATTTGGAAATGGTATTATTCGAATTGTAAAAATAAATCTGATCTTCATGTATAGTGTAAGCTTCCATTAGTTTGAAAGCAGGAGGAATTGGAGTTTGGGAATCTGACCATGTATCTGATTCGGGATGATAATACAAAAAATTCGGGTGGGATGAAACGAAAACCAAATTCCCCCTATATTCAAATCCAAAACCTGCACCTACCCAATCCAAAGGGAAATCCGCCATTTTTTTCCATTCATTTGTTACCACATCCAACCTGTAAAAATCCAGAAGCCGGTCAATATTGTTTGTGATATACCGAAATCCAAGACCAAAATAAAGAAACCTGTTTTGGAAAGTGGCTGAAATCACTCTCGATCTTAGTTCTCTCATCTCAGGAAAGTCATTCAGATTGATATAATTTCCTGTAACCATATTCTGAAGGTATATTCTAGTATTTGGTCCCCAGTTAAAATGAATTATATTTTCACCCATATGATACCTTCTTCCATATTCTACCCTAGGAAATTTTGCAGTAGTTTCCCTAAATGTCTTCCAGGAGTTAAGGACTTCGAAGTTCTCCGGATAGATGCTTATAAAACCATAACCTGAAAGTCGCATTTCATAAGTTCCTGCATTTACATTTTTTACAATTCCATTGTAAATACCTGAAACTGGACTAGGAGTTAATTTGGCAAAATAAGTGGTCAGATAAAGTTCATTTTGCTGATATGCCAAAGGATCAATTTCGACGGTAAAAGTAGTACCTACATGACCCTTGGTTGGGGACATACTTAGAATTTGGGGATATTGTAATGAAAAATGGTTATGTACGACAATGGACTTATTGAACGTGGTAACTTTCAAACCAAATTTATCAATAGTTACAGGAATATTATATCCACCTTTTTTTGCCCTCACTCTAAGTTCAATATTGGTGCTTTGAATAATTTCCACAGTGTAATGTCTTTCCAAACCTATAATTTCCACTTTATTCTGGTTTATTTTATTGCTGAAATAATTTCCTTTAATAATAAAATCAGTATCTCCAGACAAGGTTGAAACTGAAATATCACTGATAACCGGTGGTCGAGTACCTTCGCTCATTAAGTTCAGTTCTTTACCATATACAATTTGGTTTCCTGCTTTTACAAATGGTCTTAGGGCATAATTTTTATTTTCATATAGTTCATAATTGATATTGACGATAACCTTTGAACCGCTTGGAGTACCGGTTATTTCCACTTTATCATTGTCCTGATTCCCTTGTTCAAATCCCTCAAGGCCCAATGCATATTCCACGCCATAGCTCGTAATGGGGGTTTTACCCGCATATAATATTTCAAATTCAATGTTTGCTCCACCACCTTTAACGGGTTGTGCTGAAACACTTTCTATAAAAGGATAATCCCTGATTGTAAACTGTTCTTCTTCCGAACATGAAATGATCAGAATCAATGCAATGAAAAGGTATTTTGCTTTGCTCATAAAAAAAGAATTAAAATTTAAATCCTGAATGAAGTTGAATTTGGTTCAGTCCGAGGTTTTCGCCTTGCCTTACTTTCGACCCTCTGATTCCCAATACAATACCCCGATGTCCATTAAAGTAACGTTCAAACCCAAAGCCAAAAAGAATTCCTGAATGCCTTTCCGGGAAATCAAATTCTTTTTTCTGAGGATTTACCATTTCACCATTAATTATTGCTTCGAAAACAGTTGCGTTTTCTATTTCAAATGAGGAAAATATTGCCCCAAGTTCGGAATAGAGTCTCATTTTGCCGGGAATATTATCTAAATAGATTTTACCAAAGATCGGATACTGAAAACCGCTAAATTGGACAAATATATCCGATTCCAAAGTGATGCCCCTAGAATCGACGCTCTCAAAATCCTGGGAACTGAAACTTAGTGTCTGAATACCTGCATTGAAAGAGATATTTCTTTTATGGTTCAGAAAAGCTTCCGCATTGAAACCAAATGTCGGTGATAAAGATTGTTGGTATTTTATAATATTGGTTGAAGGAAAGAAGTATTTATGCCAAATAGAAGCAAAGCCTATATACGGCGTAAATACAAATACATTGGTAAATGTTCTTGGCTTTTGTATTTCATTGGCTGTCTTCAATAAGTATAACAGTTCAAATTCATTTACTTTGGTTCTGTCAATCAAGACTTCAACATTTGGATCATCAAGCCACTCTTTCAATAAGTCTTTATAACCATCTTCAAATTCTTTAAGAACACTGTCCTTTTCAATAAAATACCTGAAGGGTTTTTCATGTGACAGCCAAAGGTCAATACCACTATTTTTATTGGGCAGCAATTCCAGAAATTCCCAAGAATCGGAATTGACTCCTCCTATATTTCTTCTGAAAAATGTATTCCCACCTTTGGAGAATTCACTGATATCTCTAATGGAATAGGTAATAAATTCCTTTTTCTTTCCCGATTTAAAATTGACAGAAGTAATACCTTCATTTCCTGGAAACTGAACAAACCCTTGACTTAATACGGAATCCTGAAAAACAATATATTCCCCCTTTTGGGCAAATACCCGGTTGGAGAGGGGAAAAAAAGCAGTAAATATAATAATCAGTAATAGAGGTTTGTTTATCATATAGTTGAAATAATTGTTTGGGATTTGCCTTTATATTTTTTTGATCAGAACCTTTTTGTCAAAGAATCTTCCTGTGATTCTTCATTATTGTTCAGGTCAGAATATTTGCTTTTGACCAGATCATCATAATCCTTATGACTTTTTTCATGGGTGATTAGATTAAAAATTTTCGAAACTTAATCAAATATTCGGATTTTCAATCAGCCCAACTAAAATTTTTTCAGTAAATTCAAACACAAAAAATACATATTCATGAAATATCCAATTGGACCATTTATATCACCTGATGAAATCACCTCTGAAATGATCCATATATGGATCGGGGAGATAGAATCTTTCCCGAAAATGCTAAAGGAAGCAGTTCAAAATCTAACTGAAAAACAATTAAATACCCCATACCGTGAAGGAGGTTGGACTGTAAGGCAAGTGGTGCATCATTGTGCTGATAGCCATATGAACAGTTTTATCCGGTTTAAATTAGCACTGACAGAAGACAATCCCACTATCAAAGGCTATGAAGAAGCAAAATGGGCAGAAATGCCGGACTACCTGCAACTTCCTGTTGAACCCAGCCTAAAGTTGCTTGAAGGGTTACATAGGAGATGGGTCGTTCTGTTGAAATCTTTGGGACCTGAAGATTTGAAAAAGACATTTTTTCATCCTGAAAAGCAGAAATCCATTCCACTCGATCAGACCATTGCACTTTATGCCTGGCATGGGAAGCATCATTTGGCACATGTCAAAATAGGAGGGGAGTTGGGGGGAATATGAAGGTAGAATTTAGATTTTAGATTTTAGATTGAAGAAGGGAGGATGAAGGATGAAGGATGAGGGAGGGTTTCGTCATTGCGAGTCCCCAACATTTTGAAACTCAATTTTTATACTTCTCTTGCCTTTCATATCTGAATTGTTTAAATTCAAATCTCTTTAATGATTGATTTTTAGATTATTAACTACCTCTAATTCATTGCTTATGAAAGCTGATTCAAAACGAAACCTAAAACCGATAATATTGTTTCTCGGTCTGATTTTCATTTTTTCTGCCTGTGCCAATTTGAAGGTAGTGGCCAAATATGATTCGGACAATCCAGTGCCAACTACCGTGACTAAGGTTTCCTATTTTTGGGGATTGAGACAGCCTGTGGATGTAAGGACAGACCCCAGTTGCAAATCCATCTGTCAGGTCACTGCAAGGACGAATGCGGGTCAGATTATAGTATCTTTTATCACTTTGGGGATTGTTGTTCCTCAAACTCTAGAGTATTTCTGTTGTGCAGAAGAACCCAATCCAGTAGAAATTTAAACCTTTCAGCCATGCCATATCCAGCCGGAGTCAAACCTTGGAAGATCAAGGAATTTTCCAATGTACACCAGAATTTTACCCAACCTTTGGATGAAGACCAATCATTTGACATGTTTTTGGATGATCCCGAGTTTCAAAAATTGGGTGAACTGGCACAGTACAATAAATGCACGGAGAATTTTCAATGGATCATCAAACACTGCCTTGAAAAACAACTGAATGTGAGGGCCATGGGCAGTGGTTGGTCACTTAGCAAAGCAGCAGTAAGTGAAGATGCCCTCATCAATACCAAAAGGCTAAGGCATAAGTTTGCATTGGGAGCTGATAATTTTGACGGGGATTTTTTGAATAATGGTGGAAAAACCGAGGATTACCGTTTTCTCCAATGTGGCAATACAATCATCAATATCAACGAATACCTCGAAAAGCAATGTCAGCCCCCTAAATGCATTAAAGTCAGTGGAGGCAGCAATGGACAGACTATTGTCGGGGCCTTTTCAACCGGAACCCACGGTGCTGCAGTTTTCACAGGAGCACTTCCGGATATGGTCGTAGGCATGCATGTCATTACAGGTCCGGATAGGCATATTTATGTGGAAAGAGCTTCCCGCAAAATCACTTCTCCTGCATTTCATCAAAAAATAGGAGCTGAGGTAATTATTGATGATGATCTTTTCAATGCCATTTTGGTTAGTTTTGGAAGTTTTGGGGTCATCCATGGTGTATTGGTGGAAGTAGAGGATAAGTTTCTTTTGGAACAAAAACTGCAACGCTTACCTTTTGACCAGAATATGGCTGAAGCGCTGACCAAAATGGATTTTGATCTGATTCAGGACAGGCTTAAATATCCCTGGAATGATCCTGCCAATCATTTATACCATTTTGAGATGGCGGTCAATCCCCATGACTTTGAATTCAATCATCCGGAAAAAGGTGCCTATTTCAGGTCCATGTTCAAAGTGGCTTATCGGGATGATTATAAAAGGATTGACCATATCACAGATGGTTTTACCTATGGTGATGATACCTTGGGTTTGATTCAATCGGCATTGGATGGTGTTCAGTCCACAGTAGGTTTTCTCAACCGAGCCTTGGTGCCCAAGTTGGTCAATTCCCTATTTGATCTGGCGTACAGTAGGCCTGAGGATTTGATCGGCACTATCAGTGAAACTTTTACTAATACCAGGTTTAGGGGTAAAGTGTTCAGTGCGGCCATTTGTTTGGATACAAAAGACGTCGTCAGGGCCCTTCAACATTGTCTGGAAATCAATAAAGACTGCAAACTTGCCGGGATTCTTGCTTTTAGATTTGTAAAAGGTTCCGAAGCAACATTGGGCTTTACCAGATTCCCGAAATCCGTGGTAATGGAACTTGACGGTGCAGATGCTGCGATAAATCATCAGTTTTATAAAACGATGTTGGAAGCTTTTGAAGCAGATGGGATCAAATACAGCATACATTGGGGAAAAATTAACAGAATCCTCACGCAGGAAAGGTTGCAGTATATTTATGGAAAAGAAAGAATAGATGCCTGGAAAAAACAGCGCTCACGGGTAATGACTCCGGAAACACAAAGTATTTTCAATAATGAACTGATGCAGTCCTGCGGATTGGATGAGTGTTGGCATGATTGATTTGAATTTATCAATGCCCGTCACATCCCTGCCGGCAATCCGGGGTCTTAAGTCTTCGGTGTAATCCTTCACCGTGTCCATAATAAGGAAATGGAATAAGGATATTTGGATCATTACAGATAAAAATAATATATGTTTTATTTTATATGTTCCCTATACGTTTGGATGATTTTATCTACTGATTTGAGCACTCTCCTTTTTTTCTCTTTTTCGCTGCTTACTTCGGAGACTGCTGTGAGACGCATCAGCATTTTATCATTTTTTGGATCAATAAAATCCACGACGACTTGCATCAATTCATAATTACGGGTGGAAACCATATTTCTTTGATTCATAAATCTTGGGTCATACATCCAAGGGTCCCAGATCCGCATGCCCCACATTGGATATTGGTTGTTATAAACTTCCTTTTGACGCAGGTCTTCATTTGAAGTATAGCGGATTACTAGTTCGGGTTTTATTCTTTCATATACCAAACCTAAATTTTCAAGCTGGCTTTGAATACCATCCGCAACCATGACATCAAGGAATTCATCAGAAAAACCCTTTTGCCCGATTTCCTTATTCAAAATCACAAAGCTTGAATATTCTTTGTAAGGTCTGAATTCAGTGTTTTCCTTAAAAATTTCAATGGAACTGCAAGAGGTATTGAAGATAATCAGGAGAAGTATTAAACCCGGAAGATAAATTTTCATATTCTTTCTCTCAATAACGAAATTGGTGATCAATTATTTAAACATTATTTTACGAAAAAAGATTTGTTAGGAGGAGAAACATAAAAAATAGAGGTTAGCATCAAAATAAATCGATTACTTATATTTTTTCTGTTTATCTTTTTATCAATTAATTTAAACCTGTTTTAAACTATAAAAATGGCATGAAAAAATTATTTACACTTTGTTTATTGCTTGTATTGTATCAATTATCCATTGCACAGGATATAGAAGAATTAGTAGAGCAGTTAGAGGAAGCTGCAAAGGACACGACATATTGGGATTCAGAATTCAGTGTTGGTCTTAACTTCAATCAGGCGGCTTTTTCCGGTAATTGGAAAGCAGGAGGGGTGAGTTCCATCGCATTTGGTTCCATTGCCACGGGCAAAGCCAATTATGCCAAGGATAAATTCAGTTGGGATAATCAGGTAGAATTAATGTATGGTTTGGTCAAAAATGAAGGTCAGGAACTGAGGAAATCCAATGACAGGATATTTTTTGATTCCAAGGTCGGCTATAAAATCAATGATAAATGGGGGTATTTTGCATCCCTCAATTATATCTCACAGTTTACCGACGGATTTGATTACTCCGGAGACGAACCTATATTGATTTCGAGCTTTTTTGCGCCTGCATTCTTGACCTCTGGTTTTGGATTAGAATATAAGCCAAATGATGAATTTGCATTGCGGCTGGCTCCGATTTCTCCCAGGTTTACTTTTATGACCAACACAGAAATCATCAATAATGTACCTGAAAATTATGGTGTACCTGCAGGACAGACATTGAGAACAGAGTGGTTGGCCTTCCAATTGTTCATGACTTGGAACAAACAGTTCAGTGACAACCTTACATTGAATTTAAGGTATCAGATGTTTGCCAATTATGAAACCTTGGCTCCCGAAACGATTGACCATAGGCTTGACCTCACCATCATTGCCAAAATCACCAAATTTGTAGATGTTACTTTTACAAGTATCAATGTATATGATATTGATATGGATTCCGGGATTCAGTTCAGTCAAGGTCTGGCATTAGGTATTTTGTACAAAGTCAACAACAAAAAGTAGGTTTTTAAATACCTTTTTCTGTAAAAATTTTGAATTTTATATTTATGTATTATTTTTGTTCTAATTGTGGTAGTTAAATAATAGTTGGTTTAGTTTTCATAAAAAGGGCAGGAGAGTTTCTCCTGCTTTTTTATTATAAAAAAAGCAATCCATTATCGGGTTGCATTTTTAAGTTAATCCGGGTTTGTGTTATGATCTGGCCTCTATTTTCTGATACTGATGATAGGCAAATCAGTCATTGAAATAAGATTTTCAGTAATACTTGGAGAGAAATACTGCATCAGGTCGGATTTCCCCGCAGTGATGACAGCGATACCGTCAGCGTTGAGACTTTCCGCAAACTGAAGAATCCCCCTTTCTTCTTTGAATGCGTCGATCACATCGATTTTGTGATTATAATTGGCAAATTCCCCTAAGTATTCTCTACCAAGATTAATAATATCGTTGGTTTCAAGGAAATAAGTCGGGGTGTTGACATATACCAAATGTATTTTAGCACCAAGAGCCTCTGCGAATCTTTCAATAGACTTAAATGATGGTCCTGTTTCCTCTCTTAGATTTGTGGCAACGACAAGGGTATTGATTGCGGATTTTTCATTTTTTTCCTTAACTACTAATACCGGAACTTTTGATCTTCGCAACATGCTGTAGGTATTGGTACCCAACATGTGGTCTTTGAATCCATATTGACCATGGGAACCCATCACTACAAGATCTATTTTTTCGGAAGCAACAAATTCATGGATTTTAACATTGCCACTGTTGTATATCAACAATTTACTGGATAGGATTCCATTAGCTTGGGCTTTTTTGATCAGGTCATTGAGTTTGGCGTTTGCATCTGCTATTGCCTTTTTGGTATCAGGAAACAAATCCTCCTGCTCCTTATTGAGTTTTGACCAGTTTACAGGTGTAATGATGATATGAAGGAATACCAATTCAGAATCGGCCTTATTTGCTAAATGAAATGCATAGTTTTCTGCTGCTGAAGCACAGGCCGAGAAATCTGTGGGAACGAGTATCTTTTTCATGGCTTTGGTATTTTGGTTTTTCTTTCCACAAAAATACCTAAAAATCAAAGCTTTAATCCTTTTTGAAATCAGTCAAAAACATGATAAAAATCACTCACAAAAAAAGCCCTGGACAAAATCCAGGGCTGAAGTGCGCTCGGAAGGATTCGAACCCTCAACCCTCAGAGCCGAAATCTGATATTCTATCCAGTTGAACTACGAGCGCAGGTAATGGGATTGAAATAGTTTAATCCCATTTGATTATAATTTAATATCAAGCTATTGCTTCTTTCACTTTTTTAGCAGCGTCTTTTAATGTAATCGCCGAAGAAACTTTCAAACCGGATTCATCAATGATTTTTGCACCTTCTTCAGCATTCGTTCCCTGCAGTCTTACAATGATCGGCACTCTGATGTCTCCGATGGATTTGTAGGCTTCCACTACACCATTTGCTATTCTGTCGCATCTCACAATACCTCCGAAAACATTGATCAGAATGGCTTTGACATTAGGATCCTGAAGAATGATTCTGAAACCTGCTTCAACTGTTGTTGCATTCGCACCACCACCTACATCAAGGAAGTTGGCAGGGTCTCCTCCGGATAATTTGATCATATCCATAGTGGCCATCGCCAATCCTGCTCCGTTTACCATACATCCTACGTTGCCGTCCAATTTCACATAGTTCAGACCTGATTTTCCTGCTTCCACTTCCAATGGATCCTCTTCAGCAAGATCTCTAAGTTCAGCTAGATCCTTGTGTCTGAAGAGTGCATTATCATCCAGATTTACCTTGGCATCTACTGCAAGTATTTTATCATCGGAGGTCTTTAACACAGGGTTGATTTCAAATTGGGAAGAATCTGAACCAATGTAAGCATTATAAAGCGATGTGATAAATTTCACCATTTCTTTGAAAGCTGTACCTTCAAGACCAAGCTTAAATGCTATTTTTCGGACCTGAAAACTCTGAAGGCCTAACATAGGATCAATCCACTCTTTAATGATTTTTTCAGGGGTATGTTCAGCAACTTCTTCAATGTCCATTCCACCTTCAGTTGAAGCCATGATGACATTACAACCTTTGGCCCTGTCCAATAGGATGGAGAGGTAATATTCTTTGGGTTCTGAAGCTCCCGGATAATACACATCCTCAGCGACAAGAACTTTATTTACTTTTTTTCCTTCTTCACCGGTCTGAATGGTCACCAATGTGCCACCGAGAATATCTCCTGCTTTTTTAGAAACGTCTTCCAAGCTTTTGGCCAATACCACACCGTTTGAGCCAGTCTCCTGAACTTTACCTTTACCTCTGCCACCTGCGTGGATCTGGGCTTTGATGACAAACCAGGAGGTTCCTGTTGATGCGTTGAGTTTCTTGGCAGCTTCGTGTGCTACCTCAGGACTGTTGGCTACTAAGCCTTCCTGGATTTTCACTCCGTAGCTTTTCAAAAGTTCTTTAGCTTGATATTCGTGTATATTCATCCTTATGAAAATTTTTGCCCGAAGTTAAGGGCTACTGGCTTATTTTTCAAATTAACGACTGCTCTTTTTGGTAAATAAATGTCTTTTCTGAAATTGCAAGGGAATGAAATTTTATATTTGCGTTCTTTAACTCAAATTATGTTAACTGCAAAAGGAATACAAAAGCACTACGGGGATTTACATGTACTCAAAGGAATCGACGTCAATATTGGTCAGGCAGAAGTGGTATCCATAGTAGGGGCTTCCGGGGCAGGGAAAAGTACACTTTTACACATATTGGGTACATTGGACCTAGCTGATAAAGGTGAGGTATGGATTGCAGATACCAATGTAACCAAACTGAAAGGGGATAAAATGGCTGATTTCAGGAACAATGAGATCGGATTTATTTTTCAGTTTCATAATCTGCTACCGGAATTTACCGCCGAGGAAAACATCATCATTCCTGGTTTGATCGCAAACCGAAAACCTTCTGAACTCAAAAAAAGAGCTGCACAACTGGCTGAACTATTGGGTTTTGCTCCAAGGTTAGACCATAAACCCTCTGAACTTTCAGGTGGAGAACAACAAAGGGTAGCTGTTGCAAGGGCATTGATCAACGATCCCAAGATTATTTTTGCTGATGAACCCAGCGGTAACCTTGATTCCAAAAGTGCAGAGGCGCTACATAAACTGTTTTTTGACCTGAGGAAAGAATTTGGACAATCTTTCGTCATTGTCACCCACAATCAGGAGTTGGCAAAAATGGCGGACAGGATGCTGGTGATGCAGGATGGCAAAATATTCAGAATTGAAAGCGGGTCAGGAATTGGATGATTTTTTTGATTCTTCCGATTGAAGTGTCTTGATCATCTCATTCACATGGGCTTTGGATTCGAACATGTCCGAGAAAGCAGCCCTAACAACATGCTCTTTGTCCAGAAAATAAGTGATTCTTTTTGGAATGCGGATCAAAGGTATCAATGCATCATAAGCATTGCAGACATTGCCTTTTTCATCACTCAGCAATTCGAATGGCAGATTATATTCCTTTTGGAATTTAAGATGCGTAGGGATATCATCTCTGCTGATGCCAATCACCGCTACATCAAAATTCCGGAAAGCTCCAAACAGATTTCTAAAATCACAGGCTTCCGCAGTACAGACCCTTGTAAAATCCTTTGGATAAAAATAAATGATACAGGCTTTTCCTTTACAGTTTTGTGATAGGGTAAAGTTTTTACCACTGGTAGAAGGTAAGGTGAAATCCGGTGCTTTTTTTCCTGGTTTTAGGGACATACGAGATTTAAGATTGTAGATTTAAGATTGTAGATTCAAGTCCAGGTAGCTTTCGGGATTAGAATGACGATTTAAGAATTAAAGAAAATCAACTTCATATTTAACTAATAATACATTTTGGGAACCTAATTGTTTTTAAAAACATTCATGTTTCCTGGATTTAATTTTGGGGTGTAGTCTTTGAACTATCATTTTTCAATTAGATTTGAATCTTAATCAGCTCGGAGTTTTGAATAATAAAAGTGTTCAGCACATGCTTTTGGCGGGGTTTTTATTTTCCCTGATGAATGTCTCGGTAAAATTGATACCGCATATTCCCGCCATTGAGATCATCCTGTTCCGTTCTGTCTTCAGTTTGGTTTTGACCTATATTTTATTGAAGAGAGAAAATCTGCCGGTTTTTGGAAACAACAAAAAACTCCTTGTTCTAAGAGGTGTGGCAGGTTCGATTGGGCTCATAGCGTTTTTTTACACCTTGCAGAATATCCCTTTGGCGAGTGCGGTAACATTGAATTATCTTGCTCCTATATTTACCACCATCTTGGGTATTTTTATAGTCAAAGAAAAAGTCAGGGCAAGACAGTTTCTTTATTTTGGGGTTTCTTTTTTAGGCGTTTTGATCATTGAGGGTTTTGATCCAAGGATTTCAGTATTTGATTTATCCATTGCATTGATAGCTTCTTTAGGAATGGGTGTCGCTTATAATATTATCCGAAAACTCAGTAATACTGAGCATCCGTTAGTGATCATGTTTTATTTTCCTTTCATCACTATACCGTTTGCAACCCTTGCAAGTTATTTCTTTTGGGTATTGCCGACAGGTTGGGACTGGCTGGTTTTATTGGCAGTAGGATTGTTGACCCAATTTGCCCAATACTTTATGACTTTGGCTTACCAAAATTCCCAGCTTTCCAAAGTGGCAAGTTTGAGCTATGTTGGAATTATTTATGCCTTAGGCTTTGGATTCTTTATTTTTGGTGAGACATTTAATATTATGGCTTATCTTGGAATGGCACTGGTGCTATTGGGGGTGATAATGAACATTAGAAAATAAAACCATGAAAATCACAAAGGATCTCTATCAAGGCTCGCTTGCACTTTTGACAGATTTTTATCAACTCACCATGGCCTATGCATACTGGAAATCCGGAAAGGCCGAACAGCAGGCAGTTTTCAACCTGTTTTTCAGAAAGAATCCATTTCAAGGTGGTTTTACACTGGCTGCCGGTCTTGATTACGTGATTGATTTTTGCCGGAATTTTCACTTTGATAAGGAGGACCTCGGTTATTTGGCAGATATGAAAAACAGTGATGGAACTGCC
>NZ_JBGTCA010000596.1:0-1719 GCF_041749095.1 Aquiflexum sp. | reverse complement strand
TGTAATGGAAGTGTTTTAGCCAGACTTTTTGGTATGGGGTGTTGGCAAAAAGTGAATCCCTTTCTAATTGTACGTCTATGGCTCCATATCCAGGGTGTAAATAGTCTCCTGTAAATTCTGCCAGAACATGTGAGGTTTTGGTACCCTTTTTTTGAATGGAACTGGATTGTGCCTGACCAGCAGCAGCCTGCTTTTTGGCTTCGTCGGCTTTTTCTTTTTGAATCTTGTTCCAATCGGTTTTATCCACTTTCAACAATCTGTCACTGATCATATTCCTGACAATTCCAGGAATGGATGAACCATTTTGATTGGACAATACTACTATCCCAATGCTATCCATTGGGAAAAAGGCCACATTTGCAGAGAATCCATTGATGTTTCCTCCATGCTCTACTCTGTAATGTCCTTTATACGAAGAAGCCATCCATCCGTACCCATAGGTACTGATATGCATTTCAGGAAATTCTTTGTCGGGGATACTGTTGGCCATGATCATTTGTGGACTCATGGCTTCCTTGACATAGGTTTCCGGCAGGATTTGACTGCCTTTGAATTTTCCCCCGTTGATCCAAGTGATCAGCCAATTGGACATTTCGTTGACACTGCTGTTGATACTTCCGGCAGGACCCATTGCGGCAATGTCATAGTAGTCCATTTTTTTGACAATGGAATCGTTTTTGACTTCATAGCCAAAGGATGCATCTTTTCCGTTTTTCAAGCCGCCAATTACAGCATTACTCGTATTCATTTCTAAAGGGGCAAAAAACTTTTCCTGAAGGTTTTCTTCCCAAGATTTTCCTGTAATCCTTTCAGCAATCACCCCTTGAGCCAAAAACATGAAATTATTGTAATACCACTGTTCCCGGACTTTGGCAAAGGGTTCGAGGTATTGTATCCGCTGCATCAAAGAATCCCGTGATTGGGTAGTGAAAAAATACCAGCTCAGGTCATGCCGGGGAAGTCCTGTTCTATGGGTCATGAGATCCTTGATAGTTATCAGGTTGTTCATCTCATTATTGTAAAACCGTAGTTCGGGGATATGTTTGATTGGACTATCTTCAAAAGACAATTTTTTCTCTTCCCTCAAAATCCCCAATAGCCCGGAAGTAAAAGCCTTACTGCTTGATCCAATAGCAAAAAGCGTGTTGGAGGTAACAGGAATTTTATTTTCATAATCCCGGTAACCGAAGCCTTTGGAGTAGATGATTTTATCTTTTTCGACCACTGCCACGGCAAATCCAGCTGCCATCCAGGTCTGTAGGACTTTTTCAAGTTCAGTATCCAATCCTGCAAAACGGTTGTCCGTTTTTTGTTTTTGAGCAAATGAAGTTAGTGTGACTAATGAAATGAAAATGGATAGGATTAGTTGTTTCATGGTGTTTTTAATTAAAAAGCAGAAGATAGTTTAAAGATGGGTAAATTTTAATTGAAAATTCCAATATGCCAAAATAATATTTGTAATGGGATGTCTTGTTTTGGTAAAATAGAATAGTCCTTTGAAAATAATTATTTTGTACATAATATTGTACATATTATTTTAAAAATATTTAAATATGTTAAGCACTTCGATTTCAGATTTTAGGAAAGATATAAAGAGTTACTTCGATAGAGTCACTGAGAATTTTGAAACCCTGATTATCAATCGTGGAAAGGATAAAGGGGTAGTAATCATGTCCTTGGCTGAATATAATTCTTTGGTCTCGACTCAACATGAGCTTT
>NZ_JBGTCA010000595.1:0-2818 GCF_041749095.1 Aquiflexum sp. | reverse complement strand
GTCTGATGGCATTCCGGTAACAATCCCCAAGCAACAGGTCGGATGGCCGGTCCACGCCATAGACAGGCCCCAGGCAATGGATGATGTATTGGTTGGGAAGATGATGGGCACCGGTAATGATGGCCTCCCCCGGCCTGATAGGTGCCAACTGTCCGGCCAGATTTCTAATGCCCAATTGGATTATCTAAACGGAAAAATCCGAGGAGGCTCATTCGAAATGGATATGACCACTATCACCGTAGAGGACATTACAGATGCCAATTCAAATGCAAGATTGACCAACCATTTGAAATCCGATGATTTTTTTTCTGTTGAAAAATTCAACAAATCATCTTTCAAAATCACCGAAGCCAAAACATCCAATGGAAAGGATTATCAGATCACAGGAAATCTGATCATCAAAGGAATCAGCAACCCGGTTACTTTTCCCGCAAAAGTAGATGTGCAGGGAGAAAAAATCATCGCCACTGCAAGCATAGTTTTTGACCGTACCAAATTTGACATCAAATACCGTTCAGGCAATTATTTTGAAAATCTTGCAGACAAGTTGATCTATGATGAAGTAAGTTTGGATGTGAAATTGGTGGCATTGAATCAATAATTATAAAAAGTAAATAATTACAGGTTATTTTAGGCTGTCCTATTTAAAGGGCAGTCTTTTTTGTTTTTAAGTCTAATGAAAATCTCAAATCAAAATAATTGGGATGCGTTTGTTACTATTGGTGCCTTACTTTAGTAATTTAGCCCAATGGAGTACAAATGGATGATCAGAGACAAGGCTGATTTAGAAACTGTAGAATCCTTGGGAAAAGAAATCAACGTAAACCTGACTTTGGCCAATATGCTGGTCAACAGAAAGATAGATTCTTTTCAAAAAGCCAAAGATTATTTTAGACCTGACCTGGACAAACTTCATGACCCTTTTTTGATGAAGGATATGGACAAGGCTGTCGAAAGATTGCAGTCCGCCATTGAAAACGAAGAAAAAATCATGGTTTACGGTGACTATGATGTTGATGGCACCACATCTGTGGCTTTGGTTTTTGGGTATTTGAGAGAGTTTTATCATCATGTCTATTTTTATATTCCTGACAGGTATAAGGAGGGGTATGGGATTTCCGAAAAAGGGGTAAGGCATGCTGCCGAGAATAATTTCAAGTTGATCATATCTTTGGATTGTGGCATAAAGGCTTTGGAAAAAGTGGCATTGGCCAAAGAACTTGGTGTTGATTTTATTATCTGTGACCATCATACACCGGGGGAAAACCTCCCTCCTGCAGTTGCCATCCTGGACCCAAAAAGAAAAGATTGTCCTTATCCCTACAAAGAATTGAGCGGTTGTGGGGTTGGCTTCAAATTGATCCAGGCGTTTTCTATTTTTCAGGGAAAAGATCCGGCGAAAGTGATGGTTTACCTGGATTTGCTTGCCATCAGCATAGCTGCGGATATTGTACCGATTACCGGGGAAAACAGGGTGTTGACTTTCTATGGACTTGAAAGAATCAATAATAATCCCAGGCCGGGCATCAAGGCTTTGATCCTGAGAAGCAAAATCGAGAATGAGATTGAAATCTCAGATATTGTTTTTAAAATCGGTCCCAGAATCAATGCCTCCGGAAGATTGGAACATGCCAAAGCTTCAGTGGAACTGTTGATCTCCAAAGACTTGGAGGATGCATTGGCAAGGGCAGAACTTGTCGATACCGTCAATGCAGCACGTAAAAACTTTGATGAGAATATCACCAAGGAAGCCTTGACCATGATACAAAGTATGGAAGAAGTCAGGCAAATGAAAACGACGGTGCTCTTCAAAGAAGACTGGCATAAAGGGGTAATAGGAATTGTTGCATCGAGGTGTATAGAAAAGTATTATAGGCCTACTATCATACTCACAGAATCCAACAGCAAAGCAACCGGAAGTGCAAGGTCAGTTTTTGATTTTGATATTTATGAAGCAATTTCGGAATGCAGTGACCTGTTGGAGCAGTTTGGAGGGCACAAGTATGCTGCAGGCCTGACCATGTCTGTTGCCAATGTTCCGGCATTCCAATCCAGATTTGAACAGGTGGTCAGTTCGAGGATTACAGATATCCACATGAAGCCGGTTTTGGAAATCGATGATGAAATATTACTGGATCAGATCAACTACAAGGTTTACAATATCCTGAAACAAATGGCACCTTTTGGACCGGGAAATCCTGAGCCTATTTTCTGTGTCAATCAGGTATATGCAGAAAATGTCAGGATACTTAAGGACAAACATCTGAGATTCAATGTAGTGCAGGACGGTCAGGAGACCAAACCGGTTTGTATTGCTTTTGGAATGGCAGACAAAAACATCTATCCGGATGAAATTATTTACAAGATGATCAACCGAAAAATGCGATTTGATTTGGCTTTTGAGATCAGGGAGAATACTTTTAGGAACAACAGCAGTCTGCAACTGTACGTGAAAGACATAAAATTTGATTGAATATGAAATCGAGCAAGATGCAAGTGACATTTATTAGAACGACTATCATTGCGAGATTCCATATGGCAATTGAAAAACAAATTATAATCATATGAAATTAAGGGCAGATAACCTTATCAAGATTTACAAGGGCAAGAAGGTTGTCAATAATATATCTGTTGAGGTGGAGCAGGGAGAAATCGTAGGTCTTTTGGGTCCTAATGGGGCGGGAAAAACAACGTCTTTTTATATGATTGTTGGGCTAATTAAACCCAATGAAGGGCAGATTTTTTTGGACGACCGGAATATCACCAAACTTCCCATGTACAGAAGGGCAAAATTAGGAATTGGGTATTTGGCCCAAGA
>NZ_JBGTCA010000594.1:0-3937 GCF_041749095.1 Aquiflexum sp. | reverse complement strand
AAGAAGCTCCTGCAGTAGTATTGTCACCATACGAATTGGCAGAAGGGGTAAAGCTATACCCGCCACGGGGTACAGGCCCAATATCCAGTTTATTTCTCCATTCTGCTGATAGGGCCAGACTTAGTGGATGTCTTATCAATGAATGTTTGTAATCTGATTGACCATATTGCCATTTGGATTGATCGGGGCCGAGTTTATTTTCAAGTTCAGTCAGAGCCAATTCAAAACAATGCTTTAGAAACTCATTCCTTTCTTGGATTGGATTATTCTTGAATATTTTGGAAGGATCTTCCATCCAGGATAAAACCTTGGTCAATTGGATAGATCCTACCCAAGGCAGAGCCTCTTTGGGAACAACCACGTTTTTAATCTCAGACCTTATCTTCCTTTCCCACATGACATAGATTCCCGCCGCCACCGAATTTTTGTCCAATTTATAATCCCAGTCTTTCAGTAAAGCTTGGGCTGAATTGGCAGTTCTTGACCCGAAGTCAATATTTGTGAGATAAGGAACCAAATTTCTAGCAGGTAGTGCCAGATAGTCATTTTGCAAAGCACCCATTTGATCCAAAGTGAAATCTTTTCCTAGCCCCAGCACTTCCCTGACCCTGTCTCCCCTAAATGCATCCGCCCATTCGTAGCCCAAAGCATTGGTTTCTTTATAATCTTTAGGCGTTACATTTTCATTGGAAGTTGCAATAAAGCCTTCTTCAGGATTAAGGTCATTTGGTCTTAGTTCAATAGGAAGATATCCATCCCATTCCATACTGCCATCTCCCAAGGTTGCCACCAATCCCGAGAACCCATTTCTAATCGGAGCAATTCCAGTAGCTTGCCATCCGATATTTCCTTCCTTATCTGCCCAAACCATGTTTTCTGCGGGAATATGATTGTAGGTACAGGCATCTTTGAACTCTTCCCATGTTTTGGATTGGTCCATTCTCAGGCTTGCGAGGTATGGTGCACCTCCAGGTTCAAGCCAGGCACATTGCACTGCCACTGCTTTGTGAAGTGTGCTATCAATAAATGTAACAGGACCATGTACGGTGTAGTAATGAGTTACATGTTGATCAGGACGGTTTTTCACTTTTATAGTATCATCTATAGTTTTCATGTCCAGCCATTGTCCTTTGTGATAATATTGAAAAGGGTTTTCCGGATGGATATCATAAATCTTCATATCTTCATTATCAGTCTCAAAAATAGTCAATCCCCATGCACCGAATTGGTTATGGCCAATCGAAATTCCAGGAATTACAGGTTCACCTCCTCCGACCACATCCCACCCCGGTGCATGAAGGTGCACCCAATACCGCAGTGAGGGAACAGCATGTAATCTATGAGGATCGTTTGCCATGATGGGATACCCGCTTTCTGTAAGCTTTCCCCTGACCACCCAATTATTGCTGCCGATGGAAAATTTTTCATGCTCCAAGGTTTCCTCAATATCTGTTTCAAATTCTTTCAACTCAGATAAAAATGTAAGTGATTCGTTCCTATTGTTTTCATGAATATCCTCAGGAAGGAAAACAACCCCTTTTCGAAAAGCATTGTAAGGGGCTAAGATATCCTTGAACAACAATTCTTTTGGAATGGAGGAGGGGATATCCAAAATGGGGGTTTGAGGATGGAAATAGTAGATTTCATTGGCCTTTTCAGCACCGATAAGGCTAACCACACGGCTATAGGACAATTCATCTTTGACATTTTCCAAAAGACCCTGATGTCTTGAAATCACTACTTCCCATGTCCAATAGCCAGGAAGAATATCAAGAAGCTTGAATTCAACGGGCAGTAATTCGGGATTGTCAAGAACTTCCTTGATATAGGTATTGATGCCATCAACGAAAGCATCCACTATACTTTCCCCACGAGTATGGTAATGATTGAGTTCGGTTGCTTTATCACCCCTGAATTTGAATAATCGGACACCTTTATCCCTTTCAAGTTCTCTTTCTCCTAGTATTTCTGCCAAGGTTCCTGTTGCCCGTCTTCTCCAGATTTCAAATTGGAACAATCGGTCTTTGGCTGCCAGATATCCCTGACTGAAAAAAAGGTCATGCTCATTGTTGGCGTAGATGTGATTAATACCGTTCTCGTCACGAATGACTTCCACTTCTTCCTGAAGGCCATCTATTACCGGATTATGGGACCTGGAGTCACACCCAATGGATGAAAGGAAGACAATGAATAAGAAAATGGATATGGGGAATTTTGGTTCTTTATGAAGATTTTGAAATGGGTGAGAAAGAATCATTATTTTTAAAATCGGAAAATGATGTTTAGGTACTTTTTTAATTCAAACCAATAATTTCGAAAAAAAACCGAACCCTTCAACAAGTTTTGGACAAACGGTAAAAACAGATGGATATATTTTTTGAAATTGCTTTTTCAAACCAAAACCAAAAAACAATGAAAAAACTATCTTTCCTTATTTTAGCGGCCTTTTGCTTAGGGGCATGTCAGGGTCCCCAACAAGAAGAAAAAATTATAGAAAAAGAAACAGAAATGAAAATCACCAAAATGGATAAAGCATTAAGACATGTGGTCTTGTTCAAATTCAAGGATGAGGCCAGTGAAGAAGATATCAAAAAAGTGGAGAATGCATTTTTGGCTTTACCTTCAAAAATCAAGGAAATACAATCAATCGAGTGGGGCACCAACAATAGCCCGGAAGGTTTGGATCAGGGATTCACACACTGCTTTTTTCTGACTTTTGCGTCCGAAGAAGATCGTGCAGTTTATTTACCCCATCCAGACCATAAAGCATTCGGTTCATTACTCGGATCTCATTTGGACAAAGTCTTAGTGGTAGATTATTGGGCAAAGAATTAGGGATTAAAATTCAATCCCTAATTTTTTTTATTTCATAGGTAGTTGACTGTTTGACCTGCCTCCGGATTCCGCTACATCAATCACCTCAAACACCACATATTCACTGGCACCTCTCCATGGCAGAGGGTTGAGATATTCTTTATAGCGGAGTTCCACAAATTTTCCGCCGGCCCTTTCCAATTGAACTGCTACCTCATCTCCTTTTGCACTGAATCTGAATTCATTGCTCTGAAGGGCACCTGCAGTAGGGCTTTGGAAGCCATCCTGCACGACTCTTCCCTCCCAGGTTTTGAATACATAACCTTTTTTCTCGAAATAATTGAGAGTGCCTCCCTTGATTCCAGTGCTAAAGACAAAGAAATACCGCCAATATACTACTCCTGCCAGTATGACAATAATGACGAAAATGCTGATCTTGACGTATTTGTTCATATTTTGAATCGTTGAAACTTACCTAGAAGTAAGTAGATAAAAGTATTGAAATTGAGAATGTCATCCACAATTTGACATATTTAATGCAATAAAACAATATTTTAAAAGATAGATGGAAAATACAATTTCTTGAACCATTGATTTTATTTAATCCACTTGCCAAATCCATTTTCCATACCCCTCTTTTTCCATGTCTTTTTTGGGTATAAACTTCATCGCAGCGGAATTCATGCAATACCTTAGATTGGTTGGATTTGGTCCATCGTTAAAAACATGACCGAGATGGGAATCCCCGGGCTTACTTCTTACTTCTACCCTCATCATCCCCATAGAACTGTCAACGGGTTTGTCTATCAATCTGGCATCGATAGGTTTTGTGAAGCTTGGCCAGCCGGAATAAGATTCATACTTGTCAGAAGAACTGAATAGAGGTGCCCCGGAAATAATACAGACGTAAATGCCATCTTCCTTATTTCCATTGTACTCATTAGAAAATGCCCTTTCTGTGGCCTCATGCATTGTAACCTCATACTGTAGCTTCGTCAGCCTTTTTTTAATTTCTGCATCAGAAGGTTTTTTGTATTGGTCTTCAAGGTTAACAGGCCAATGTTTGGCTATAAAGGCATCTCTTCCTGAACCTTTTCTATATGCATAATATTCGGTTGGGTTC
>NZ_JBGTCA010000593.1:0-2126 GCF_041749095.1 Aquiflexum sp. | reverse complement strand
AGGTAATCTATCCAGCCGTTTTTCATCCATGTCAGCACATCGGCATAGAGGTCATCGTAATTGGTCTGCCCCGCCCTGGTATTGGAGCCATTGGGGTCTTTATCTTTATTTCTCCAAACCCCGAATGGACTGATGCCAAATTGTACCCAAGGTTTTTCAGCCTTGATGGTCTCTTGGACTTCTTTGACCAATAAGCTGACATTTTCCCTTCTCCAATCATCTTGTTTCTGACCTTGTTTACCATATTTTTTAAAGGTCGCTGCATCATCAAACACGACTTTGTCCACTTTGTAAGGATAGAAATAATCATCAAAATGGATGGCATCCACATTATAATTCCGGACCACTTCACTGATGATATTGACCAAATGGGACCTGACCTCAGGAAGTCCGGGATTGTAATAATACTTGGTGTCGTACTTGATCATCCAGTTTTTATGTTTGAAAAAGTCATGCTCTGCACTCAGGAGTTTTGTGTCAAGATTCATCGTGGCCCGGTAGGGGTTCAGCCATGCATGAAATTCCAGGCCTCTTCTATGGGCCTCGAGTATCATCCAGGAAAGTGGGTCCTCAGTGGTATTGGGTTTTTGCCCTTCTTTTCCTGTCAGATACCTGGACCAAGGGGCAAAATTGGAAGGATAAAAAGCATCACCTGAAGTCCTGATCTGTACAATGACTGCATTGAAATTGAGGGATTTATAATAATCCAGTAATTTGATAAAATCTTCTTTTTGCTTGCTGAATGGGTCTGTTGGGCTGTTTGGCCAATCTATATTGGCAACTGTTGCAATCCATACTCCCCGGAATTCCCTTGGACTTGGGGGCAACTCCAATTCCATAGCCTTGTAAAATTCCGGTTGGTCGGGCATCTTTACTGTTTTCGAGGGATAAGTGGTTTCATTGCCTCGTGGCCCTGTGCCGCGAACAGTTCCCCGTTCTCTCTGAACTGTGGGGGTGGAAGCTGTTTTACAGGATTGTAAAACCAATGTCAGGCAAAGTAGGTAAATGATTGTTCTTGAAATTTCAATTAGGAAATGTGGTTTCATTGAGTTGGGTCAGGGTTTGCTTTTTAAGTTAAGGTCTGTAAGTCTTTTTCTAAGCTGTTTCATGAATTTTGGTCCAGGGTCCTGTTTTTGGGTCAGGTAGTCGGGGTCTGTTTCTTTCCAGATTTCAGAGCCCTGAAAATCATAATATTCGTGGTGACCGATCAAATAGCTCAGTTCGTGTTTTTTATGCAGGTACCTGATGAGTGCTGCATTTGCTTTCAGCTGTGCTTTGGTAAGAGGGTCATCTGGTCCACCTATGTTTTCAATGCCAATTGCGGTATAATTCAATCCTATCGTATGCCTACCAAAAGTAGTATCCGGCAAAAGCCTGAATATCATACCATCTCTGTCCACCAGGAAATGGGCGGAGACATTCAAATTGCTTGCAGTAGTCAATTCAGGCCTTCCTCCTAAATGTACCGGATTGAATACATTGAAAGTGCCTTCCAATGTGGGTACAGCGGTCCAATGGACCACCACCATGGTCGGATCTATAATAGCCGTTTCTTTGTCCAGTCCATGTCGGACTTTAAGGTATTCCAGGGAAAGTTTTTCTCTTTCTTCATTGAAAATAATGGGTTTTTCAAAGATTCTAAAAGTCGGTGCATTGCATGAAAAAATCAAGGGAACAAATGCAAAGAGAAAAGGAAGGTATCTTAAGGTTCTCATTCTGGATGGAATTTGGGAGGTTTTGGCAATCAAATCAGAATACTTCGCTAAAATACATGAATTTCTTAGAGCAACCTTCAATAATGATTTGCAATTATTTGCTGTTTTAGACTTTTTTTTTCTAATTGATGATTTAATTCCTGCAAAAAACCGAAATCTAAGATCATGCTTAAAGAAGAACGCCAAAAATATATTTTAGACCAGGTTTATCTACATCACAGGGTTTTACTCAATGATTTATCAGAGGCTTTGGATGTGTCTATAGATACAGTCAGGAGAGATGTGAAAGAATTGCATAAGGAAAAAAAACTGAAGAAGGTCCATGGGGGAGCGACTTCTTTTGGATTTATGACTTTCACCAAAAATGATGGGAATGTTTATTTGCAGTCAAAAAAGATCATCATCGCAGAG
>NZ_JBGTCA010000592.1:0-13339 GCF_041749095.1 Aquiflexum sp. | reverse complement strand
TTTGGGGCGGTTTTTTTGAATAAAAAAAGTAAGGGTTGATAATTAGCATTTTTTAAAATAAGGAATAGTAATGGATTTGAGTAATTGAAACACAACTTTGCTGTGGATTTCGTACTTTTAGATTATGAAGAAACAGCGAATTTATTTGGACACTTCAGTTTTTGGAGGACTCTTTGATGAGGAATTCAAAGAAATTGTAAATGTTGTTAGAATTATTGGTTATAATGCCGTGAACGTGGCAGAAGGTTACAAACAAATAGACATCCGTTCACCAAGAGAACTTTTGACTTATGAAGACTAAAGAAAATAACAAGAAAAAGACGTTCGATGCGGTAAAATTTATGCGAGAACAAAGAGACAGAATTTCAAAGGACATTATGGATTTAAGTCCTGAGGAAATTGTTGCTTATTTTGAAAAAAAGTCTAAAAAAGAAAGGTAAATGCCTAGTACCTAATCGAAAAAATGGCCTCACCAGAATTCTCTAACGTGGGGTTCATGCGGTTTCTTTAGTTTATGAAAATTAAAAAAAGGAATATTTTTAGAATAGTTTGGTTTAGCCTGGTTACAATATTTTTCATTTGGAATTGGACAACCTATCAATCGAGAAATCTACCGGAAACAACATTCGCTGACGATGGAAACGTGACGGTTATAAAATCGATTGATAAGATTACTTTTGAACCAAACAATTCAAGTTATCAAAATGAGATTATATTCTTTCAAGGTGGATTGACGGATCCAAAAGCATATGCGCCGCTTTGTAGAAAAATTGCTGAAAATGGGTTCACTTGTCATCTTATCAAGATGAAATGGAGAATGCCACTATGGGATTACAAAAAAATTGAGTCCATGTTCGACCTCAAAAATGGAAATTACATCATTGGTGGACATTCTCAAGGAGCGAAAATGGCATCCCAATTTGTATTTGAAAATCCAAATTTGTTAAAGGGGCTTTTTCTATTAGGAACGTCCCATCCAAGAGATTTTGACCTATCAAACAGGATCTTGCCGACCATCAAACTTTATGGAGAATTTGATGGATTAGCGAGTGTTTCAGAGGTAATGGAAAATAAAGATAAGCTACCAAAAAATGCTGCTTTGATAGAAATCAAAGGCGGGAATCATTCTCAGTTTGGATATTTAGGTAAATTATTAACTGATGATAAAGCCCAAATTGATTTAGAAGAACAACAGGGTTTAACCTTGGGAGCTTTGAAGGATTTTTTCAAAAAAATTGAAACAGAAAAATGAAGGTTGCTGAATTAGAGTCTGGTAAAAGCTTTTTCAGGTTGATATGGTCTAATTAATTTTTACAGGGATAGTGATTGTTTTAGGTAATCAAAAATATCTGCAACAGTTGCGCTATTTTTGCCATATAGAACAAATAGCGAAATGGTGCTGTGAATGAAAACGTTAGTCTCAATTTTTACTCAGAATGAAAAATTATATACCTCTTCTACTTTTCTGGCTAATTTTGATTTCATGTGGAAAATCAAAGAAAAATCACAACACGGCATTAGAGGATAACCGTTTACTCAAAATTGAAATAGATTCATTGTTCAATTTTTATTATAGCAAGGATGGACCGGCCGCCGTCATTTTAATAATGTACAATGATAGAGAAGTTATTAATAAGGCATACGGGCTAAGGAATATTGAAAATGGAGATAAGGCGAACAGCAAAACAAATTTTTATGCCGCGTCCTTGACAAAGCAATTTACAGATCTTGGTATCCTTAATTTGGTAAAAGAAGGTAAGATTCATTTAACAGATACAATATATAAATATTTTCCCTATCCAATATTCAAGAATGTTACAATTGAGCAGTTAATTTCACATACATCTGGAATTGAAGATGCTGATTGGATTATTGCCCAAAACTGGGATTCCACGGATTATGTGACACTGAATAATATAATGGATTGGTATAAAAATAATGATGTTACAAAATTTAATCCCGGGACACAATTTGAATATAACAACGGCGCCTATTGTGTTCTGGTCAAAATTATAGAAGCTGTTAGCGGGAGTCCGTTTTCAGAGTATATGAATGTAATTGTCTTTGATAAAATCGGTATGGAAAACACCTATTTCGTAAACGATCAAAATGTCGGAAAAATACCCAATATGGCCATAAGTTATGAAAGGGATAGTTTTGGGAATTGGGTTTCGAACGACCCACACCATTTTACCAAAATTATAGTTGGGCCAACTGGACTCTACACTAATCTTTGTGATTATTCAAAATATCTAAAGGCGTTGAGGCAGCACAATATTTTAGACAAAACTTCACACGAACTGATATTTAAGCCAATTTCTATGGATATCGAGTTGCACTCGGCGGATTTGCAAACTTTAAAAGGAAAAAAATCATTCTATACAATGGGTTGGGAAGTAACCGATTCTTTAGCTGTATCGGCAGGACAGAGTTATGGTGTTAACAATTGGTCAATTTTTGAATTTAAGAGACCTTTAAGTGTGGTAATCCTCACAAATAACAACATCCTTTTTGAAGAAAACCTTGTTGACAAAACATATAACATTATTAATAAATTTATCAAAAACTAATGCCAACATTTGCTATAAAAACATAGGGTGGAATTCATCCACAAGATGCCTGAATTCATTTCCATTCAAGTAGCCGAGTTAAAAAAGTAGATAAGGTTATTGAACGGACTGCTTCACAAGATTTCTCTGCCGAGGTACTCACGACATAGTGACCAAGTCACATAAGACGGTTAATATTTGGGTTTGCCAAACAGGACAACCAAAATTAAAATTTTTAGTTAATGAATTAGACGATCCGAATCTATCTCTTTTCAATACTTTGCTGAACTGCTTTTCTAATGGACTTATCCACAGACACAAAACAACAAGTCATCACTTTTACCCTTTTTCGATTTGAGGGACTGCAGGCATTCTGGATTTTTGCTCAAATGCAAAAATCCAAGAAGGTCTTTAAAAAGGTGCAAGGCTTGGAATTTTTTAAGCTGATGGGAAGCGGCGGGAAAAACGGCTTTTCCAAAATGCTAAACGTGAATGTATATACCTTGCTGGCAGTTTGGGAATCAGAAGAAGCTGCTATAAGTTATTTTGATAAGTCTAGACATTTCTCAGGTTTTCAAAGACGCGCTACCGAATTCTGGACTATTTACATGAAAACAAGCAAAGTTCATGGGACATGGTCCGGATGGAATCCTTTCGAAACCATTCAACCTTACCAAACCGGTCCGATTGCAGTTATCACCAGGGCCCGGATCAAATTTCTCTTTTTAAGAAAATTTTGGAGCTATGTACCATCGGTCAGCAAGAATATGGACGACCGGGACGGATCGATTTTCTCCATCGGGATCGGAGAATACCCTTGGCTGATGCAAGCAACATTCAGCCTTTGGGAGGACCAAGAATCCATGCAGAATTATGCCTACCGCTCCAAATTCCATAGTGAAGTGATCCAAAAGACCCGGAGCCTAGGCTGGTACAGCGAGGAGCTTTTTGCCAATTTTATTCCTTACAAAACCATAGGTTCTTGGGATGGTGAAAATCCCCTTTGGCCCTTTATGGGACAACATTTTATATGATCTAATTCTTGGTTTTTGGCGGTAGCCATCGGCATGATATTTAATTCGGTACAATTAAATCATACTTGTCACGCATTAAAAACAATGCAGTAAGGTAAATAAACAAGGACAGCTTCCCTGGCTTGGCCAGTCAAAATTTTTCCCGGCAGACTTTCGACTAGAAATCAACCTACACCCTTTCTAAAAAATCCTTTTTGCGTTGAATCAGTTAACTTTTTAACCTATATTCACCTTCCCAGACACTTTCATCAAATTGAATTCAACTGACAGACTAGACTAAAATCAAAATCTTTAGGAAGTTGGGAGAAAGCTTAAAAATATCCTACTCTGAATGCCCACCTTCTTCAAGATGATCCCCTTTGTCTGCTAGCGGGAAGTACGACATTGCAATATAAACTGTTCACCCTAAACATAAAAATTAAATTATGGAAAACACCGGACGTAAGAAATGGCAATCAGATTGGCTTCTATTTTTAGGAATTCTTTTATTTTTATTGGGGTTACTCATTGGTTTATGTATTCCATTGATGATGAATCCAAGAATGGGGCTTACTGCTCACCTCGAAGGGGTGATGAACGGTATGTTTTTGGTTATCTTGGGCCTTACTTGGAACAGGCTTATACTAAATGACAGATGGTTATCTTATACATTTTGGCTGATTCTTTATGGCTCTTTCGCAAATTTTTTAGCAGTCACCATAGCATCCATAACAGGAGCCGGCAAAATGATGCCGATAGCAGGTGGTAAAGAAGGTACACCTGTAGTTGAAGGACTAATTTCATTTTTACTGATTTCTCTTGCCCTTGCGATGATTTTTGTTTGTGTGGTTGTATTGAACGGACTTTATAGAAATATGAAATCCCGGATTCTAAGTGAAAGCCGAAAATAGTTCTTAACATTTCTAATTTATATGATGGCCGAAACACAAACATCACCATTAAAACTTGGACAATGCCCATCACAACACCTATCTGGTCTGAAGTTCCATGTGGTTCTCCTGAAGCCAATACAGTAATGAATTGATCCTAAATACTGTATTCAGTGTTTTTTTCCTTATTATCTCCATAAAATCATCGCATGATTATTGAGGTAAAGCCTTGAGGTGATTAATAGAATGTTTAAAAATGGGCTTATATTTAGTTTATGGAAAAAATTTGGTTTGACAGTTGGGACAGTTTGCTTAGAGTTATCTGCATAGCTCCCTTAGCCTATATTGCTATGGTGTTTTTATTAAGGGTATCCGGTAAAAGGACCTTAGCTAAAATGAATGCTTTTGATTTTGTTGTTACAGTTGCCTTAGGTTCAATTCTTGCCAGTGTTGCACTCAATAAAAACATACCGCTGGCCAATGGTGTAGCTGCTATTATAGTTTTTATTGGATTTCAATTCATATTAACGTGGTTAGCTGTTAGGGTGAAATCAGTTAAAACCGTCATCACCAGCAGACCATCACTGATCTTTTATAAGGGCAACTTTCTGCAAGGAGCTATGAAAAAGGAAAGAATAACTGAGGAAGAAATCTATAGTGCCGCCAGAAAAGATGGGCTTTCAACATTAGAAGAAATAGAGATGATCATTTTAGAAACAACAGGTGATATAACAATTATCGAAAAAATATCCGACCATAAGGAAACTACCTTTAAGGATGTTAGGATAGAACGATAGAAATAACTGAAATTACATTAAGCACCAATCCCGTAAAATCTTTAAAGGAGGAATATGACAAGAGCAATTTTACCAATTCTTATTTTTATTTCTATAGTATTTGAGAGTTTCTCTTTCCAGCAAGAAGAACCGCTCTCTCACAAATGGTACAAAGGCAATCTTCACACCCATTCCCTTTGGAGTGATGGGGACGAGTTTCCAGAAGTGATTATGAACTGGTACAAGTCCAAAGGATATAATTTTGTGGCCCTTTCAGACCATAATATTTTTGCTGAAGGTGAAAAATGGATAACCATAAAAGATGATAGCATTTACAAACAGGCTTTCCAAAATTATTTGCAACAATATGGTGAGGATTGGGTAGATCATAAATCCGAAGAGGGAAAGATTATGGTCCGGTTGAAAACCTTTGCAGAATATGTGCCTTTATACGAAGAGAAAGAACGTTTTCTGATAATTCCGGCAGAAGAAATTTCTGATGGATACAAAGGAAAGCCACTTCACCTTAATGTTACAAATCTCTCCAAATTGTTTTCGCCGCAAGGGGGAGAAAGCGTTGCGGATGTTTTGCAGAATAACATAAATGCAGTATTGGAAGAAAGAAAAGTTAGTGGAAAACCCATGATGGTCCACATCAACCATCCGAACTTCCGCTGGGCCATTACGCTCCAGGATATTGTGAAGTTGAAAGGGGAACGCTTTTTTGAAGTATATAATGGACACCCCCAGGTTAATAATTTGGGAGACAGTATTAGGATGGGGACGGAAAGAATGTGGGATTATATCAATATTGCCTATATGAGCAAAGGACAGCCCTTGCTATTTGGTTTGGCAACAGATGATAGCCATAACTACCATGAGAGCGGTGGTGAACTCAGCAATGCAGGAAGAGGATGGGTCATGGTAAGAACTGATTCTTTGCAAGCGGGCACATTAATTAATGCATTGGAAGCCGGAAATTTTTATGCCACTACAGGAGTCACTTTGGAGGATATTACTTTCGATCAAAATACCCTTTCCCTTTTCATTCAGGAGGAAAAAGGGGTTGAGTATACCATTGAATTTATTGGTTGCAATAAAGGAGATAAGGAAACCAGGGTTTTAAAAGAAGTGAAGGGAAGCACCGCTTCCTTTGTATTGGACCCCAATATCCTTTTTGTTCGGGCAAAGATCACCTCTACTAAACAACAGGAAAACCCCGTAGAAAACATGAAATATCAAATGGCCTGGGTTCAGCCTGTCATACCGGAGATTGAATAATATCCTGCCAAGACTTTTCATATAAGCCTGACAGCGATATTACCTCGCAAACAAGGTTAATTTCCCCATGGCCCAAGGATGCTCACCTTGAGCTTGAGTTTGCAAACGGACAAACTTTGCCGGTGCCTTATTTTTCCACCTAACAGTATTTATCCCTTTCTCGCCTGCTGCATTTGCCACCACCATCCATTTTTTCCCATCATCTGAAACAGATACTGTATATTTTATGGGGAATTGCTCATTACCGGAATCAAACTGGATTTCAGCGAGGTTTACCGGAAGTGGAAGTTCCACCTGGAACCACATGCCCGGTTCTTGGGCAGTTTCCGTTTTCCACCCTTTAAAGCCAAATGCATAAGTGGGATCTTTCGTTGAGCCCACGCCTTGAAGGGCGGTGCTACTGGCATTTACTTTCCAGTCATCCTTGGGAAATAATGCCTTGGGAATTTCTCCTATCAATTCATCATAGCTATAGTTACTGTTTCTTTTTTCGGTTTCCTTCCGAATTTCTGCCACAAATTCCGGTTCGACAAAACTCCCTTTGTTTCCAAAATCATTACGGATATAGGATACTACTGCGGCAATCCACTGATCATCGTTAGAATCCATGGCAATCATGATGCCTTCGTATTCTTTCCCTTCAATGGCTCCGGTAAGGCCGTTAAGCAGGGTTTTAACCGCATATTCGGAATGACCCAAAATCCGGGGCGATCCGGAAAATCCCGGCGCCTGCAATTCTCCTCCTCCAACGGGTGTTCCCAATCCTTTGACTCCATGGCAGGTGGCACAATAGCTGTCATAAATGGTTTTTCCCTGATCAATAAGCTCGCGTTCCCGGGGAGAATATTGGGTGGCGGCTGATTTCTTTTCTTCCTCCATCCTTTCCAGTATCTGTGTGGCCACTACCTGCACTCCTTTGGCTTGATTGGATTGGACAGCGGATTGAAGCAGTTTGTCGGATTGATCGATTTTCAAAACATAAGCACTTTGCAATGCCTGTATTGCCACAGCAGGATTTGTATCTCCGGACAAATTCCGGTAATACTCTTCCAGACTTTTTTCTCCGTATTTATAAAGAGTTTCACCTGCTCTCAATGCTTGGATACGTATGGCCGGATTGGGGTCTTTCATCAGTTGTTTGACCATCCCAGTCTCCAATACGCCAAGTCCTTCTAAAGTCCATAAGGCATGAATCCGAGCCAACTCGATGTCGGAAGTTTGGGCCATTTTTTCCAATTCCTTTTTCACTGATTTATCTTGCCTCAGGATGATCAGCTGTTGGGCTTTATCGCGCCACCAACCATTCGGATGCTCCAGGTGCTGTACCAATTGGGCGGTGGTTTCTTCAAACATCCTTGGTTTTTCCTTGCTTCGGGGCATACCATCATAGGTTACTCTCCAAATCCTGCCGTTTCCCACAATATCATCCATCTGGTATTGCAGGATTTTGGTACGTAAATAACTGCCTTCCTGCGTCCAGTTGCCCTGCTGTATGATTCCCCTATACATGTCCACAATATACATGGTGCCATCGGGGGCTGTTGCCATATCCACAGGCCTGAAAAGCGGATCCGTTGACTGGATAAATTCACTTTCTTCAGCAATATATTGATTTTGGATATAGGTAAGGCCTTCTTCCTTTCGGGAAGATACCTGTCGGACTATTCTCCCCACAGGTTCTCCGTAAAAATATTGATTGACCAGGTTTTGGGGCAGCCGATCTCCACGGAATACATCATTGCCGGCAGCACCGGTCACATTGTTGAGAGATCCATCGACTTTGGCTTCCCGCATTCCCGGTTGAAAATCTGCCAAGTTCACCAGGCTATAAGGCACCCGAAATCCCTCTTCAAACTGACCTTCCACACGGTAATTTCCATAGACTATTGGGAACTGAAAGTTCTGCGGAACACCTCCATTACCATCCTGAAACCATACCTGTCCATAATTATCCTGCGTTACCCCCCATTGCCCGTAGGGATTACCTGTCGGTTCCTGGATCACCCCATCAGTAGTCCAGCGAATCCGCCGGGAATTGTAGGTGCTGTACATCCAGTTATCCATGGCCCAGGTCAAAAAACTGGTTTGATGTTCCACATTACCCGACCTTCCCAGTCCTGTAGCAAACAATTCTTTTTTGTCTGCTTTACCATCAAGGTTGGTATCGGTGTATTTATATACATGGTCTTCATTGGATTCCATGGAAAGAATGGTATTGGGACCAAAAGGAACTATAAAACGGGGAAATATCAGACTGTCCAAGAACACTACACCCGTTTCGTAAAAACCATCATTATCCTTATCCTCCCAACGGGATATCCTGCTGATGGGCATCAGCTCGTCAGTGGCATCAATATCCTGCATGTAGGTTCTCAATTCGAGCACATACATCCTGCCATTTCCGTCAAACTGTATGGCCGCAGGTTCCCGGATCATAGGTTCTGTCAAAACGGGCTCTATTTTGTAGCCCGGCTTTAGGATAAACTTGTTTTTTTGTTCGGATGCCGAATGCGGAACTACCGGCGGGGTGGGTATCAGATCTATTCCCTTCCAAACAGGCGATTCCAGATCAGCCCCTTCGGGTATTGAAATATGGGGAAAGGGAGGTTCCATCCTTTTTGGATCCAAAAGTTCGGCAGGAGAAATATCCACAGGAGATCTTTCCTGGCTGCAACTGACTATAACAAAGAGGGAAATAAATAACAGCAAAAGGGGATTTAGTAATGACTTCATCAAAGAATAAGGTTATTGTATCGGGAAACTGAATTTTTGAAGGTGTGATCTAATTAATAGGAATTGCTTTTATCCATGGAGATACCAAAGTATATTTTTTGTGGAAAAAGGGAACGGGAAATATAATATATCTGCTATTCAGCTCCAAGGATTCTTTTTCTATGGGCCATTACCTTTCAATTCTGTATATTTATGTAAAAGCTATATCGTGCGGAATTTCCCATCTTACAAACAAAACAAACCTTCCGGTCACTATGATGCCATTGTGATTGGATCAGGGCTGGGCGGACTTACCACTGCGGCCTTGCTTTCCCAACATGGACTAAAGGTATTGGTACTTGAAAAGCACTATACCATTGGTGGTTTTACCCATGTTTTTAAAAGAAAAGAATACGAATGGGATGTGGGCCTTCACTATGTGGGCGAAATGCACAACGAGCAAAAACTTTTGCCCCGCCTTTTTAATCATATTACCAAGGGAAAATTGCAGTGGAAAGACATGGGGGAGGTGTATGATAAGATAGTTTTTGAGGATAAGACCTATGACTTGGTAAAAGGCCGGAAAAATCTTGTTGCTAAACTAAAGGCAGAATTTGACTCCTCTTCAGACCATGATGCTATTGACCGTTATATGGAGTCTGTGAAAAATGTAATTACCGGCAGCCGGAATTATTACGGTATGAAGGTCATTCCCGGATTGATAGGAAAATGGCTGCGAAATTGGACTTCAAGGAAATTTCTTAAATATTCGGATTCTACTACATTAGAAATGCTCCGAACATTCACTTGCAATGAAAAGCTTATCGGGGTACTGTGCGGCCAATTTGGGGATTATGGTCTTCCTCCTGCAAAGAGCAGCTTTGCCATGCATGCCATTCTGATCAATCACTATTTCAACGGTGGCTACTATCCTGTGGGTGGTTCTGCTAAAATTGCAGAATATATCTATCCCCAAATCACCTCAGGAGGGGGAGATGTCTATTCGAATGCAGAGGTGAACGAAATTATTTTCGAAGGAAAAAAGGCTGTTGGTGTTCGGATGATTGATGGCATCGAGATGACAGCTGACCGGGTCATCAGCAATGCGGGGGTTTTTAATACTTTTCAAAAACTCATAGATAATCAACATCCGCTGGTTCCCAAACTGAAGGGACAATTTGATGATTTACGCCCCTCAGAGGCGCATTTATGTTTGTATATCGGCTTGAAAAAAAGCAGCCAAGAACTCCACCTCCCCACTTCAAATTTCTGGATTTACCCAAGCTACGACCATGATAAAAATGTAAGTGAATACATTGATAATCCGGATGAGAATCCATTTCCGGTAGTTTATATTTCATTTCCTTCAGCCAAAGACCCCGATTGGGTAAACCGTTTTCCAGGTAATTCCACCATCGAAATTATCTCGCTGGCACGATTTGAATGGTTCAAAAAGTGGGAGGACACCCGTTGGGGTAAAAGAGGGGAGGATTATGAAGCTATGAAAGAGAAGTGGTCACTGCGATTACTTGAAAACCTATATCAACAGCTTCCTCATCTAAAAGGTCAGATAGATTATTACGAACTTTCCACTCCTTTGTCCACCAAAAATTTTACAGGCTACCAGTCAGGTGAAATATACGGACTGGAACATAGTCCTGCTCGATTTCGAAATGAATATCTCACCCCGCACACCCCCTTCAAAAACCTGTACCTTACCGGGCAAGATATTGTATCCTGTGGTATAGGAGGGGCACTCATGGGCGGTTTGATTACTTCATCCGCGATTTTGAGAAAGAATCTTATCAAAACCATCATGAAATGAAAGCATGTTTAATTGAATCAAACAACATAAACTGAGGAAATTTTGAGAAAAATAGTTTATTATGTTGCAAGTTCCTTAGACGGATTTATTTCCGGTCACGATGGCGATGTCCGTGGTTTTGTAGAAAAAGGAGATGGAGTCGATAGGTATGTATCAGACTTGGCAAATTTCGATACGGTGATAATGGGAAGGAATACCTATGAATTCGGGTATAAGTATGGCCTAAAACCAGGACAACCTGCCTACCCTCATATGAAACACTATATTTTCTCCGACAACTTGAAACTTAAAAACCCCGACGACAAGGTTGAAGTGAAGAAGATAGATCTTAATGAAATAGATCTCATTCAAAACCAAGAAGGCAGTGACATTTACCTATGTGGCGGGGGGCAATTTGCAGGTTGGCTTTTGGAAAACCAGAAAATCGATATTCTTAGAATTAAATTAAATCCACTGATCTTAGGTGGAGGAAAAAAGTTATTTGGCAACTCTACTAAAAAATATAGCCTACAATTAATTGACACAGCAGAATACGAAAACAGTTTACAAATAATGACTTACCATGTCGTCTATTAAAATTTAAGAAATTCATTCTACATGGAGCAAACCCAAAATTGAACCGTATCATATTAAGAGTATCCCAAAAATGAAGATAAAGTTGGCGTTGATATCATCGACTGAGTGACCAAGCGAAACAAAAAAACAGGAAATCTGTAGCCCATATATTAAAATTATCGTCTTAACAATATGAAGCTACCCTTAAGTTTATTTATTATCGCATTTTTATTTCTAACTAACTCCTGTATTTCGGATGAGGGTCATTTCATAAAAGGCAATGGTGAGGTAGTATTGAATGTAGCTACCAGGGGGTCATACCAGTTTCTAATCAGATATGATAACGAACTCTACTACCCTGAAGATTTGGCTGAAGAATATAAGGATATCAACCAGACACCTATCCCTGTGTTTATCAGATTCAGATTAACAGACAAAGAGGCTGATATATTCACTCCTGCCCCGAACGATATTCCCGTATTTTTAAAATCTATACCAGTAATCCGATTGGAGCAAATCAGGCGACGCTAATTATCATATTTCAGTTCATCTTCAAAATCCATATTTCCTTTCTGCCTTATAATCAGTATTTTTACTTTATGGAAAAGCAGGAGTTAAAAAACAAAGTTGAAGAACCATTAGCAGAATACCTGCTTACCGGACAGTCAGGACGTCACTATACTTATGCTGACTACTTGACCTGGCAGATGGATGAAATGGTCGAACTGATCAAGGGCAAAATTTTCAGGCAGGCGGCTGCACCGAGATCAAATCATCAAAGGATCTCAATAAAAATATCCAGTGAACTCTTTGTCTTTTTAAATGGTAAAATATGTGAAGTTTTTGCGGCCCCTTTTGACGTTCGACTACCAGTTAAGTCCAAAAGAAATGAAGACATCGATACAGTAGTTCAGCCAGACATCTGTGTAATTTGTGATCCGGATAAGATTGACGAACTGGGATGTGTAGGTGCTCCGGACTTAGTCGTGGAAATCCTTTCTCCCGGGAATAACAAAAAGGAACTCCAAAACAAATACGAGGTATATGAAGAATCCGGGGTAAAGGAATATTGGGTCATTCATCCCAATGAATGCACTTTAATCATTTACACCCTGATCAATGAAAAATACCAAGCATCAAGAATTTTTACACATGGTGATAAAGTAACTTCCCAGGCAATTGAAGGCTTTGTACTTGATCTGGAAGAAGTGTTTGATGACATGATTTAATAGGTTATGGAAAAGGAAGAATTGAAAAACAAAGTTGAAGAACCACTAGCAGAATACCTGCTTACCGGACAGTCAGGACGTCGCTATACTTATGCTGACTACCTGACCTGGCAGATGGAAGAAATGGTCGAGCTGATCAAAGGCAAGATTTTCAGGCAGGCGGCTGCACCAAGAAGAATTCATCAAGAGGTCTCCGGGAAAATTTTCAATAAACTTTACAACTTTTTGGAAAAACATCACTGCAAAGTTTATTCAGCCCCTTTTGATGTCCGCCTACCTGTCAAGTCCAAAAAACATGAAGACATAGATACAGTAGTGCAGCCGGATATTTGTGTGATCTGTGATCCGGAAAAATTGGATGAGCTGGGCTGTGTGGGTGCTCCTGATCTGATTGTGGAAATCCTTTCTCCCGGCAATAACAAAAAAGAGCTGCAAAATAAATACGATGTTTATGAAGAATCCGGGGTAAAGGAATATTGGGTCATTCATCCCAATGAATGCACTTTAAT
>NZ_JBGTCA010000591.1:0-2443 GCF_041749095.1 Aquiflexum sp. | reverse complement strand
TGATCAAAGCAGCCGGAGGAGACTTTATCACTCCAATTGCAGGGATGTTTGCCTTTTCATTGGCATTTGCGATACCATTTACTTTGTTTGCCATATTCCCTGAGTGGCTGAATTCCCTTCCTAAATCAGGTGGTTGGCTGAATTCGGTAAAAGTGGTTTTGGGTTTTCTCGAACTGGCTTTGGCTTTCAAATTCCTCTCTGTTGCAGATCAGGTTTACCATTGGGGATTGTTGGACAGGGATATTTACATCGCGATATGGATAGTGATATTCTTCTTGTTGGGGCTCTACTTGTTGGGTAAGATCCGAACCAAACATGACACGCCTTTGGATTATATCAGTGTCCCCAGGTTGATGTTGGCCATCTCCACTTTTGTATTTGTGGTATATCTGATTCCCGGACTTTGGGGAGCGCCATTGAAGGCCTTGAGTGGTTATTTACCACCTATGGCAACCCATGACTTTAATGTGATGGAAAATCTTGGAACGGCGTCCAATGAAAATAAATTGGATGATATTCCAAAATATGCGGATTTCCTTCATTTCCCACATGGTATTCAGGGATACTTCGATTACGATCAGGCATTGGCAGCAGCTAAAAGATCAGGAAAACCGCTTTTTATTGATTTCACAGGACATGGTTGTGTCAACTGCCGGGAGATGGAAGCTCGTGTATGGTCCGATCCACTTGTTTTGGAAAGACTGAAAAATGACTTTGTGATGGTTGCCCTCTATATTGATGAGCGATATGAGTTGCCCGAGTCGGAATGGTTTGTGTCAGAATATGATGGCAAGGAGAAGAAAACCATTGGGAAACAAAATGCGGACTTCCAGATCACCAGATTCAACAACAATGCTCAGCCATATTATGTGATTTTGGATCATAATGAGGAATTGCTGATCAAACCGAAGTCCTATGACAGCAATATACAGAATTTTGTGAATTTTCTGGAAGAGGCAAAAAGTGAGTTTGGAAGAAGGTAAAATTAAATCGGATTTCAGATCAAGCCTACTTAGTCATGTTTGGGAATTGGCTAAAACATGCCAGGTTTTTTAACCTTTAAACTGTTAATCCTTTGCATTTGCAGCATATAAACCTGGCAGGGTTCTTCATTCAATACTTAATTTGACAAAGAAGTGTTAAATCAAATTTATCCCTCAAGTTTAGTTGGATTGCTTTTCCCATTTTCAAAAACCACTCTTGTTTTTGGAAGACTTTCCGGGTAATTTTTCTGAATAAATTCAATCATTTTTTCTCTAATATGAACCCTAAGGTCCCAAGTTGTAGGCGAGTTCTTAGCGCTAACCAGAATTCTTAATTCCATGGTGGTCTCTTTGGAATCAGTAACCTGAAGCACATTTACTTTTTTGTCCCAAAGTGGAGTGTCATTCAATAACCGGGTGAGTTCATCCCTTAAGGCCTGTATGGAAATTGTATAATCCGTGTATAAGAAAATAGACCCAATGATATCAGCGGATGTTCGTGTCCAGTTTTGGAATGGCTTTTCCAAAAAGTAGGTAGTGGGCAAAACCAACCTCCTTTTATCCCAAATCCTGACCACAACAAAGGTTAAAGTGATTTCCTCTATCCAACCCCATTCATTTTCAACCAACACTGCATCATCAATTCTAAATGGTTGGGTAATTGCAATCTGTATCCCGGCCAACAAAGTTCCGACTGCTTTTTGGGCAGAAAATCCAATTATTATTCCAGCCACTCCAGCCGAGGCAAACAGACCTATACCTACTTTTCTGATACTCTCAAAAGAAAGTAGAACCATCCCGACCCCAAATAAAACAATCACAAAAATGACCACTCTTGTCAAAATGTTAATCTGAGTATATACTTTTCGTGAAGCCAGATTATCTTCTTCTTCTATATCATATCTCTTTAAGTAGGTAGCTTTTAAGGTCTTAATTAATTGAATTAAGAACCATGTAAAACTAATTATTACAAGAATAGAACTGTATTTGTATAGTATTGACAATGATCTATTTGATATATCGAAAAAGTAAGTAATCGTAGGCTTCACAAGGATAAATATGATCGTAACTATGGCGCTCAGAACAAGTTTGTAATGTTTCATCTTGATTTTTTTTAAGTCTTGGTGGGGAAGGAAATTTTGGGTCAGAAATACAATGGTACCGGACCAATCAGTATTCCAAAGCATTTTCACCAAAACTTATGCTACCTCCAAAAAAACAGCAAAAGTCTCAACTTTCACTGATGAATATAATAATTGAATATGAAGAATGAAAAAAATATTCCAAATAGCGCCTATTGACCTGGTTTGGCTTTATGTTCAGCTTTTCCGCAATGCCTTCAGTAGGTACATATGATTCTTGGCGCGGTGGAAATTTTGCTCTTCGTAGTGGATGGTATAATATATATTGCCGTTTAGATAATCGGCCAGAAACCGGAAGCCCATGATACATGTCATCAT
>NZ_JBGTCA010000590.1:0-7049 GCF_041749095.1 Aquiflexum sp. | reverse complement strand
TTCTATTTCCTATCAGATCAAACCGAACCTTTTTTGGACAGCCAATGCGGGGATTTACTACCAGAAGCCACCATATACCGCTCTCGGGTACAGAAACAACGAAGGTGATCTTGAAAACCAACTGAATGATATCCGGTTCATCAGGTCAAGCCAATTGATCACTGGAATTGAAAGGGTAATTCCGGATAAAAGCAGGAGGTTTAGTATTGAAGGATTTTACAAACATTACAGCAATTACCCTACTTCTATCAGAAACGGTATTGCACTTGCCAATTTAGGAGCGGATTTTGGAGTGATCGGAAATGAACCGGTAAGCTCTGATTCAGAAGGAAGGGCTTATGGACTAGAGTTTTTGGCACAACAAAGACTGTTCAATAATTTTTATGGAATTGCCGCTGTGACACTCGTAAGAAGTGAATTTACCAATCCTAACACTGATGGATTTGTACCCTCGGCCTGGGACAGCAGGTTTATTGTGAGTTTGACGGCTGGGAAAAGGTTTGGGAAAAATTGGGAGTTGGGAACCAGGTGGAGGTATTTGGGTGGACTACCTTTTACTCCGATAGATATAGAAACATCCTCTTTGCGTGGAGTTTGGGATTTGAGAGGTCAGGCAATTCTTGATTTCAATCAGATCAACAATCAACGATTGAAAGCCTTCCACCAACTGGATTTAAGGATAGACAAACGTTATTTCTTTGATAAATGGAATTTGAACTGGTACTTTGATGTTCAAAATGCCTATAATTTCAGGGCTCAGCAACCCCCAATTTTGGTGCCGCAAAGAGAAGCAAATGGTCAACTCAAAATTGATCCCAATGACCCTACTAGGTATCAGATGCGATTAGTCGATAATCCTGCAGGGACAATTTTGCCAACTGTTGGGATTATTGTTGAATTCTAAAAAAATTATATTTGAATAATCAGCAAAAAAAAACCGTCCCAAATAAACAGGACGGTTTTTAAGTTGGAATTGAGCGGGTTTATTGAACATTGATGAGTGATTCCCGCCTTCTCATTTTTCCGGCAGGCAAGCCATACATCATTTTAAATCTTCTACAGAAGTAAGCGGTGTCTTTATAACCGACCTCTTTCCCTATATCTCTGATGCTTTTCTTGGAAGTTCTGAGAAGTTCCACTGCAGCTTCCATTCTTTGATATTCGATATAATCCTGTGGATTGATGCCGGTGAGCATTTTGAAGTATTGTCCAACATAATCTTCCGATACATTGGCAACTTTTGCCAGGACTTTATTCGAAAGGTCACCTCCTATATTCTTTTTGATATAGTTGAAAAGATCAATAAGTCTTGGGTCTTTGAAGTAGGTGCTGTTGGTGGAAAGTTCTTCTACAAACAATCTGTTTTTGAGGATATGTCTGACGATTTCAATGACCAAGAGCTCCGAATGGATTTTGATCACCCTTTCTTTTCCCGGAGTGTTTTGTTCGGATTCTTTAACGATGTCCTCAATGATAGAGGCAATCTTGTCATTGAACCTGATCACAAATGAAGGAATACCCAATGAGTGGAAGAAATTAACAACATCAAAAACCTTTGCTTCAAAGTTGAGAATAGTGACACAGTCTTCTTCAAGATTTTTAATATCCTTGAAACTGATCGTTTGAAGATATTTTCTCTTGTTGTCTAAAAAGTTTTCATTGCTGGTTTCGCTTTTTTTACTCTGTTGACCGAATGAAATATTGGTTTTTCTTCCGGCAGGAATAAAAAGAATTTCACCTTCATTTACCAGTTCCATTTCTTCAGAAAACTTCACTGAACCTTGATGAAGTAGTATGATAGAATTTTCGGTATCACTGTAATCTAATACTGTTACGGGTTTCTCGATTTTAAAATTATTTCCTTTCAGAAAACGTACTCCGACAGATTCAATTACCTTATTGTAATATTCCATGATATCAGATATTAATGTTTGGGTGTAAAACTATAATAATTTTGGAAATACATATATAATTATTTAATAATTATTTAATTAAAAATAAAAAAAGGCATAAAAAATTGATCTTATACCTTTTTCATGGATCAAGATATGATTATCTTATTATACTTCTTGATATGACTATTTTTTGAATTTCACTTGTTCCCTCATAAATCTGTGTAATTTTTGCATCACGCATCAATCTTTCCACATGATATTCTTTCACATATCCATATCCACCATGAACCTGTACAGCTTCGACAGTCACATCCATCGCGACTTCGGATGCGTATAGCTTGGCCATTGCACTGGCAAAGGCATAATCCTCGCCCTGATCTTTTAGCCATGCGGCCTTAAGGACCAAAAGCCTTGCGGCTTCAATTTGAGTAGCCATATCAGCAATTTTAAATTGAATGGCCTGGTGCTGACTGATGGGTTTTCCAAAGGTTTTTCTTTCTTTGGAATAAGCCAAAGCCAGCTCATAAGCTCCTGATGCAATTCCCAATGCCTGGGCAGCTATTCCAATCCTTCCGCCATTTAGGGTTTCCATGGCGAAATTAAATCCGAAGCCTTCCTCTCCTATCCTGTTTTCAACAGGGACTTTGACATCTGTAAACATGAGAGAGTGGGTGTCTGAGCCTCGAATGCCCAATTTATCCTCTTTTTTTCCAATTACAAATCCTTCGGAGTTTTTTTCTACAATAAATGCTGAAATTCCTTTATGTCCTTTGGCTGCATCAGTCTGTGCAATAACCAAATAGACACTTGCCGTATTACCGTTTGTGATCCAATTTTTTGTTCCGTTCAATAAATAATGATCCCCGTGAAGATCAGCAGTGGTCCTTTGGGAAGTTGCATCTGATCCTGCCTCAGGTTCTGAAAGGCAGAAAGCGCCCAAAATTTCTCCTGTTGCTAAACGTGTCAGATATTTCTCTTTTTGCGCATCAGATCCGTATTTTTCAAGACCCCAGCAAACAAGGGAGTTATTGACTGACATGCAGACCGATGCAGAGGCATCGATTTTGGATATTTCCTCCATGGCCAGGATATAGGAGACAGAGTCCATGCCACCGCCATTGTAGTTTGGATCTACCATCATGCCCATCAAGCCGAGTTCCCCCATCTTTTTTACTTGTTCGGACGGGAATTTTGCTTCTGTATCTCTTTCGATTACTCCAGGTAAAAGTTCTGTTTGGGCAAACTCTCTCGCTGCATCCCTAACTGCTAATTGTTCTTCTGTATATTCAAAATTCATGCGAATATTTGGATTTAATATTTGGCTTTCAAGATACAGCAAAAAAAAATAAGGGGCAATTTCCTGCCCCTTAAAGTAAACTCATCTGATGCTTTTCAGTTTCCTTAATCCCTGTTGCCAAAGAAGATGAAAATGTAATAGGCCAAGGTTGCCAATGCTGCCAATGCTGCAACTACATAGGTCATTGCTGCCCATTTCAATGCATCTTTTGACATGGCATATTCATCTTGGGTCACAACATTTCTGGTCTTGATCCAGGCCAAGGCCCTGTTACTTGCGTCAAATTCAACAGGAAGTGTGACCAAAGTAAACAAAGTCATTACCCCATAAGAACCTACCACAATGTAACCAATAATTTCATAAGGAAGATTCAACATAAATCCCCCAAGCAGAGAGGCAATTAGAACAATGTTAAGGATTTTTCCACTGGCGTTCTGTACAGGGACCATTGCAGATCTAAGATTCAGCCAAGTATAAGATGTTGCATGTTGGATGGCGTGACCACATTCGTGGGAGGCCACAGCAGCAGCAGCAGCATTTCTTCCATAATAGACATCAGGGCTGAGATTCACAGTCCTGTTCATGGAATTATAATGATCTGTCAACTGACCTTCGACACTGAGGACTTTTACATCATGGATATTGTTATCAGTGAGCATCAACTCTGCGATTTCTTTACCGGATAGGTTTGCCCTCAATGAAGTCTGCGAGTATTTTTTAAATTTGCTCTTCAGCTTGCGACTGACTATAAAGCCCAAAGCCGCGAATACAACAACAATTAGAATAATCATAGTTTTTTATGTTTGCTAGTTAATTACGAAATTAAGAAGTTTTGGATTCTTTCTTTGCAGTTATTTTAAAGAAAAATCCCAAAGATATCAACCCTAGAATAATCACCGTCAATACCTGACTTCCATGGATGATCGCCGCAAAGATTTTTCCTTCTTCATTGCTCAATCCATATGCCATCAAAATGAAAGCCACTAATGCATGGAAGGTACCAATACCACCTTGTACAGGCGCAACCATGCCAATAGTGCCCATTACCATAACCATGAGCATAGCACTTAATGACAAACTGGCAGTAGAAGGGATGGCCCAGGCCATAAATATCAGCATCAGATAATATGTAATCCAGATAAATACTGAACTTCCCCAGAAACCCAACTGATTATCAACTTTTTTCAAACTGATCACGCCATTGACCAAATCCCTCAGGAAATGCCTGATTTTCTTGAAAAGGCTACTGTTCCTGTATTTTTGGAAAACCAAATAGACAAATATCAATGCCACTACAACTCCACCAATCAGAATTGGGAGGGATTGTATAATCTTTTCTTTCATTGAATCCAAAGAAACTAATTCACTGGATAACCTTACAAATAGATCACTTTCAAGAATAAAAGCCAAAAATATAATACCGACCATAAACAGCAGGTCAAAGGTTCTTTCCAAAATCACCGTGCCAAGAAGTTTACCCATTTGTCGGTCTTCGGTCTTGGTCAAAACCCCACATCGTGCCACTTCTCCTGCTCTGGGAACCAGAAGATTTGCAAGGTAGCCGATCATCAATGCCCAAAATGTACGGATAGTTGTGGTCTTTTGGGATTCTCCGGCATCAATGAGCAACCTCCATCTCCATGCCCTCACCCAAAAACCGATAAGGGAAACCAAAACAGATAAGCCAAACCAAAACATTGAAGTTTGGGACAGCGCTTCCAACAAGGCGTCAAAGCTGATATCCTTATATAGAAACCAAAAAATCCAGATGGCAACTATCAAAGAAACCGCCACCTGGATCCATTGTTTTTTCGTTAGCCTCACTTTAAATCAATTTATTGTGGTCATCCGGAAAGATGATCAAAGGTTTGTGTTTTTTGGCATCTTCAAAATCCATGGATGCATAGGAAATCAGGATTACAATGTCCCCGACCTGCGCTTTTCTTGCAGCGGGTCCATTGAGGCAAACCATTCCACTTCCCCTTTCTCCTTTGATGACATAAGTTTCCAATCGCTCTCCGTTATTGATGTTGACGATCTGTACTTTTTCGTTTTCAATAATATTGGCCGCATCCATCAGATCTTCATCTACGGTGATGCTGCCTACATAATGTAATTCTGCCTGGGTAATCTTTACTCTATGTATTTTTGACTTTAATACCTGAATGTGCATGGAATGAAATTTTTCGCAATATTAATCAAATATGGAAATGTTGTCTATCAATCGGATTTCTCCGAGATAGGCAGCTGTACAGATGGCTATGTTTGAATGGCCTTTGAGACTGTCAAGAATTTCAAAACTGACAGAGGATATCAATTCAAAATATTCCAGCCTAACCTCGGGTTCTTTAGCATACATACTTTTTACTTTTTCCCGAGTGTCAAACCAATTGTTGCCGGCCAAAAGTTCATCTTTTGCAAATGTCAATGCCTTATAGATAGTGGGTGCAATTTTCCTCTGTTCAGAATCAAGTCTGAGGTTTCTTGAAGACATGGCCAATCCATCGGCCTCCCTGACTGTGGGAATGATGACTATTTCTGTGTCGAAGTAAAGGTCTTCCACCAGTCTTTTGATGATGGCAACTTGCTGTAAATCTTTCTGACCAAAGAAGGTTTTGTGGGGTTTAACAATATTTAACAGTTTTGAAACCACTATTCCCACCCCATTAAAATGCCCAGGCCTGAAGGCACCCTCCAAAACCTTGTCAATGGAGCCAAAATCAATGATAAGACTTGGTACAGAAGGGTAAATCTCCTGATTACTAGGTACAAACACGAAATCAACCCCGGATTTATCCAATAATTCCAAGTCTTTGTTCAAAGTTTTGGGATAATTTTCAAAATCTTTTTTATTATTGAATTGAGTTGGATTGACGAAAATAGACACGATTACGACACCGGAATTTTCTTTGGCTTTTTTGACCAAATCCATATGGCCATCATGCAATGCGCCCATTGTAGGCACAAAACCGATAGTTGTATTATTTATTCGAGAAATCTCAAGGTGGTGATGAACCTCTTGTTTGGTCCGGAGAAGCTTCACGTATGTTGTACTTTGCAAATGTAAAATAGGGGCAAAACTATGTTATATTCTAGAATAACAATGGCTTTACCACTTTTTTTTGTATCTTTGTGCGTTTATTATCACTCAATAAAACCCAACAAGGTATGTCAAAACTTCGTATTCTCTACGTCGCAAGTGAAATCAATCCATTTCTTCAAACTTCAGAAGTTGCAGCTTTCGTGAGAGCCTTACCTCAGGCCATGCAGGAAAAAGGAATGGAAATCCGTATTCTTGTACCAAGATTCGGATTGATCAATGAAAGAAAGAACAGATTGCATGAGGTGGTGAGGCTTTCGGGAATCAACATTGCAGTGGGAGAGGAAGAGAAGCCTTTGATCATCAAGGTGGCATCTATTCCTAACGCCAAACTTCAGGTTTACTTTATTGACAATGAAGACTATTTTCAAAGGAAAAGCGTTTTTCATGACAAGCAGGAAAAATTCTATGAGGACAATGATGAAAGAGCCATTTTCTTTTGCAAAGGAGTCATAGAGACAGTAAAAAAATTAGGTTGGGCCCCCGATGTGGTTCATTGCAACGATTGGATGACAAGTCTGATTCCGATGTATCTGAAAACAACCTACAAGAATGAGCCATTATTTAAAGACACAAAATCCGTATTCGCTATTTACAATACGGGATTTACTCATAAATTTGGCGACGATTTGTTGGAGAAAGTAAAAATGGTGGATATTGATGATGCCATACTTGCCCCTCTCAAATCAAAAGATTATGAAGGCTTCCTGAAAATCGGAATGGAATATGCCGACGTGGTCATCAAGAGCGAAGAAAT
>NZ_JBGTCA010000589.1:0-7423 GCF_041749095.1 Aquiflexum sp. | reverse complement strand
CACTTTTTATGAACAAGGCAATTTTGTGGATCTCTGCCGTGGACCACATATCCCAAATACAGGTTTTATCAAAGCAGCCAAGCTTTTGAACATTGCCGGTGCCTATTGGAGAGGGGATGAGAAAAGAAAAATGCTTACCCGGATCTATGGAATTACTTTTCCCAAAGCCAAGGAATTGCAGGATTACCTGTTTATGTTGGAAGAGGCCAAGAAAAGGGACCATAGGAAGTTGGGCAGGGAATTGGAATTGTTTACCTTCTCTGAAAAAGTAGGCATGGGATTGCCTTTGTGGCTACCAAAGGGAACGCTGCTTAGAGAGCGCCTTGTCAATTTCATGAAAAAGGCCCAGGACAAGTCCGGTTATCAGCAGGTAGTGACTCCTCATATTGGCCACAAGGCATTATATGAGACCTCGGGACATTATGAAAAATATGGGAAGGATTCATTCCAACCTATCCATACACCCAATGAAGGCGAAGAGTTTTTGCTTAAACCGATGAACTGCCCCCATCATTGTGAAATCTATAAACATAAGCCCAGGTCATATAAAGACTTACCGATCAGATATGCTGAATTCGGTACTGTTTACAGGTATGAACAAAGCGGGGAACTGCATGGATTGACCCGTGTCCGGGGTTTTACCCAAGATGATGCCCATATATTCTGTAGGCCAGATCAGGTAAAAGAAGAATTTATCAAAGTAATTGACTTAGTATTATATGTGTTCAGGGCATTGGGTTTTTCAGAATACACCGCACAGATTTCTTTGAGGGACCCTAATGATAGAGAAAAATATATCGGTACCGATGAAGCATGGAACAAAGCCGAATCAGCCATAATTGAGGCTGCTGCCGAAAAAGGACTTGATACAGTGACCGAATTAGGTGAAGCTGCTTTTTATGGCCCAAAACTCGATTTCATGGTCAAAGATGCTTTGGGCAGAAAATGGCAGTTGGGTACCATTCAAGTGGATTATAATTTGCCTGAAAGATTTCAATTGGAATATATCGGCTCTGATAATCAAAAACACCGTCCGGTCATGATACACCGTGCGCCATTTGGTTCTTTGGAGCGTTTTGTGGCAGTCCTGATAGAACATTGCGCCGGTAACTTCCCGTTGTGGTTGTCACCTGATCAGATTACAATCCTTCCTATTTCCGAGAAATATATAGCATATGCAGAGCAGGTTAAAAGTGCTTTGGAAGATTCTGATATTATCGGGGTGATTGACAACAGGGATGAAAAAATCGGTAGAAAAATCCGGGATGCTGAAGTCAAAAAAATTCCATTTATGCTTATCGTCGGTGAGAAAGAACAGATAGAAGGAATGGTATCAGTAAGGAAGCATGGTCAAGGAGATCTAGGTAATTATACTCCGGAGGGCTTTGCAGCTTACTTCAAGGGAATAATTAAAGAATCATTAAACAGTTAAATAAATACGGTATTAATTAGGGAGTTTTTTTATATCTCAAATTTATTCCGATATTTGCAGGCAATTTCATTAAACAACCACAAGAATTTTGAAAGGAAGAACCCCGTTCAGACAGAGACAAGAAGAACCTTATAAGGTAAATGACAAGATTAGGTCAAGAGAAGTCAGGGTAGTAGGAGATTTCGTAGATGGCGGCAACGCTGTACTCACCCTGGCTGACGCCTTAAGAATTGCAAAGGAAAACGAACTTGATCTCGTTGAGATTTCCCCAAATGCCAGTCCGCCTGTATGTAAGGTGATTGACTACGCAAAATTCAAATATGAACAGAAAAAGAAGCAAAAGGAAATCAAAGCCAATGCTGCAAAGACTGTTCTAAAAGAAATCAGGTTTGGTCCGAACACGGACGACCATGATTTCAACTTCAAGCTGAAGCATGCTATCAGTTTTCTTAAAGAAGGAGCAAAAGTAAAGGCTTATGTACATTTTGTAGGTAGGTCAATTGTATTTAAGGAAAGAGGAGAGATGCTGCTGTTGAAATTTGCGCAGGAACTGGAGGAATATGGACAGGTGGAGCAACTTCCAAAAATGGAAGGGAAAAGGATGTTCCTTTTCCTGGCACCTAAAGCCAGTAAGAAATAATTTCGACAAACAAATACAGTTATGCCTAAAGTAAAAACAAAATCAAGTGCGAAAAAACGGTTTACCTTGACAGGTACCGGTAAAATCAGAAGGAAGCATGCTTACAAAAGCCACATTCTGACCAAGAAATCTACCAAAAGAAAGAGAAATCTGACCAAAATGACATTGGTACATGAGGCTGATGAAGGCAGAGTAAAAGCAATGTTGAGAATAGGTTAATCCATTTTCCATCCTTCAAAATCAATAAAGGTTATTTATTCACCAGACGCTAAGGTCAACAAGTCCATTCTTACAGATAGAAGGCACCTAGAGTCAAAAATTTAAACATTATGCCAAGATCAGTAAATGCAGTTGCTTCAAGAGCAAGAAGAAAAAAAGTATTGAAAGCAACAAAAGGCTACTTCGGAAGAGGTAAAAACGTTTGGACAGTAGCAAAAAACAAATACGAAAAAGGTTTACAATACGCTTACAGGGACAGAAAAGTTAAGAAAAGAGAATTCAGAGCTTTATGGATCCAGCGTATCAATGCAGGTGCCAGGGAATTTGGTATCTCATATTCTCAATTCATGGGTATGTTGAAAAAAGCTGATGTCGAATTGAACCGAAAAGTTCTTGCAGATTTGGCAATGAATCACCCAGAGGCATTCAAAGCTGTAGTTGAAAAAGTTAAGTAAGTAGGCACTGACTTATCTAATAGAAAAAGCCCCGCAATTCGGGGCTTTTTTTATGCTTATTTTTTTATTTGACAAGGTCTAATTGTTATTTTTTGCTATATTACCATTGTACAGAGAAACAAGAAGGCCAATCTTTGAAATCCAAAAACTTTAGGGATTTTAAGGTATTGGTTTTTTAATAAAAAAAGCCCCAAAGGAGGGGCTCGAGTGTAGCGAGGAGGGGATCCCGATAGTTATCGGGACCCTGTCCGCCGCGGCGGATATGAATCCTGCCCTTGTGTAGCGAGGAGGGGAGTTGAACCCCTGACCTCAGGGTTATGAATCCTGCGCTCTAACCATCTGAGCTACCTCGCCAAATCGGAGTGCAAATATGAGGTCTAATGTATATAATTGCAAGTGAATGCCTGCAAAAAAATGAATTTTTGAAAACTAAAATTCTGAAAAAATGGTAAAGAACAAGTTTGTTGCTGATTATCAAATCAATACTTCCAGGAAAATATTATTTCCTTATTTGAGCACGGCAAGTGGATTGTCCGAATGGTTTGCGGATGATGTCACAATCAATGAAGATAAAACCTACATATTCCATTTTGATGGTGAAGATCATTATGCGAGAGTTGTGGCCCTCAGGACCAATATGCATGTTAAGTTTGACTTTTATGACCCCAACAATCATGATGAGTCAGACCATTCTTACATAGAGTTTAAATTAGAGGAAAACGATCTGACACAGACCTTATTCCTTAAAGTAATTGATTACAGTGATGCTTATGATGGTGATGAACTGGAATCAATTTGGGAAAGTCTCATCAATAATCTTAAAGAAATAATCGGAGGTTGAGTTATTCAAAATTCAGGTTTTTTGAAAATATTTGTAACCTTTGCCGTTACTATATTTGGTATGGCTTATTTCAATGAAAAAAATAGATAAACTGATTTTAGGGTCTTTTATTGGGCCCTTCTTTTTGACCTTTATTGTCGTGGATTTTATCCTGCTAACAGTCAATATGTTGAAATATTTCGATGAAATATTTGGCAAAGGGCTTAGTTTTTGGATATACATGGAATTGTTCTCCTATTTTGTGATCAGCATTTCTCCTATGGCATTGCCATTGGCAGTGCTATTGTCTTCCTTAATGACATTTGGTAATCTGGGTGAACATTTTGAACTCACCGCATTGAAAAGCAGTGGTATTTCGTTGCTGAGGGCTTTGAGACCAATTGGCATTTTTGTTTTTTTCCTGAGTATTCTTGCTTACCTCTCCAACAATTATCTTGTTCCCAAGGTGAACCTTAAAACTTTCAGCCTTCTATATGACATCAGAATGAAATCACCTGCTCTTGACATCAAGGAAGGGGTTTTTTATAGTGGTATTCCAAATTACAGCATCAAAGTAAATCAAAAAATGGATGAAATTAGGTTAAGGGATATCATCATTTACAACCATACCGAAGGTCAGGGAAATATCAATGTTATTCTGGCAGATTCGGGCCGAATGGAGCCTTTTTTCAATGAAAGTTACATGAGTATGACTTTATATCATGGTACAAGTTATAAGGAATCAAGGTCCCAAAGAGGTATCACTGAGAAACCCGTGGATTTTAGCAGAACAAGTTTTTCAGAAAATCAGATTATATTCAATCTGGAATCTTTTCAGATGAACAGAACCCCTGAAGACCTGTGGTCAACTAACCGGTCAATAAAAAATATATCTCAATTGAAATCAGGCTTAGATTCTATGTTCACTGAAATCAATCAGATAGTTTATTATAATTATATAAACACAGAATCTTCTTTTCCATTTTTTACAAGAAACAGAAAACTTACTCCCCCGGTTGATATCCTTTCCAGAAAGGAGAGAGATGATTCAATCCGAATTGCCAAAGCTATGGCAAAGCAAAAACTGGAATTGGAAAAGCAGGCTTCCAATGAAATCAGTGTGGATACAATTGGAGGAGTGGCGGCACTTTCAAGTTCGGATTCTACATATTTCGCCGAGAACGAAACAATCATCCAAAATCTGGACAGTATTAGTGGAATCACTGAAATGGAAAATGACTCATTTTCAATTCCATCTGAGACGTCATCAGTCATTTCGAAAGAAATAGCCAAACAAAGGCCAAGAAGTAACCTGATTACCAAAAATAACTTGGAAATGAGTGCATCTATGGATTCATTGATCAAAATGGAAAAATTTGATAGTTTGAGAGATGCAGAAACACCTAGAAAGGTGACCGGTCCTCAAAACCCGGGAATTGGCGCAAAGGATTTCACAGGATTTACACCTGAAAAAAAATCATTGATGGATTCCATCATCAAGAATGGGGGTTATAGAAACCGTGCTGCAACCATCGGTATGAATAATGCCAGAACGATCAAAAATAATTTCAATACCAAACTTTCCCAAATTGACAACCTTGAAAGAGAGTATCGAAGGTTTGAAATTGCATGGTATCAAAAATACACCACTGCATTTGCCTGCATTGTGATGTTTATGATCGGAGCACCTTTAGGTGCAATTATTAAAAAGGGGGGCTTGGGAATGCCTGTGTTGATGTCCATTATCTTTTTCATCATTTATTACATGCTGACGATAACAGGAGAGAAGTGGGCCAAAGAAGGTTTGACGGATCCTCTTTTCGGAACTTGGTTTTCAATTTTGGTCCTAATTCCAATAGGAATGTTCTTTCTCAAGCAGGCAAGAAAAGACGCCCGCTTATTTGAACCGGATACCTATACAGAATTCTTCAAAAGCCTTAAAATCGGATACAATAGGTTATATTCAAAATTTCAAACCTGATTTTTAAAATCAAAATAATAGCTATATCTTTGCGATTGTTTTAATATTAAATAATTAACTAGGCATGTATTTAACTACAGAGAAAAAATCAGAGTTGTTCAAAAATCATGGCAGGTTAAAAGCGGATACAGATACAGGTTCACCGGAATCCCAGATTGCGTTGTTTACCTATAGAATTCAGCACTTAACTGACCATTTGAAAACAAACAAAAAAGACCACTCATCAAGATTGGGTCTTTTAAAATTAGTCGGTAAGAGAAGAAGTCTTCTCAATTATCTTGTCAAAAACGACATTGAAAGATATAGAGCTGTAATTGCTGACTTAGGAATTAGAAAGTAATCATTTTAATGTAAGGTTCTCAAGGGAGAACCTTACTTTTTTATTTCCCCCGATATTAAGCCTTACTTTTAAATCTATACTTACATTATTATTCTTAACCAAAATTTATGTTACCAAACGTAATTTCAAAAACTATTGTCCTTGAGGATGGTAGAGAAATCATTATTGAAACCGGTGCATTGGCAAAGCAAGCTGATGGAGCGGTTGTTGTGAAAATGGGCAAAGCAGTGTTGCTTGCCACCGTAGTTTCTAAAAAAGAGGCTTCAGAAGGAGTAGATTTCCTTCCCATGTCTGTAGATTACCAAGAAAAATTTGCTGCATCAGGTAAAATACCCGGAGGCTTTTTGAAAAGGGAAGGAAGACTTTCTGATTATGAGATTTTGATCAGCCGTATTGTAGATAGGGCGATCAGACCTATTTTTCCGGACGATTACCATGCTGACACCAATATTGCCATTACATTAATGTCCGCAGATGATGACATTGTACCTGATTGCCTTGCCGGATTGGCAGCTTCAGCAGCCTTGGCTGTATCCGATATTCCATTCAATGGCCCTATATCTGAGGTAAGAGTTGGAAAATTAAATGGTAAGCTGATTATTAATCCTACTCCGAAGCAACTCGAAACTGCTTCACTTGAATTTATAGTAGCTGGATCTGAGGAGTATATTTTGATGGTTGAAGGTGAAGCCAACGAGATTTCTGAGGATGAAATGGTTGAGGCCCTTCAATTTGCCCATGAAGAGATCAAAAAACATTGTAAGATTCAAAAAGAGCTGACCATAGCTGTAGGTAAGGAGGTTAAAAGAGAATATAACCACGAAAAATCTGATCCGGCATTGTATGAAAAAATGCATGCTGAACTTTATGGCAAATGTTATGAGGTGGTAGCAAGAGAACTTGCCAACAAATCTGAAAGATCCGATTTGATCAAAGCCATCAAAGAAGGTTTTGTTGAAAGTCTTGGAGAAGAGCATGAATTTGAAACCGGTTTAATCAGTCCTTATTTTTGGAAAATTCATAAGGAAGCTGCCAGAAACCTGACCTTGAATGAAAAGAAAAGGCTGGATGGAAGAAAGCTTAATGAAATCAGACCTATTTGGTCTGTAGTGGATTATTTACCATCAGCACATGGTTCAGCCATTTTTACAAGAGGTGAAACGCAATCTATCACTACTTGTACTTTAGGTACGAAAATGGATGAACAAATGGTAGATGGCGCCATGTTTTCAGGCTTTAATAAATTTTTTCTTCATTACAATTTCCCAGGCTTCTCTACCGGAGAGGTAAAAATAAACAGAGGTCCTGGAAGGAGAGAAGTAGGGCATGGCAATTTGGCCATGAGGGCATTGAAAAAAGTATTGCCTTCAGGAGATGATAACCCCTATACAATAAGGATTGTATCTGATATCTTAGAATCAAATGGCTCATCCTCGGTGGCGACTGTTTGTGCAGGTTCTTTGGCTCTGATGGATGCAGGTATTCAAATCAAATCTCCTGTTACAGGTATTGCAATGGGAATGATTTCAGATCCGA
>NZ_JBGTCA010000588.1:0-58534 GCF_041749095.1 Aquiflexum sp. | reverse complement strand
AAGTGGTGCGGCCACCACGAGGTGCTGATCCCCACCCTGCTCTACGAAAGCGGGCTTTCAATCAGCGACTTCGGAGGTAAGGGGGAATTCGTGCCGGATGGTTTTGAAAACAGGTTCTATCTGGAAAACACGCCCAACCCCAAGGGTATACTCTCTGACGGGACCATGCGCTGGAGACCTGTGTTTGAGGAGCTGGGTACTTTGAAAAACAAACTCTACCACCCCGTTAAACTTAAGGATGAATAAGGCAGCGGAAATACAGCATAAACTGGATGAACTCTTGTTTGCCCATTATCAAAAACTGGATACCCCGTGACTTTTTAAGGGGAAAATGGGGGCTTGCCTTTACTTTTTTGAAGCCTTTCAAAACAATAAAAACCCCAAATATGGACAGTCAGCAGAAAATATTCTTCAGGAGGTGTATACCTTCGTCCACCAAAACCCGGTTCCCACTTATTTTGACAATGGACTGGCTGGAATAGCCTGGGGTATTCACCAACTCATTAAAAAAGGCGCTGTGGAGGGAGAAGCCAATGAATTGTTGGAACAGATTGACAACATACTTTTTAAGGTAATCAGCGAAAAATCCGAAGAACTTGAATTCGGGCTAAAACGAGGGTTACTTGGATATTTCCTTTACGTGTTGGATAGGTTGACTCCCCTTCTTGGTCAGCCCCCTACCAAGGGTTACCGGGAAATATTCACTTCTTTGGCTATCCTGCTTCTAAACCGCCTCCACTTCTTAGTAGAAGCTCAAAAAGCCAATTTTTCCGAACCTAAACAATTTAACCTTTTTTGGGACCTGCCCAATTACTTATCTATACTGGCCGTAATCCAAGACAGTCGCCTACTTCCTGAAAAAACCCATAGGATGTTAAAGGACATAACACCATTGGTCCTTTCCACCCTCCCCCAAAACCTTGGGAACTGCCTGAATATGTATTGGGCAATTAACCGACTAGCCGTACCCGATTGGAAGCCTCATACCGGACTCCTTCAAAAAAGATTAATTGATGCTCCCTTATCCGGATTTGGGCTTAACAACAAAAGCCTGTATGTGGAAAACGGACTGGCGGGATTGATATTATTAGATCATCAAATGAAGTCGGACTTTGGGGATTTTGATGGGATTTTTGACCAGAAGGACAACATTTGGGAAGCTTTTATACATTTGGAAAGGTCCGAATATTGGGAATACCTTTCTAACAACCTTGACCATGAACTGGGCTTGCTGTATGGCATAACAGGGATTAACTTTTCTATTCTCCATCTATCCAAAGAAAAAACCATCATTCAAAAATGATCCCATTATGAAAGACGTCAGTTTTCTTATTCCCATTAGGTTGGACTCTATACTCCGGTTGGAAAACCTTCTGGTTGTGGTCGATTTTTTGAGGAGTCATTTCCACTCCCCCATCTTGATATATGAATCGAATAGTTATTCTACAGGAATTTTGCCTTCCCTAATCGGTACGAAAGCAGTTTACAGATTCACAGAGGACAGGGACGATATCTTTCACCGGACGAAATACATCAACAAATTGGTAACCTTATCCTCTACTCCTTATGTAGCCGTATGGGACTGTGACGTCATCATCCCCCCTGAGCAAATTAAGGAAGGCATTCAACACCTACAGGAAGGCCGATCCAGTTTCGTCTTCTCCTATGCCAATGAGTTTTTGGATACCGGCTTCATTTTAAGGGAGATTTATGTGAAAGAAAGGAATATTGACATGCTGTTATCTCAAAGAGGGAAAATGACCCCATTATATGGTCCCGAGCCAATAGGAGGGGCATTTATGGCCAATCGGCAGGACTATATGGACATAGGGCTTGAAAATCCCGATTTTTACGGATGGGGAAGGGAAGATGGTGAAAGGCTTCATAGGTGGAAAGGCATGGGGTATAAATAGACGGGCCACTATTCCATCTGTCCCACCCCCGAGGCATTAATAGTGGCTTTCATAGTGTTCGGGAGGATCAGGGAAAATGGAGCGATATCCTAAATATTAAATCCCTCGGGAAGGAAGAGTTAACCAAAAAAGTTAAGGAATGGTCTCTTTTTTGAACAAATTGCCAAATATCCTCGGAAAGCTGAGGTCATCATCCGGGATAAAAACCCAGGTAGCCTACTGGATCCAAAAATGTGGGGCTAAAAAACCCTGGATGGTGGTACAAATTGGAGCCAATGACGGCAAAACCAAGGATCCCCTGCATCAGGCCATTTCAAAAAACCCGAAATGGGATGTCCTTTTTGTGGAGCCAGTCCCTTATCTATTTGAAAAACTAAAGGCCCATTACCCGGAAACATCAAGATTTAGGTTTGAAAACTCGGCGATTAACGAGGGTAGTGTCCAGGACTTTTACTGGGTGGACAAAAAGGCAAAATATATCCTGGGCAATATTCCTGAATGGTATGACCAATTGGGCTCCTTTGACAAAAACCATATCAGGAAACACCTGAATGGCATCCTGGAACCGTTTATCGTTTCCAAAAAAATACAGGGGATTACCTTGGAAGCCTTGTTTCAAAAGCACCACATCCAACAAATTGACCTACTGCGCATCGATTGCGAAGGGTACGACTGGAAAATACTTCGGCAATTGGATTTAAGCAGGTTTAAACCCTCTCTCCTTCTCATAGAGATAAAACACCTGAATAAGGAAGAACTAAAATCCACCATTTCATTTCTCTCCCACGATTATCATATCTATCAATTGGAGGGGGATTTTATGTGCATCGCAAAAGGCACTCACGAACAACTTTCAAAAAATGACAGGTACCACTTAAGTTCCCGGCATTCCTTCCAACCCCTAAAAAACCAAATAATGTCTCATCAGAAATAGTTTGACTATAGTTTTTCCGTAGCGTACGCTGGTTACTGCGGATGTACTCTGCAAAGATCTGCGATATCTGCGGGAGATATTCGGACATTAATTGGTTATAAAAACATAAGTTGATAATGAACAATAGTCAAAAAAAATTAAAAATTGCCTTCTTTGTGGAGCGGTTCCCAAAATTATCGGAAACCTTTGTGGTCAATCAATTGAGCTTCCTGCTGAATGCAGGACACGAAGTGGATGTTTTCCCGGTTGGAAGGTCCGGGGAAAAAGACATGCACCGGGATATTCACCAATTGCGCTTACTCCGTCGCACCAATTATCCCCCTATAGTGCCCCAAAACAAAATTTGGGCATGGATAAAATTCACGGGGTTGGTATACGTAAAACCGACACTACGTACTGTGGTTAAATTACTCAAGGCGCAGGACTTCTATCGCAACCAGGATATGCTCCGTCGGTTTTATTTGATTTCCCTGATTTATCCATTTATACCAAAAAGGAAATATGATATTATCCATTGTCATTTTGGCCCTACCGGGTTAAGGGCGGTATTTGTGGCCTCGCTGGGGCTTTTGGAAGGGAAAATGCTCACCACATTTTACGGATATGATATCACCCATCATACCATGGGAAAAAACTATTACCAGAACCTCTTTAACAGTTGCGATAAATTTATCGTCATTTCAAATTATATCAGGGAAAAAGCAGCTTCCGTGGGGTTTGACCGGGACAAGTTGGAGGTATTGCCCATAGTTGTGAACACCGATGAATTTATTCTCTCCAGTAGGAAAACAGACAGCGATTGCATACGCCTATTGAGCGTTGCCAGGTTAGTGGAGAAAAAAGGGTTGTATTATTCCATTTCGGCATTTCACCTTCTTGTGGAACAATACCCTAATATCCATTATGACATCGTGGGGGACGGGGAATTGATGGAGCCTTTGAAGGAACAGGTAGCATTACTCGTATTGGAAGAAAGGGTAATTTTTCACGGGGCCAAAAAGAAGGATGCCATCATTGATTTTTATAGGAAGTCCGATATTTTTGTCCTGCCCAGTATAACGGGCAGCGATGGCAATTCGGAAGGTCAAGGGCTGGTGCTGCAGGAGGCACAGGCCATGCGATTACCTGTGTTGGCTACCTTGCACAATGGAATCCCTGAGGGGGTGATGGATGGTATTACAGGATATTTGGTGCCAGAGAAGGACATCGATGAACTTGTAAAAAAAATGGAGCTGCTTATTGAAAACCCAAAGGCACGTAGGGAAATGGGGGAAAGAGGCAGGGAATTCGTGAACAGAAAATTTAACAACACCCTTTTAGGTAGGCAATTGGAAAATATTTACAGAGACCTACTTTAAAAATCATGGATTTTTATAATATAAAAATCAAATAAAAGATTTTAATTATAAAATTTTATGGGTATATATAATGTTATTTTGAATTATTAATCAAAAAATAATGCAAAATAATTTGAAGTCATATGTTTTTTTTTTTTTTAATTTAACGAAATAGTTGAACCTTTTTATTCTTTATTTTTATGGAAAGCAACTTCTACTTCTTAAAATGTAACCATAAGGTAGTAAAACTGGACATGCACTTGGTCACTCATATTTCCGTAGATGATTATGTGGTTACCATACATTGTTTGGATGGGTCTATTCATTCCTGCTGCTCTTCCCTAAAAAGGATGGAAAATGAATTGCCTTCCGTTTTCAAAAAAATCAACAGAAGCTGCTTGGCCAATAGTGGTTTAATACAATCCATCCACAGTAAGGAAAGAGAAATAACGATGCTAAACGATATTCGACTGAGGGTGGCCAAATCCAAATGGTCTGAACTTAAAAGGGAATTTGTTCAACTTAAGCACCGGACCAATCAAATCCACAGGGGAAAATAGTCCTATCTCTTATTTCAATTTATTTGAAGGTACTTTTGAAGGGGAAAAATGTAGGGGAGAATTCAAAAGATACTTTATGAAACCGAAAAGAAGTTGTCACCGAAAAACCTGAAAGCCATTAACCCTCTATTGCTTAAGAATTCGCTTTACCTACTCTAAATTCCAGTTCACGGGAAAAAACGGTCCGTTCACGGGATAATCCATACCGTTCACGGGAAACAGAATTATTCCTGTTTTATTTTTAGTTTTTTATGGATAGGTTTAATTCATGTATAAATTTAAAACATATCAATCATGAAAAAGAAAATGACATTGCAGAAATCCGCTATGGCTGCGGGAGTGGTGGCCATGAGCATTGGGTTGTTTAATTCGTTTGATGCAGAAGCTGATGGGGGCTGTCAGTTTGTGTGTTGTGCAAGAAATTATACCATTTTCTGTGAAGACAAAGATGGAAATGCATGGGAGAATTCAAAAAAAATCGATTGAGCCACTACCTGTACAGGACATGAGTGGGATTAAAACCATGAATGGCAGCATTTATTCTTTAAAAAAGAATAAATGCTGCCCTAGTTGCGGAAAAAAATGGCTAGGTTCGGTTGGTGGTTTATGTTTATTCTTGGTTTGGGCATGCCAGGCTCCAAAACAGGGGCAGGGCTCCACAGAAAAAAGATTTGACATGTCCAGTCTCCCTGCAGTCTTTCTTCTTCCAGGAAAAAAACATGTTTTTGAAGAAATAATAATGCCGGGAAGCTTATTGTTCAAACAAGATAAGTTGGTTATTTCTGATAAATCGGAGAATGGATACCTCTCGCATATTATTGACACAGATAGTTGGAAATACCTGTATCCCATGGGAGTGATTGGATATGGCCCGGGGGAGACACCTTCGGTATGGGCGATAGAAAGTGGTCTTGATCCGGACTACTTCTGGACTTATAGTCTTACTGCCAAGACTTTTTCCCAGTATCCCTTGAAGGAAACACCAGAAAAGCTAGCCGTACGCCAAATAAAACAAAAGGAAGATTTTTTCCTGGCCATGGGCCTGACATGGAGCTCAGATAGCACAATGATGACCTATCTGGTGAGGGGAGAGGACAAATTTGTGGAATTTAAAATAGACGGCACAAGATTAAAAGGTTATGGAAAATGGAAAAATACGATACCGGGAAATTACTCGGACGAAATAATAGCTTCCCTGCACAAAGGGAAGTTAATGGGAAACCCCAAAACCAACAAATTCCTGAAAGCATGTATACTTAGGGACCATTTGGAAATTTTAGACAAAATGAGTGGTGTTATCATTTCAATCGATGGCCCGCTAAGTCATATCCCTCAATTCAAAGTTGCCGGTTCAGCCGGTAATCAATCTCCCATAGTCCAGTCGGATCAACCTCTGGCTTACATGGATGCTTTTCTGGGGGATGATTTCCTCTTTGGGTTGTATTCCGGAAAAACAGACCAAGAAATAATGGAATTGGGAAGAGGGGAAACGGAAATCTTTGTGTTTGACCTAAACGGGGAAGTCCGCGCACTATTTAACCTGGATACCCCAATCAGTGCCTTTACCGTGGATGAAGCCAATAAAAGAATATTTGGGATCACTGTGGATAAAGACCCAGGGGTAGTTGTTTTTGATTATAATCTTTGAGAAATTTTTGGAAGGCCTTTTTGATCCTATACATCAGCATCTCCCTTCCCTTTATCAAAAAAATCCAGGCAAAAAACAAGGTGCCCGGATAAAAAATTATTCTTAACTTACTTCATATTGCCATTCTCCTTCAACCAAAAAAAACCCGGAATAACATGAAATATTTACAAATAACCTTATTATATCTTCTATTATCTTTTTTCCATAACACCCAGGCCCAGGACCTGGTAAGCGGGAAATATTCGAAAAATGAATTATCGGCAGTGCTGATACCTTATGCGGAATGGAAACCCTTCCCCAAACTGGAAAACCGGAAAGCCTGGAAGGAAGCTGAACAGTCTCTCCTGGAGAAATACTTACAGTCCGCCAATGAATACATCGATTATGATTGGCCCTATATCCCGGCCACAAAATCCTTACTTATTGAAAGAACAGGTGACAGGGATGAATACCAGGCCGTCTCATTTGAGAAAAGGAAGGTATTGGGTACCATGATCATGGCTGAAATTTATGAAAATAAGGGCAGGTTTATAGATCCCATCATCAATGGTGTGTGGTCCATCTGTGAGGAATCCTTTTGGGGTGTGCCTGCCCATCTGCCCAAAACCAAAGAACATTCCGGTTTAATAGATGTTTCCAAACCATTTGTGGACTTGTTTGCAGCGGAGACTGCAACCTACCTGGCCTGGGCAGACTATTTCTTCGGTAAAAGATTTGATGAAGTTTCGCCCCAAATCCGGAAAAGAATAAGGTATGAGACACAAAACCGGATTTTTGAACCGCTGATGAAACAGCACCACGGCTGGATGTCCGCCAATGCCAATGGCAGGCCACCCAACAACTGGAATCCATGGATATGCTCCAATTGGATCAATGCGGCTTTGTTGCTTGAAAATGATCCGGCCAAAAGGACAGCTTTGGTCCATAAGGCCATGGAGGTATTGGATGAATTTCTGAATCCTTATCCCCAGGATGGCGGTTGTGATGAAGGCCCCAGCTATTGGGGGGCTGCGGCGGCTTCCCTTTATGACAATATTTCCCTGCTCAACCTGGCTACTGATGAAGCCTTTCAATATGTATTGGAAGATGAAAAGGTGAAGAACATGGGTAAATTTATTTACAGGGCACAGATCAGTGAGGATTATTTTCTCAACTTTGCTGATGCAGATCCCCAGCCGACCATGTCCGCGGCCATGATTTATCGGTATGGTAAGGACATCCGGGATCCGGATATGATGAAATTTGGGGCATATTATCGGGACCCCGAACAAACCACACTTCCCCGGTTTCATTATTTTCGCAATTTGTTTGAGCTTTTTATTCAGGATGAGTTTAAAAACGCCGAAAAAGGATTGCCCCTGCCAAAAGATGTGTGGCTTAAGGATATCCAGGTATTGGTAGCCAGGGACCATGAAGGTAGCAGTGATGGGTTTTTCCTGGCAGCTAAAGGTGGGCACAACGATGAAAGCCATAACCACAATGACATAGGCAATTATGTGGTCTATTATAATGGACATCCTTTATTGATCGACGTAGGGCGTGGAACCTATACCCGTAAAACCTTCAGTGATGACAGGTACACCATCTGGTACAACCGCTCAGACTACCATAACTTACCTACGGTGAATGGCAAAACCCAGCTTCCCGGTAGCCAATTTAAAGCTACACAGGTTTCTCATCAGGCCAAAAGAAACAGTCCGGGCATGACCCTGGACATTTCCCGGGCCTATCCTGATGAGGCCGGCATCAATAGCTGGAAAAGGACCCTGACCCTGGACCGGGGAAAGCAGGTCACGATAACCGATGATTATGATCTGACAGATGCCAATCACATCACCCAGCACCTGATGACCATCTATCCTGCCGTGGTAACTAAGCCGGGAACCTTGACCATTCCATTTATGGATGGGGATGGACAAAAAAGGGATTTTACCTTGACCTATGATGAAAAAAAGATGGAGGCATCTGTTGAAAAGATCCCATTGACCGCACCTGAGGACAAGGGTATCATCACCAAATGGGGTGACAATATCTACCGGATCAATCTTGAAATGAAAAATCCCAACCCTAAGGACAAGGTGAAGTTTGTGGTGAAATGAGGAAAAAGGTAAACCTGACAGGTTTAGTGTCAAACATCTGAAAAATCTTTCTCGGAAAAGTTAAAAACCTGTCAGGTTTTAAGCAATTACCGAATATGGTATATTAGTGAGGGAGGAAACCTGACAGGTTTGGTATCTAACATGTGGTAAAATCATTCAAGGAAAAGTAAAAAACCTGTCAGGTTTTAATCCTCTCCTAAACTTAAAAGTCAATATTAGTCTGAAAATCATCAACAAAGGAAAATGTTAAAAGGAATCAGAATTTTACTGTTTACAGGTTTTTTCTTAACCATAAGTATCAGTCTCTTTGCCCAAAGAAATTGGAAGGAAATTTCCACAGTTGAGGATTTGAATGAAACCTATCCGGAAACCATCAAAAATCTATTCGAACAGATCAATATGGATCGCCCTGGTCTGGAAAAGGTAAAGGCAGCTTATGTGCATGGTGATATGATAAGTGCCGGCAAAGAATTGTTGGATTTTTATAAAACTTCGGGGAATGCACCTGAACTGATAAAACAACTACCCGGCAAAACCAATAAAACCATAGCCTCAACCGATAAAATTTTGAACAATGTCTTTGTTATCCAAAACGTAAGGGGGCAGGTTCCTGTAGGAGATGATGGTCATAGGGACTGGTATTACAAAGGTCCAAACAATGACCGGGAATGGGCCTGGCTTTCCAACCGGCACAGCCAATTGTTGGAGGTGTTCAATACTTATTTTGAAACCGGCAACCCCAAATATGCGGAATACCTGGATGCTTTCTTAAGGGATTTTATCATCAAAAGTATGCCTTATCCTGATCAAAAAGGCTCGGAATCCATTTGGAGGGGACTGGAAGTAGCGGCCAGGGCCAAAGCCTGGACCCGTATTTTTTATGGATTGATTAGCAGTGACTATTTGCAACCCGCCACCCGGCTTTTGATCTTGAGCAGTTTGCCTGACCATGCCCATTACAGTAGAAATTTTCATGGGGGCAATAATTGGTTGACCATGGAGATTTCAGCACTGGCGACCATTGCTGCGCACTTTCCTGAATTCAGGGAGTCTGACAGTTGGTTGGACTATTCCATTGGTGCCATGACTGCCAGCATGGAGGACCAGGTTTATCCCGACGGGGTGCAAACCGAATTGACTTCTCATTACCATAATGTGTCCTTGGCAAATTTTAAACTGTTTAAATCCATTTGTGAAAAGGCCAATAAGCCTTTACCGGATTTTTTTAACCAAACCATAGAAAACATGTATGCCTACATTGCCCATGCTGTCAGGCCGGATGGCCACCGTATATTGAATAATGACGGCGATAGGGGCAGTGACCGCGATCTCATCTTAAAAGGAGCAGCGCAATTTGACCATGCCGATTGGGCGTTTATTGCCACTAATGGGCAGACCGGCATCAGGCCGATGGATGGCCCATCCTATTTCTTTCCCTGGGCAGGTCATCTGGTATCGAGAAGTGGTTTTGATGCCGATGCGCATTGGTCTTTTTTCGATGTGGGACCTTGGGGCAGTGGGCACCAACACAATGATAAGCTGCATCTTTCCGTCGCTGCCTATGGCAGGGATTTATTGGTGGATGCCGGCCGGTTTGCCTATACCGGTGAGATAGCAGAAAAATTCCGGCCTTATGCCAAAGGAACGCAAAGCCATAACCTGATCCTGATTGATGGAAAAGGTCAGTCCGCAGGTCCCACACATGCCAGTGAACCCATTGGAGAAGAGCACTTCAAAATTGCAGAAGATTATGATTACGCCTCCCATTTCTTTGATGATTTTATTGACCTGGAAGGAACGGCCCGGCATGTTAGGACTCTTTTTTATGTAAGGGGTGAATTTTGGGTGGTCGTGGATAAAGTCGATACAGACAGGCCCAGAAATATTGAAACTCTATGGCATTGGCATCCCGAATCAGTAGTGGAACAATCGAAACAAATGGTCAAAACCAACAATGAAAAAGGCAACCTTGCTGTGATTCCGGTGGGTGGACATAATTTTGACATTAGCTTTGTAAAAGGTCAGGAAGACCCCGAAATCCAGGGCTGGTACAGTCCTGAATACAATATATTCGGGCCTAACACCACCGGTATTTATTCTACCGAAATTGAGGCAACCGCTACCTTTGTGTGGATACTTATGCCATCCGAAAAGGAAACTCCCATGGTGAAAGCAGCCATCATCTCGGAAAGTGAAAAAGATATCAGGATTAAAGTGAATTCAAAGGGAAAAACCTGGCAACTCCAAATCCCATTTATGGACAGTGATAAAGCCAAATTATTAATAGACTTGTAATGGGGAAGCAGCTTCTTTATAAAGCGATTGATTGATCACAGGATATGTATGTACTCAATGATGCCAGTAAAATGTCAATTCAATATAATTCTTGCTAGGAGATTGAAATGTACGGTACATCGGTCTTCCGACTTCGGTCTTCCGTCTGTAGTAGAATATTGGGTTACTGGCAAAGAAGCGGATATCCATTTTTCCAGATCTTTCCAGTTAGAAAAACAAATAACTATCCATATATGACCTTCAAATTCCGGCCATTTAAACATTCATATTATACCATCTTCCTCTTACTATTGATTTTAAAGGCTTGCAATTTTAGTCAGGATCCAAAAGAAAAGCTCCCATCAGAAAATCAGACCCATGATCGACTGGACAATTATTTGGAATGGGGAATTTACAGAGGAGATAAAAAGGCCAATCAATATGCAGAAATGGGCCAGATCCATGCTGCTAATGTACATACCTTAGAACCGGTCTGGGAATACCGTACCGGAGATGCCGACGAAAATTCAAATATGTACAGCAATCCCATTGTGATTGACGGGAGAATGTACTTTTCTACACCGGCGCTAAATGCAGTAGCCTTAGATGCGGTGACCGGTGAGGAAATCTGGGTTTTTGAATCTTCCAAATACAATAAGGATCAAAAAGTACTTAGAGGCAGGAACCGGGGTGTTACCTATTGGGAAGGAGAGGAAGGACAGCGCATATTCCTCTTTGTTAGAGACCGGGTTTATGCCATTGATGCAAAAACAGGTGAATCTATTTCCTCTTTCGGTGGGAAAGGCCATATTCAACTGACACAAAATCTGGGAATGGATGAGGACAAAGCTTATATAGAGGTGACCACACCGGGTATCATATATAAAAACCTTTTGATTATCGGTTCAAAAGTTCCTGAAGATTACCACTCCACGCCGGGACATGTCCGGGCTTATAATGCTGTCACCGGGGAATTGGAGTGGGTTTTCCATACCATTCCACAAGAAGGCCAGTTTGGACACGACACCTGGGAGTGGGTCGAAGGGGAAATGTACGGTGGAGCAAACCCCTGGGGGGGATTTTCATTGGATGAAAAAAGAGGTTGGGTATTTTTTGCTACGGGTTCTCCTGCCAACGATTTTTATGGTGGGTTCAGAAAAGGCATCAACCTGTTTGGCAATTGTGTCATTGCTCTGGATGCTGCCACGGGGGAACGTAAATGGCATTACCAGACCGTCCGACATGATATTTATGATTATGACAATCCTCCTGCCCCTATACTTGTCACTCTTAACATGCCAGATGGGCAAAAGGATGCTGTCGTACAAATGACAAAAATGGGCTTGACGTTTGTTTTGGACCGGGATACGGGAGAGCCTTTGTTTCCCGTAGAAGAACGCCCCATTCCATTCTCTGAAGTTCCGGGCGAAGAAACCTGGGCTACACAACCTTTTCCTATAAAACCACCTCCACTGGTTCGGCAAACTCTAACAAAGGCAGATATCAGTAAAGTGACACCCGAATCCCATGCCTATGCGCTGGAGCAGTTTAGTAAATATGATCTGGGGGGAATTTATTCACCTCCTTCAGTAAAGGGGACAATCTCGCTGCCGGGACATCTTGGAGGGGTAGAATGGGGAGGTGGAGCTTTTGACCCATTTCTGAATATTTTGTACGTGAATGCCAATGAACTGCCCAGTATCAACAGACTATTGGAAGTCAGTGACAACATGGAAGACACTTACTCTGAGCCCGCAGAAATGGGTGCGGCTTTATACCGAAGTCATTGCACTGTCTGTCATGGCGCTGATTTGAAGGGTAACCCACCGGTTCACCCTTCTCTACAAGGCCTGTCTTTAAATGATAAGGAAATTTATCGAACCATCAGTCAGGGGAGTAACCTGATGCCGGCCTTCAATCACCTTTCTGAAAAGGAGGCCAAAGCTTTGGTAACTTTTCTTAAAAGTAACCCGGCCTTACAGGAAAAACTGATCAGTCAAAAAGACAATAAAACGGGGAATTCCGGAAAAACAAGGTTTGTTATTGACGGATACAAATACCTCAAAGATCAATATGGTGCCCCTGCCATTTCCCCTCCGTGGGGTACCCTTAGTGCTATGGACCTGAATAAAGGGGAAATACTTTGGCAAGTGCCTTTGGGAGAATATCCGGAATTGGCAGCCAAGGGAATCCGCAATACCGGTTCCGCCAATTTTGGTGGGCCCGTGACTACTGCAGGAGGGGTGGTTTTCATAGCTGCAACTCCGGATGAAAAGATCAGGGCTTTTGAATCCTATTCTGGCAAAGAATTATGGGAATACCAATTGCCTGCAGGAGGTTATTCCATACCAAGCACTTTCATGATCAATGGCAGGCAATACCTTGTGGTCACTGCAGGGGGCGGAGGGAAAAATGCCACCAAGTCCGGCGATTCCGTCATTGCCTTTGCCTTGCCGGAACCTAAAGAAAATCAGCCTGCATCTCCCTCCAGCACTTGGATGTCACTTTTTGACGGGAAATCCCTGGACGGGTGGGTCCACTTGAATGGCTTCCATCAATTTATTGTAGAAGATGGTGCCATAGTGGGCCGGACTGTCGAAGGAAGTAATAATTCGTTTCTCTGCACAAAAGAAGAATTCGGGGACTTTGAACTGAAACTGGAAATCATGATTGATAGCATTACCAATTCGGGAATTCAGATCAGGTCCTCCGCCAAGCCACTCAAACATGGTGATCACTACAATGAAAGTGCAGGCAGGGTGTATGGCCCACAGGTTGAAATAAGGCAAAATCACGGTCAGGGATTGCTGACGCCTGAAGGATATTCCCCTACCACCGGCGTTTTATATGGAGAAGCATTGGGGACAGGATGGATGTCTTCTGAAAAGTTGATGAAAGACGGTCATCCACACTACCGTAATCACGGATGGAATGAACTCCGGATCCTTGCCGAAGGCCCCCGTATTCAAACCTGGGTGAACGAACATCAGATAGAGGACCATACCAATGAAGCGGTTTATAAAACCCATCCTAAAGGATTTATCGGTTTGCAGGTTCATGGTGTGGATGGAAAAGGACCCTTTGACATGAAATTTCGAAATATTAAAATCCGCCGCATTTCCAACAATTAAACCTATCTGATTTATTTTTTTTAAAATTTCACCTAATCCCTTTTCATTTTGTAAGGCAATTGGTAAACCTTTCCCTTACTATCAGAAAAATACAACCTGCTAAGATTTAATCGAAATCATCTGTTTCAAAATCAGATTTATTCACCCAACCTGCTTTCGTCTCCTCGTTTTTCATGAACCTTTCATAAAAATTCAAATCGGCAGGATTGGCATACTCATATTGATCAAAAACGTACCCCTTGCCAAACATTCTGGGATCGCCCTGTTGTTTCAACTCATTTTCCATTTGTTCCCTCAGACTATTGGCTATATGGGCATATTCCGGTTTCAATGTCAGATTATGCATACAATCACTGTCTTTGCTGATATCATAAAGCTCTTCATCCATTCTTTTCCCAAAATTCAGTTTCCAGTACTCCTCATTTTCTCCGCTACGGCGCATATCCAAAATACTGGTTTTAGTAGCTCCGCCGTCTGTATTGAGATAACCTGTCTCAGGATTTCCGGCAGGCCACCTGGAATTTTCGTAATTCCTCACATAAAGAAAATTTCCTTTTACTATACCCCTGATGGGATAACCAACATCATTGGGCCTCCCCACATCATGCCTTTCTTTACCAATAAGGACGTGGTCTCTTTCAGCATTGATAAATCCTTCCTTATCTGAAAATAAAATATCAGTAAGGCTTCTGCCCTCAACAGCCTCCATTCCAGACTCTTCAAAAGGTATTCCCGCCAACTCCAGAAAAGTTGGTGCCAAATCAATGAAGCTGATAAAATCATTGACTTTTCGCGATGCGTTTTTTATACCATTTTTCCACATGATGGCCAGAGGGAGATGGTTGGACATCTCGTAAGCCTGCCCTTTCACCCTGGGAAAAGGCATACCATTATCGGAAGTGATTATAATAATGGTGTTTTCCAATTCCCCTTTTTCCTCCAGGAGTTGAAGCATCTTTTCGATATGCTGATCAAAATATTCGAGTTCTAAGGCATAATCCAACATATCTGTCCGGACAGCGTCATTGTCAGGCCAAAAAGCAGGTACCTGTTCGATTTCATCTGTAGATTTTCCATATCGCAGGGAAGAACCATACTCATAAGCCCTGTGAGGTTCTACAGAGCCATACCAAAAACAAAAGGGTTCACCTTCCGGTTTTTCATTTAAAAAATCCTCAAAATTAGCAGCATAATCTACTTTGGATATGTGTTTGGTCGGAGGTTCCAGTGTTCTTTCATTGTATGCTTTGCCTGTTAGCAGTCTATTCTCACCGTTTATTTCACCTGAATTTCCTGGAGCCCATCCTTTCACGGTATGGCCGGTAAAATAACCATGCTCACCCAGTGCTTCCATAAAGGTTTTGAATTTTGCGGGAAAATGAGCCCAGTGGTTACCTGCTTCTTCCAGTTGCCATGAGTTCCTTCCTGTAAGAATAGTTGCTCTGGAAGGGGCACATTTGGCATTGGGAGTATAGGCATTCATAAACAAAATACCTTCTCTGGCCACCCTGTCAAAGGCAGGCGTATTGACCCATGTGGTCCCGTATGCACTCATATGGGGAAATGATGCATCATCAGCTATACAAAACAAAATGTTGGGACGTTGATATTCCTGTTCAGTATCGGAACTTGTACACGAGGAGCAAAATGAGATGAAGAAAAATAATCCGGCGATATAAATTGTTGACTTGTAGGTTGAATGCATAGTTTAAAGGGTTTAAGAACTGATTGAAAAATGCTTTAATTCATGGGATTGGCCGCATGAAAAATTCTATTTAAACAAAGCATTTCCATTGTTTTGGTTTTGGGAATTTTAATGAAAAACCTCTAAGTCCGCATGTTGGAAATTTTTTCCGCTCCACCTGATTTCAAATTTGGGATCAGCCTGGTTTTTATTTTGATAAACAATCTTTACCGGATGAAGACCCTTGGCCAAATTTACCTTTGCAGTTCCTGATTTTTCATTTCCAGATACCTTGTCCTTATCAAACAGCAATGCCTCATGGATGTGCATCACAAAACTCTCGTTGGTTTGAAAATCAAAAATATATTCACCTTCTTCTTCCACTTTTAAAAACCCCTCATACACGACGGTCATCTCTTCCTGTCCGGTGCTATTAACCACCTGGATTTTTGGCAGGATACCTTTTTTCTTGGAATCTTGGTTTTGGGGATTGATGTAGGGAACCCAGGGAGATTTTATGGAATAGAGGGAATAATGGATTCCTTTTTTGAGATTCCTCTTTCCTGCTACTGCGGGTACCGGAACACGATCATAAGGTCGTTCAGCGGATGCATTGGGTCTTCGCCATTGGAGCACAGTGTTTTTCATGTCCTGTTGAAGCCTTACAAAATCCTGATCGGTTGCGGCAAGATCAGTGATTTCACCGGGATCATTTTGGGTATCGTAAATTCTGAAATCATCCCGGTGGGAAAGGATGTTATAGCGGACTCCTTTAAATCCCTTAAGGTAGACCACCTGCATCTCCCCGCGCTTCTGCCCGATATGGGTTTCATGAAAACTTTGATAGGCGGGTGTTTCACCATTGACCTGATATTCGACATATACCTTACCATCAAAAGCAGTGCTTTGTCCCTTCAAGATGGGCAGCAGAGATCTGCCATCTGTATTGGCCGGTGCTGGAATACCCGCCGCCTCTGCAAATGTAGGCAACCAATCATGGAAGCCTGAGGGAGTCTGATTTTTAGTGTCTGCTTTGATTTTACCTGGCCACCTAACAAATGTGGGTACTCGAATACCCCCTTCCCAGGTATCTCTTTTTGTTCCGTCCAAGTTGGCAAAGCTCTCAAAAAATGTCGGCGCATAATCTCCATAGCCATACGATTCATGATGAGGGCCGTTATCTGATGTAAAGACAATCATGGTCTCACCATCAATTTCCAGATCCTTCAATAACTGCATCAGGTCTCCCACTGCGTTGTCAATCCTTCTGACCATACTGGCAAATCTTTGATGAACCTCTGGCCAATTATCATTGCGGTAATCCGGGTGGATATATTGATTTACTTCCCCTTTGGCTGTATTGATATAGTTTCCATCTTCTCCGATCCATTGCAGCCCACCCTGTACTCCGGCACCTTCGGGGTAGGGCATGCTTGCCACTTCAAGGCCTGCATGTGGGGTGTCATAAGCAAGGTAAAGGAAAAAAGGTTTTGTGGGAGATTCAGCTTTGTGGTCAATAATATACTTTTTGGCACGGGCCGTAAAAAGATCCGTTGTATAACAGCCGGATAACCTGGATGAAATTTCCTCTTCTCCGTAATAAAGTTCCATAGGACCGCGTTCAGGGACTTTATGGGCCGGATAGTGATTGTGCCCGTCTTTATGCCTGACATATCCGAAGAAATAATCAAAGCCTCTTTTGGTCGGATAGGCTTCCCAGGTGGCAAGGCTGTTTCCTTCCAGGCCCTGAAGGCCATATTTACCGATCAAGGCAGTGGTGTAGCCCGCTTCCTTTAATACTGTGGCCAGGTTGTGGTTGTCCGGGAGGGCTTTATCAAACTGGTTATTGCGCACATCAGCATGTCCTTGATGCAGGCCCATAAGCAGGGATGCCCTGGAGGGGGCACATACCGGGGCGGGTACATAATGCCGGGTAAGGGTTAAGCCCTCTCTTGAAAAAACATCCAGGTGAGGGGTACTGTGGGCGGGTTTTCCATCTGCTTTCCGCTGATTCTGAAACAACACACCAATATCCCCGTAGCCCAGGTCATCAGTAAGAATGAATATAATGTTCGGCTTTTCTTGGGCCTGCGCATTATTTAAAAACAGCAATAAAAATAAATATTGGGCAAATATTATTGTTATAATCTTCATCAGGTTAATGGGTTTTAGTATTTTCAATGCCTTTATTCAAACTCAGAGCATCCTCTCTTTGGGAATATTTCCAGAAGAGAATCCCTTCCTTATCAAGTAAATGTAATTAATAAAGATCAAATCCCTTATTTTTGCACCATGGAAAACGGAATGCCGACGATAGCTAAAATACTGATTTTTACAGGCCTGATCCTGATCGTGGGGGGATTGCTGCTCTGGGGTTTTACCAAATTCTCCGGGTTACGGTCGCTTCCCGGTGATATGGTTTTTAAGCGGGATAACTTCACTTTTTATTTCCCTTTGGGAACCAGTATTTTGATAAGTTTGCTGTTGACCCTGATCATTTTATTGTGGAGGAAGTTCAGTGGGTAATTCCTTAACCATTCCTTTTTTCTTTATTTACGATATTCCCTTTGGTGTCATAGTGAGTAAAAGTAATCATGGGTAATCCAGTTTTTCTTTCCACCTTTATTCCTAAAAACCCGCCCTTTACTCTTAGAAACCGGTGTTCGGCCCTGACATCTTCCTGATCCCAACCTTGGGCATGGGCATCACTTACCGGGCCTGACCCAAACTCCATCAACCCGGTTTTGCCATCAACGGAAACATACTGCCAATGCCTGTCTCCATTGACCACAAATGTGTTTTTATATGCTGACAGAAAATCCCGTAGCCAATTGCCCTCAGTTTCAAATGATTCGTTGGCATGGTTATCCGACTTCTTTTCCCGATCAGGACCCACTACAGGAGTGGGGGAAAACAAGATTTTAAATGTGGCGTCAGAAGCCTTTAAAGTTTCCTCAAACCACTTTTTCTGTTCGCTTCCCCAAATTGTCTTCTCTTCACTGTCAGGACTGGGATTGGGAGACCGGTATTCCCTTCCTTCCACCAACCATATCTGTAAATCCTTGCCCCACCTATAAGTACGGTAGGGTTTGTCCCTGATCGGCGCATTTTCCCTCCAGATTTTCAGACCGTCCTCAAAAGTGAGTTCTCCATATGAACCCGATGAGGGATAAACATCATCCTTCAAAAGGTCATGGTCATCCTTTAACATATATATCGGGGTGTTTTTGTAAAAATCCACCAAGGCAGGCCATCCGTCCATGGCGTGCCATTTATGTCTTGCCTTTTCTATGTTTTTTGCCAATGGGCCTGGTTTATCATAATATATATAATCACCTGTATGGACGAAAAAATCGGGTTTTAGCCTGCCCATACTGTCATAGGTATCAAACCCCCTTTCGTCATTGTCATAACTCCAAAAGTATTGACAGGTTGAGGTCACCAACTGAATGGGATTTGGAGTAGAAGGATCAGGTGCCGTCCGGAAAGCACCTTCAGTAAAAAACAAACCCCTTGTATTATTTGATTTAGCTTCCCAGATAATATTGTAATTGGATTCTGCCTTTAGGTTTTCAAAAGGGATCTGGACTGTATAATCATTTTCTTCCTTTGCGAGGTACCATTTTGAAACAATGGTTTTCCCTTTATTCATCAACTTAACCCTTACCCTGCCTGCCATTCCCTTTACCGCACCATCCATCTGATCCACAGGCATATTTTCATCGAAATCAATGGGATGCCGGAAAACTGTCTCATTTCTTTGGTGGCTGATAGGCTGAGGCTTTTGCCAGGCACATAACCGGGTCCAAAGCAGGGCTGAATGAGCGTCCACCTCAGCAGTTTTAAATCCATTCGTAAAGAAAATTTGAGAGCTTTTGGACAATCTTTTCCTGGCCATTGCCACCACATTGGGGAAACTTGAAAGTGACAAAGACGCCAGGCCTATGCCTATTTTTGCAAAGAAACCCCTTCTGCTGTTATTCTTCATATGCCAACATTTTTATGTTAATTTTGAATGCGTTTAAAGGTAAACTGAATTCTATCCTCATTCCGCTTTACCAAATTCTTGCGGTGTGGCGTGGGTGGATTTTTCTACTGCTTTGAGTTGGTTTTGGAACAATATCCCAAGATTCCCTTTCATTAATTGTCCGGAAAATTCAATTACTCCTTATGCTTTCCACTTCCTCCCAGGGCAATACGCCGGCATCGGCTGCCCATTCATTGTATTTTTGCTCCAACTCCACCACCACATCCGGATATAATCCACTGACATCTTTCAATTCTGTCCGGTCGATATTCATTTCATAAAGCTCCCATTCCCCGGAACCTTTCTTTTGGACCATTTTCCAATTTGCTTTCCTTACAGCCTTGTTTCCCTGATGTTCCCAAAACAGGTATTCGTGGCCTTCTCTTTTATTTCCTTCCATTAGAGGAAGTAGGCTCTTTCCCCTTAATGGCAGGATATCATGGCCTTTGTAGGAGGTAGGGTATTCGGTTTGAGTCAATTCCAAAAGGGTGGGCATGATGTCCATGATGTGTCCTACTTCATGATTAATTTTTGGTTCCTTTATCATTGCCGGGTAGTGCATAATCAGGGGTGTCGATATTCCTCCTTCATGTACCCAGTGTTTGTACATCCTGAAAGGCGTGTTACTGACATTGGCCCAGGACCTACTGTAAGAAACAAAAGAATTCCTGGATCCAATGGGCCCACCCGAAAACTCAGCATTGTCAATCGCCTCATGCGTCCCGCCGTTGTCTGAAAGGAAAATGATCAACGTATTATCCAGTATTTCATGTTCCCTAAGCCGTGAAACCAACTCGCCTATTCCTCTGTCCATAGACGTCATTTGGGCAGCATATACGGACATTTTAAGATCAAAAGTATCCTTCTCGGCCTCACTTAAGGCATTCCAGTCCAATACCTGATCATCCGGATCTGTCAATTCAAAGCCCTCAGGCACAATTCCGGATGCTTTCAATTTTTGGTATCTTTTTGCTCTGATGGAGGAGAACCCTTCTTTGTAGGATCCCCGGTATTTTTGGATGTCTTCCTCCCTGGCCTGAAGTGGAAAATGGGGAGCAATATGGGGCAGGTAAAGAAAAAATGGGGCGTTGGCAGTTTCTTTTGAGGCCATATGCTCATCGATAAACTGAATGGCATAATCGGTAAACGCATCTGTGGAGTAGAAATTGGCAGTATCTAAAGGAACGGGATCATCATCCAAGATCACTTGCCTTCCTGATCTTATGGGAAAAAAATAAACACCTCCTCCTGACGGGAAGCCGAAAAAGCGGTCAAATCCACGTTGACGGGGCCAGTTTGCCCTTTCTCCACCCACATGCCATTTCCCTGACATCAGAGTGGTATAGCCATTGCTTCTAAGGGCTTCAGCTATGGTTACACATTTTTCATTCAAGTACCCCTGATACGAAGGGTGGCCCATATCCCCTACCATATTTCCAATTCCCGCTTCATGTTGGTAAAGGCCTGTAAGCAGTGCGGTCCTACTGGGACAGCACCGTGAAGTATTATAAAATTGCGTCATCACCAACCCATTCTTTGCAAGTTGGTCAATATTAGGGGTTGCGATTTCAGCACCAAAAAAACCGATATCGGAATACCCCATATCATCTGCCATGATTATAATAATATTCGGGAGCCTTTGATCCTGGGATTTCTCTGCTTTTTGACAGCTCTGAAGAAAGGAAGTCAACAGAAAGAAAATATATACAATTACAAAATGGGTGTCTTTCATAGCTATTAATTTTATTTTTGATCAAATAATCCGGTATTTCCTTTTTCCCAAAGTGGCATCAATTGGGCCACTATTTCCGGATGTTGTGCGGCAATATTTTTGGATTCCAAGGGATCATGCAGGTGATCATATAATTCTATCACCGGATTTTCTTCCCGAAAATAGCGGGTGAGGCGATATCGCTCATTGCGCATGGTGATTCCATGATTGAAATAGCTAAATGCAATATTGTCTCTTTGCTCATCCTTTCCTTCCTGCATCAGTTTGACCAGACTCTTTCCGTCAAGTGGAAAATCCACCGGCAGTCCACATAATTCCATCAGGGAAGGGTAAAGATCCACTGAACTCACCACCTCATTTTTTCCAATCTCACGCGGTTTTATCCCGGGGACTTTGATAATAAGAGGGCTCCTTAAAGCTACTTCAAAATTGGTATGTTTTCCCCAAACCCGGTGATCGCCCAAATGCCAGCCATGGTCTCCCCAGAGTACCACTATGGTATTTTCCGCCAGCCCAAGCCGCTCCAATTCATCCAATACCTTTCCTACCTGGGCATCTGCATAGCTTACGGCGGCATAATAGGCATGACGTAATTTTCTTGCATATTCATCCGATAGGGGATTTTCCAGACGGGCCTTTTCATCTCCTGCTTGGTAATTATTAAATTCTCCCATTCGTTGCAAACTTGCCAAATGTATGTTTTCGGGGATATCAGGAACAGGAGATAGGGGTATATCCTGTTCATTATATAAATCCCAATATTTTTTGGGTGAGGTAAATGGCAAATGAGGTTTGAAAAAGCCTACACCTAGAAAAAAGGGCTGGTTTTTTCCGGCCAGTTGACGGAGTTTTTCTGTGGCAAGTTCTGCTGTGATGCCGTCGGGATAACCTGTATCCGGCACATCTGCTTTCTCATAAGGTTTTACCTGATTATTCATTCCCTGCCTATTGGATCCGTCTGCATATCCAAAAAAAGCATTCCAACCTGTCCCCCATTTATCCGGATCAAACAAAAATTCATTCCAACTGTAAGGCATTTCCGGTTTGGCACCTTCAGGCGATTCTTCATAACCATAAAGAAGGCCGTCAACAGAATGCCCGATTTTTCCTATTCCCACGGTATAATACCCATTTCTCCGGAAATGATGGACCATACTTTCAGGAATATCCTTTTCAGGTTCATTTGCCATGAAAGTTTCCAGAGCCGAGTTTTGAAGATGTCTTGTTGTTTTAGGCAAGAGACCCGTAAGGATACTACTTCGGGATGCCCCACAGGTTGGAATCTGAACATAATGATTTTGGAAAACCGTTGAGGATTTTGCCAGCCTGTCCATGTTCGGGGTTTTTACCAGAAGATTGCCATAAGCCCCAATATCAGGCCTGAGGTCATCCACTGCTATAAAAACAACATTAAAAGATGGCAGATCTTTCTTCCCATTTGGAAAGGACAAAGTGGACATTACCATAAAAAACAGAAAGGTGCAAGCTGTTTTTTTTAAGATCATTTTCACTGAAGTTGTTTATAGGTTTATGGAAATTTTCGCATGGTATTCTTTCTCATATAGGAATCGAAAGTTTTAGCAGCCAGGAATCTATAAATTTTTCTGCAATTGATTTGCCGTGCTTTCAGGTCAATCATAATTTGTAGTTTTTCAATTTAATGATTTACCTCCTTTAAAAAGAATTGACCTGTAATTCGATTTCATTCATGCCAGGGGATAGGCGGATGGAGCCGAACTGGGTATTGACTTTCTCTCCATTTAAGGATACCACATCATTGGGGGCAAATTTCAAAAACAACTCAGCTGAGACATTGGCCGGTAATTCGAAAACATAGCGCTTCAAACGGTTATTTTCCTTTTTGTAAGAAGCGTGCACCTTACCCGTCAGAAAAGGAACTGTAATTTCCGTTGATGTCAGATGGCTCAATTGGGGTTTTATTTCCAACAGACCAGCTCCCGGAGTTTTGGGCACAATTCCCCACATTTTTCGGGCAACAATATTGCCGGGAACGGCTCCCCAGGCATGGTTCCAATCGGCATTGGGTTTGTATTTCATGTCCCAGGCTTCCAAGGTCATGGTGGACCCTATGGCGATCATGTTCCACCAGCTCCGGTCATGGGTGGCAGTCATTAACTCCAAAGCATAATCGGCCTCCCCGGCATTGTACAGACCATCCATCAGGTACTGCGAACCATACACGCTGCAGGCCATACCCCTGGATTTGATAAATTCCACGACAGCAGGAATGTTTTCCTCCGAAACCATATTGAAGGCCAGCGGCATCATATTGGCGTGCAGGGAAGAATGTCCGGCGCCCTCACCATCCAGGTAAATCCCCTTTTCCGGGTCCATCAACTTTTCAGCAATCGCCTTTTTTACTTTTATTGCCATCAGTTCATATTCCAAGGCCTCATAGGTTTTTCCCAACAGCGATGCAAATTGCCCCATGATTTCCAGATTGCGGAAATAGAGGGCATTGATTACTGTATTGACCGGAGTAAAGACAAAACCATCGCGCTCTCCTGCTTCAGTGGCCAATTGCCAACCAGTGTCCTTTTGGGCCGGGGGCCAGTCCACGATATCTTTAAGTTTGATGGAGGGATCCTTAAACCCCAATTTTTTCATAAATTCAGGCGTGGCATTTACCGAACTTATCAGCCCATCTTCCCGGGCCAATTCTATCAGGGTCTTGTGCTTCAGTTCATCATAATATTTTTCAATCAGTTCGGTGTTGCCCGTGTACAAGTAATCCTCGTAAAACATCAGTGCCACATGTAGCTGCCACTCGGTCGGCCATGTGGGTTTTTCCATAAAATACTCAATGCTCCTTCTGGCAATCGGGTATTCCCAATCAACGGCATAATGACTGAGCTGATTGATATAGGCATCGGCCTCATAGGGTATGCGCTCTCGATCTCCATCCACATAGATGCCCGCAAAGGAGGTTGCTTTCATAGTATATTTGCACAGGTCCCATACTTTATTCAGAATGGTATCGGAACTGCTGAAATGGCTTTGGTCTTCTTCAAAATAGCCAAAGAATGCCTGCTGAGTTACTTCTTCGGGCCGTTTTTTAGCCACAATTTCAGCATAGCGAAAAGGCAATAGCACCGGAAAAGTATCGGGCATGGCCACGGCTGCAGGCCCTGTATTCCTTTCGTCTGCAGGCAACTGCAACACATACCTGTTGTTTTGGGGGCTTACTTGTACTTCAACTTCCCGGAAGCGGATATGCCCCTGGGGGTTCCGGTTTATCCTTTCCCCTTCAAGTTGCTCCCCTATGCGTACCGTCAGTGTTTCTGCCTGATCGGTTTTGTAACTGAATTCCAAGTTGGCAAATGCCGCTTTACCAAAATCCGCCAACCAGGTGTTTTCCTCGACTTCTTCAAGCGTCAGGGGCAAAATATTTCCCTGCTGGAAACGGTTGGCAGTTGTCAGGTATTCTTCCCTGTCCCCTACCTTGAAAACCTGACTTTGCGAATACCGGCCGGTACGATTGTCTCCATCCCAAAGCCTTACTTTCCAATAGTAGGTCTTGTTTTCCTCTAGGTCCGCACCTTCATAGGCTACATTATAGGATTGTTGTCCCGGGATTTTGCCTGAGTCCCAGACATCTCCTTTGTTCTGGTCGCTTTTTTCCAGTGAACTGCTGACCAAAATCTGATAGGCTGTCTGAAAAATCAGGCCTTTAGGAACCTGCCAGCCAAACACCGGTTTCTTGTCTTTTATAATTAGTCCGGAAGGATTTCGGATCAATTCCACATGAAGGTTTTCAGGAGCAGCCGTACTTTGATCAGACAGAACTTCTCCGATGGCATCCAACTTTTTTCGAAATGCCTTCAACCTGCCCTCATGCCGGGGATCTTTTGAAAGGTTTTTGATTTCTTTGGGGTCATCGGTCAGGTGGTACATTTCTTCCACCGACTTGTCGTTGACATAGCGGAAATATTTCCACTCTGCCGTACGCAAACCTTCACTGGAAGGAATGTTTTCAAAGTCCCACAAATGTTCGATCAGCACTGTGTCCCGTTCAAGTTTTTGTCCTTTGATCACGGGTACCAGACTCTTGCCTTGGTAACTTTCCGGAATTTTTACACCCGCTAAATCCAAAATGGTGGCGGGAACATCTACATTGGCCGCCATTTCTTCCGAATCCGAATGACGGGTAAGCCGGGGATCATATACCATCAGGGGCACGCGGATGGAATTATCATACAGCAACCATTTTCCGGCCAGTTGTCTTTCTCCGGTAAAATAACCGTTATCCCCCAAAAAGATGATCACAGTATTCTTATCCAGGCCTTTTACTTTTAATTGCTGTCTGATTTTTCCAATTTCCAAGTCGATTCCGGAGATCATCCGGTAATACCCTTTCATGCTGTGTTGGTATTTCTCAGGTGTATCGTAGCGCCAGGTCCAGCGAAGCCGGTTAAATCCGGATTTTACAAATTCAGGCTGGGCATCAAAGTACCTGTTCTCCGCAAGGTCCGGACCCGGGATTGTCACTCCCTGCAGCAAAGGATCGACTTCCTTTTGCCAGAAATATTGCAGTTCAGCCGGGTCATGCGCGTGGGGGGCACTGAAGGACAGAGAAAGGCAAAAAGGCTCATCTGAATTCGCTTTATTGATAAACTCCAATGCCTGATGGCCGGTATAGCGCGTCAAATGTACCGTGTCTCCATTTATGGTTTTATAGAAATATCCTCTATGATCCTTAAATTGCCCGTTTCGGTCGTAGGAATCGTATTCATCAAATTGTCCTGCAAGGTCCTTGTGGTTGACGCCGAATTTCCCATAAAACCCCACGCGGTAGCCAGCTTCTTTTAACAGTTTGGGGTAAGCCGTTTCCATGTAATCGGCTTTAATGGGTCCCGTCTGGAAAGTATAGGCATGTGTCCTTTCATATAACCCTGTTAAAATCGTGGCCCGGCTTGCCGCACAAATGGGGGTGGTAACCAATGCGTTTTTAAAATAGGAGCCTTCCCGCGCCAAACGGTCCATCTCTGGAGTATGGATCAGCTTGTTACCGGCATGTCCCAGGGCATCCCACCTTTGATCATCAGTAAGGATAAAAATAATGTTGGGCCTTTCCCGGGTCTGTGCATTTGCCCCAAACAAGCTTAATAAAATAAAATGGGCAAATATGATTAAAGTGATCTTCATAAAATTAATTTTGGTTGAAATTTTATATATATCCAGGATTATGTAAGTATTATATGGTTGATCTAATCAACAACTCTACGTTTCGGAAACAAGGCCATGGCATCATCTATAATCCTTTGACTAAAACCGAAATATGTTGCAACATCTTTATCACTTAATTTTTTGTTTTTAAACCTTGTCCAGTCTTCCATTGACAATCTGTCATCGGTGTGGCTGTACTGAAAGGCGTTGATGCCCTGAAGGAAAACAAAACCTTGGTCCGTTTCATTTACTTCTTTCATGATTGATTCAAACGCATGTTCCGGGTCACCACAAAAAGCCAATGCCTGTGCTGCCATCAATCGGTTGGCTGCAAATTCATCCTCATTGATCAATTCTTTCAATATTAACTGTACCCTATCATTCCGGGGTCTTGTCAGGAATAAACCATACGCACCCCAAAAGCGGATGACCGGGTGGTCATGTTTGATGAATTCAAAGTATGAAGCAATTTTTTCAGGATCACGGGAACCGGCAGCTTTCGCTACATCCAAAATCAGATCAATCGGATAATCCCCGCTCTGGGCATAATCATAAATGGTTGTATATGTTTTATTTTCCCCGGCCAGGTCATGGAACATCGGCTCCGGTATCAATCCTATATCCCTTGTCTCAATCATCCACCTGTCCAACTCATTTGAAAGGGAGTCCAGTTTTTCACTGAATCCAGGCTGGTCGGCTATGGATGCGACATGCCAGGGATCCTTTTCAGAATCAAAAAGTTCAAAAGCGGATTTAGGCTGATAGAACTGGGATTGAATAGCGTCAGTTTTTCCCTGATCATGGTATTCTTCCCATGCCCTCCAATTCGCCTGTACCGTATATCCATATCTGGTGTCCCTCCCTAGAGGTTTGTGGGGGAAAAAATTGCGGATAAAATAATATTGACCGTCCGTGACGGCTCTGGAAAAGTCATACCGTTCCGACATCCTGTCCCTGTAAAAATGAACGTAATCCATTGGTTCCACCTTCTCAGGATTTAAAAACACCCTCCCCTGCATTTTTTCGGATATCTCGATACCTGTAATGGATAAAAGCGTTGGTGCCAGATCAACGAAGCTTATCAAACTGTCATCTATTTCTCCCATGTTTTTATTTGCCAGATGTTTCCATTTTTCGGGCAGGTGAACCATTAATGGCACCTGGGTTCCTACATTGTAAATAAAGCGCTTGGACCTAGATAGCTGACCGCCATGATCCGAATAGAAAAATACGATGGTGTTATCCTCAAGACCCTCATCTTTAAGCTCCTGCAGCAAATCCCCTGTCATTTTATCCATCAAGGTGATCAGGTCATGCAGGCGTGCCCAGTCCTCCCTGATTTCCGGTAAATCCGGGTGGTAAGGGGGCAGGTTGATATCTTCAGGGCGGATTCGGGGTTTTTCCGGAATTAGCTCATTATCCAAATAATGCCGGATCCTATCTTCACTTAATTGGCTTTCATGGGTCACTATATTGTTAAAGACCGCAAAAAAGGGTTGACCTTCTTTCCTGTTTTTGTAATGGGCTTGATTGCTGGATTCATCCCACAAAGTATGGTCATTTTCGTAATTTGAATTATAATCCTTTTTGCTATTATTGGTACAATAGTAGCCCTCCTGTCTCAATATTTTGGGATACGCAGGTATCTCTGCGGGCAATTGCACCCTGCTTCTCATGTGGTGGGTACCGGTGGTGGAGGCGTACATCCCGGAAAGAATGGTAGCCCGGGCAACTGCACAGACCGGGGCATTGGCGTAGGCATTGGTATAGCGGATGGATTTCTGGGCCAGCTTGTCGAGGTTTGGCGTATGGGCCTGTTCAAATCCGTAGCTTCCCAGGTAAGGACTGATATCCTCGCAGGTAATCCATAGGATATTTGGCCTTTCAGGATCCTTTTGATTTCCCATATCAGTACCAAAGGACAATGTGGCGAATACCATAAAAAATAAAAAGGAGGAAGTGAATACTTTTAAAGTCATTTTTGCCGGATTATTATGCTTGGTTGAGGAATTTACCGCATGGGGCTATATTGTAAATAAGAATCGAAAACTTGGGTGTCCTGTCCTGAACATTCCATGATAGGAACCAATTGTTATCAAGTTAATATTAAAAGTTATTTTAACAATCCTGTACTGCCCTGAATACTGCTGTTATAATGAATAACATAAAAAATAAACATAAATTGATTAAGTTAGTAGGGCTATGGTTTTTCCCGACCTTATTACCCCAATCTGAATCCGCCATTAACCTCAAACCGGAATGGAGATGAAATCAAAACAATGTTTTTTTACATTTTGCCTGCTATTCCACTTTTGGGGATTGGCAGTGTCCCAGGATCTACCCGAAAATTTTCCCCATCTCCCATTTCACCTAACCGCCAGACCCTGGACTGCTTCTTCATTGGAAAAGTCGGATTATCTGAAAGTTTTGGAAGAAGTCTGTCATGTAATGGCAAAACACCAGGATCAAAACGGTGCCATCATTGATCCATTTCTCAGAAGAGAACATCAGTATTCCACACCGTATTTTGCTTATACGGTAGGAACACTCTTATCAGTTGGAAAAGCTTCCCATTTGAAGGCATCAGGAATAATGGCCATGGAAAATGCCACTGCCGCATTGGCAGGCGGTTATGCCAAAATACCGGATGCCCATGGTGAGTTTTTTATCAGCCCGCTATCGGAAGGTTTGAAATTGTACAAAGATTTTGTGAGCGAAAAACAATATCAGGAATGGGAAAAAAGAATGCAAACTCCTATTTCGGAGATTATGGAAAATCAGGAAGGCCGCATCAACAACTGGCGCACCTATGCCATGAAAGGAGAATGGAATAGGGTAAAAAACGGTTTTGCTGCAAAATCTTCCGCCACTGACTTTATTGAAAATGCATGGAATGAGAAAAGCCAAAGGTTGCGCATCATTCCCGATAAATGGTCCATGTATCAGGATTGGAGCAGCGACCCCCAATCTCTGGCTGTGGAAGCGGTAGGAAGGGGAAACCTGATCGGCTTGACTCTCGATGGGTATGACGGACCAGCTGCATCGGAAATCAAAAAAGCAGTGCGGAAAGGAACGGCAATTACTTTACTGCTTCAGGCCCCTGATGGACAGGCCCCATCCAACGGTAGAACGGACAACCATGTCTTTAATGATGTATTGTACCTGTTGGGATTTGAAGCCATGGCCGAAGATGCGCTACAGATGGGTGACAGCCTTTTGGCCGGCAGGTACCGCCGGGGGGCATATCTGGCCTTTCAAAGTATCAAAAGATGGCAAAGGGAGGACGGAGATTGGAAAGGCTCTTTTTTTGTTACCAAAAATTTCTTTGATCCCGCAGACCGGATCGGCTATCAACCGGCAAGTCAATGGGGAAATTATACAGGAGCTATTGCATACCACCTGGCAGAGGCATTTCATGTCCGGCAATCCATGGTCAAGGAAGTTCCAAGTCCAACAGAAATAGGAGGATATGCCTTTACAACTGATCCTGCCTTTTCGACATTCACAGCCAATGCAGGCGGAATGCAGGTGGTGGTCAATCTTAGAGGTGCAAGTGTGCCCAAATATGGATTAAGCTGGACCCCATTGGGAGTGAACAGGTTCAGCCGGGTCAACTGGGATGCAAGGTTAGGGCCATCGGATGGGGAACATGATTTAAAAGGCCAAACTGCATCAGGGGAATTCCAAAGCGGGGTAACTTTTGGTCCGGAATGGAAAATCGACGGGCAATGGGTCAGGATATCGGACCTGCCAAGGGATTATCGGGTCATTCCCGAAGTGGAATTCGTTCATCCCCTTTTGGTAAAATTCAAATTGCTGTACACCTATGTCACCGGGATGGGAGGCCCCTATTTTAGCCAGGAATTTACAGTAACTCCGGATGGTATCATGACCAGGTTAAAATCCCTTCAAAATATCCCCTTTGGGCTGACCGTCCCACTTTTGGAAAATGATGGCCGGCCCCTCATAAACAATATTACAGACCGGATAGCAAGTACTGCTTATGATAAAAATGGGGACGAACAAAACTTCATATCCCTAAACAGCAACCTTGTCATCAACAAGGATAGTCCTGCCATCCAAAGTACCTATGGCTGGTTGAAACCCCTGAGATTTCAGACCGATAGCTTGTCCAATGATGTATTTATCTATCCCAGAAACTCCTCCGAACCGCATGCAAAGGAATTTCTGGATAGTTTTCAATGGTTGGAAAATGGGTTTTCCAGCATTTTGGGTACCGTTTCGGGCAACTTGTATATCGGCAGGACATCTGCCGGAGGTGAGGGCAGAGCTTTGGATATCAACGGAAATGGAGAAATTGATGTGCAATTCGACCAACTCTGCCGGTTTATCCTGCAACTCGAGGAGGGAAAAGTGGTACATGCGGAAGCTGACCGCAAGGTCAAAATGATTTATAGAAACAAGGAATACTTACTGACTCCCTTTCAGCCACTGCCCATAGATTAATGCTCCTTTATCAAATTCTCCAAGAATATTAGCCAATCTACAACCTATCCTCCAACACCATCACCTGTCCATCTGCTTTCAGTGTTTGCTGTAATTTTTCATAAGGCAAATCCTGAACAGGAAGTTTTTCCTCTATTGCCAAAGCTGCAGCAGTGGCAGCAGATTGTCCCAATATCATAAATACCGGTTCCATCCGTATGGACCCGAAGGCGGTATGGGAACTTGAGACACATACTGCCACCAACAGGTTTTCACATTCCTGTTTTTTTGGAATAATGGTGCCATAAGAAATGCTATATGGTTCCTTTGGTTTGACACCAATATCCCCTTCATTCTGTACATTTCCCTCGGCCGTGACGATGCGCTGAATATTGTGTGAGTCCAATGAATAGGAACCCATCCCAATTGGTTGGGGAACCTGTTTTGCTCCCAATACATCATGCTCGGTCATCACATATTGCCCTATCAATCTTCGGGCTTCCCTGACGTAAATCTGATGGGGCCAGTTACCATTGTCTGTAAACTCATCTTTGGCCAGTCCCCATTTGTTCATTTCGTTTCTTACCTTTTCGGGTACTTTGGGATCATTGGCCATATAATACATCAGGCCTTTTTGATAGTCTTCATGTTCCTTGATGATGGCTTTTCGCTCTTCATAGGTGGCTTCAGGATAAGCATAATTCTTCCCGATGTAATCCGTGCTGAACGGGCCGTGGTTGTTGGTATCGGTTTTCAGGTTGGGAATGGGATCAAATTTGTCAAAAGTCTCGTTCCATCCCGTTTCATAAACCCTTGCCAACAATTCATAACGGGCAGGGTCATACCCCTCCGGTTTGGGAAAAGGCAGTCTGTTATCAGAATGTTGGCTGAGGCACATCCGGAAATTATATGCCTGTACCTTATTGTCTCCTGTGCCGTTTTCCGGCAATTCGGCGTCAGAAATCTCGGGCAGAAGACCACTTGAAGGGTCTCCGGGAATAACGTATGGACTTATCGGTTCATAGAAATAATGCCTGTGCTGGAACACTCCAAACTGCACCCCATTCCATGTTTCACCATAAGTATCATTGGATTCCCTACCTACATGGTAACTGACGCCTGATGCAGCCATCAAATCCCCCTCATAAGTGGCATCTATAAACATTTTCCCTTTGAAGGTTTTTCCGGAAAGTGTGGTAATGGAAATGATCTTGCCATCTTCTAACTGCACACCATTTTCCCTATCCAACCATTCATCCCGAAACACTTGAATATCATTTTCTGCCACAAAATCTTCAAAGACTTTTTCTGCAGCATGTGGTTCAAATATCCACATGGTCCTGGCATTCCCATCAATGGCCGGTGTCCCCTGCCCCACATTGCCATATTCGTCCTTTTTCTGCCAATTCCAGGAATCTTCATTTTGGTAATGCATATAGATCCTGTGGTAAAACTCCCTGGCCAATCCACCGATGACAGATTTATTTCCGGTATCTGTAAATCCAAGTCCTCCGGCAGACAATCCCCCAAAGTGGATATCAGGAGATACCACTATCACTGATTTGCCCATTTTCTTGGCCTGAACAGCCGCAGTAATGGCAGCGGACGTGCCGCCGTAGATGATAAGATCGGATTCAAATGAATTGGTATTTTTTGTTTCGCAACTAAAGATTAACAGCAGGATTGTAAAAGCGAGGAGGAAGGGGGTTTTGTGCATGGAAGGGGTGGTTATAATTTATTAGGTTAGTGGTTAATCAACCAATTTAAAAATAAATTACCAATAATTGTAAAAATAGAAAGATGATGCAATGTAGATTACTTACTAGAGCTCTTATTTTCCTTGATTTCCTTGAGACGTGTTATAAACTCCTTTTGGGTAAGGGGTGTGGAAGATTTCATTCGTCTTTCGATTTCTTGTTCGCTCATAGGGAAAGGTGAGGATATAGGCTTTAATTAGACTCAGGCATACAATTTAAACTTATGTTGACTTAACAAATATCGATAAAAATGTATCAACCAATACTACCTGTACATATTAATAAAAAATGGGATCTCAGAACTATCAGCGATAATTGAATACCCCAAACTCCGTCAACAACAGATTGAGGAATGGGATTTGGATGACCTTCAAACAGTGGAGGGATGGATTGCCCTTGCCAAAAAGGTCATCCACCAATCAAATTGCCCCGATCTGATCAAAAAGCCCATTTGCAAAAAATGTAGCTACTATAATTTTTGTTACGCAACCGAAAGTGACAGCAATGGGATAAATTAGTATATTGTAAATAAAAACAAATGGAGCATAAGATCACCATCAACACGGAAGACCAAAAGCTAATCCATCAAATTTTGGAATTGATCAAGGATGAACAGGCCACCTATAGATTGGAACAAGCTGACAATAAAAGCAGTGATAAATTGGTCGAGATTATGGACCAAATAGCAGCCAAGAATCCCATCAAAAGCATCAAAGACCCACTGTCTTGGCAAAGAGAGGTACGGAAAGACAAAAAACTAATGGGTAGGAACTGATGCTCATATTGGATAGTAACATATTGATTTATGCCTTGCTGCCAGAATACCAAAAGCTTCGTGATTTTTTAAGGCAAAAAGAATCGGCTTGCTCAATTGTAAGTAAAATTGAGGTATTGGGTTACAATAAATTGACAAATGACGAAATAGAAGCATTTCGTTCTTTATTTGACAACATCAACATTTTACCATTGACTTGGGAAATAGCTGACACTGCAATAAAGTTGAGGCAAACAAAAAAAATGAGTTTAGGAGATTCCATCATCGCAGCGACCTCCTTAGCTTATCATGCTGAGCTCCTTACGGCCAATACCAAAGATTTTGATTGGATCGAAAATTTAAATATTACAAATCCTATAATTTGAAAAAAGCATACTACCTTTTCAACCCAGGGCGATTGAACCATAGAGGAATTGAAATAAAGAGGCGATTTCTGTACCGGATGAATTAAGAAGCCCATTAATCTCACCATAGAGGAATTGAAATTTGATCTTAGACCATAGAGGTGCTGTAGTCCAACCACCATTAATCGCACCATAGAGGAATTGAAATAATGCCTGTGCTGGAACACCCCAAACTGCACCCCATTCCAGGTCTTACCATAAGTTTCATTGGATTCCCTGCCTACATGGTAACTGACGCATGAGGCAGCCATCAAATCCCCCTCATAAGTGGCAATAACCAATTTGGAAGGAAAGAACGGTTCTATATCAAATATTATAAGTCATTAGACAGTGGTAATTATCTATAAAACGCAATTTGAATTTGTGCCACAAGCTGTGGCACAAAAACCAAACTTTAACCCTTCATTTACTAAAAATTTATCTTCCTTTCCCTAATTTATTTCAGGGCACATGCTTCAAATCACCAATTCCCTTTAATAAATAGTGTATTTGCATAAATCGGCTATGCCGGATTTGGGACGTCAGGGTTTTAGAGTGTTGGGATTAAGGTTGATACTAAGGAAAAAATAAATAATATAAATACTCAGGGTCTTCGGCTGATGGATAGTTCGATTTACTTATTATTTCCCAATTGCAGTCGGATAGCTTCTTCCAATAACCGTTCCCCCTCTTCTTTTGAAACGGGTCGTGCTATGCTTTTGAGTGACTTCCATACCCTTTCTCTTTCTTTTAATGTCTTGGCTTTTGCGAAGGGATTCAGGTCTTTTACTTTTTTGTCCATACTTCAAATATACAGCAATTCCATTATCCGGTACAATAAAAATGTTCAATTTCCTCTTCGTCGGCAACTTTCACCTGAAGGATTTTTCGTTTTAGTTTTTCAATATTTGAAACTATCAGCAGGATCCTTTTTTTGGAACTATAACCGCAGGCAATGGTGTAACAATCTTTCCGCGGGTAACCTTCCAGCGGGGACAACCTGTGTTTGGGATTATCCAAAACAGAGAGTATTTCAGCTTGGGTTATCCTATCCGGATAGTCTCCATCCTTTTCGCTTAAACCTGAAAATTCTAGATCCATATCTGCATAGCTTTTACATAAATGAAAAACCGGAGAAGAATAAAATTCCTCCGGAAAATAAAATATTAAGTAACAGTTACATTCAAAAACAAAAGCCCCAAAAGCCCGACAACGAGAATATAATAAAGGGTTGGAAGAATTGTTTTTCTTAAGATCAAGCCTTCTTTGCCCAAGTAACCAACCGTTGCTGATGCCGCAACCACATTATGTATGGCTATCATATTACCTGCGGCAGCACCAACAGCCTGCAGGGCCACTATGATCGTGGTCGGCATTGACAACCTTTCGGCAACTCCAAATTGGAATAAACTGAACATTAGGTTGCTCACGGTGTTGCTTCCGGCAATGAAAGCTCCCAAAGCCCCGACTGCAGGAGCGAACAAAGGATAAACCATCCCAACCCTGGAAGCAACCCATTCTGCCATTACAATAGGCATTCCCGGCAGTTCCTGGGGATTGATTCCGGAGTTGATATAGATCCTTACCATGGGTATGGTAAATACCAAAACAAAGCCTGCCCCTAAGATCATCTTTGAACTTTGTGCAAATGCAATTCCCACATCTTTCCATTTCATCTGATGCAAAAACACTGTGATGGCCGCAACCAGGATCAGGATGGTTCCCGGTAAATATAAGGGGGTACTTGCGGCAGAAATCTGGGTTCCAAGTATATTCTTATAACCAATTTCAATTGATGTAAGCAGGGCCTTTACGGGCAATTGCGGTAGCCGGGTCATCACAAGTATTATGGCCAGCAAAATGTATGGGAACCAGGATATGAACAGTGATAAAGGAGCCTTGTTTTGATTGATGTCCACTTTCAAATCCCCAAACCATAATTTTGGCCAGGTACTTCTTTCGGCGAAGTCCCATGTTTTTTTCGGAACCAAAAATCCCTTTTTTGTGGCAGGAACAATGATCAACAATCCCACCAAAGCACCCAATAAAGACGGGAATTCGGGGCCAAGGAAAATACCGGTCAATAGGTAAGGTACCGTAAACGCCAGGCCTCCAAAAATGGCATAGGGAAACATGACCAAACCTTCCTTCCAGCTTTTGTTTTCGCCAAAAAACCAGGTCATCATACAGATCATAAACAAAGGCATGATGGTACCTGCGATGGTATGAAAGATGACTGAATTTGAGGTGATGATCTGCAGGTAATCCATATAGGTCATGTCTGCTGCTGCCAACATGCTATCCACTTGGGAACTTTCCAATCCTCCACGGACACCCACTAAAATGGGAGTCCCTACCGCACCAAAGGTGACCGGTGTACTTTGGACCATCAGACCCAACATCACAGAAGCCATTGCAGGAAAGCCCATTGCCAATAATAATGGGGCTACAATCGCAGCAGGTGTTCCGAATCCTGCTGCTCCTTCTATAAAAGACCCAAATAACCATACAATGATGACCACCTGCACCCTCCTGTCTTCACTGATACCGGAAAAGCCATTACGGATTGACTGTATCGCTCCTGAATAATTGAGCAAAGTCAGGAGTAAAATTGCCCCAAAAACGATGTATAAAATGTCAAATGTAATAAACAGGCCCTGTATGGAAGAGGCAAGGATATCGACTATGGAAAGGTCCCAGGCTAGGTTTGCAATGACAGCCGTACTGAGAAAGCCGATCGGCATACTGTATTTGGCGGGTATTCTGAATCCGACCAAGAGTACGGCGACCAATAATATCGGAAAGAGTGCCAGAAAGGATAATACCGAAATAGACATAAGGGATCATTTTTGGGGTGTATCGTTATTTTTTTTAGGAACTGCCCTTATTACCTCAACCCAATGTTTGGGTTTAGTATTGGTAAAATGGGCAATTTGATGTCTGCAACTGAAGCCGTTTGCAATGACCGCAGTCTTTTCGGACACTTCATTGAGTGTCGGGAAAAGAATTTCATCTCCTATTTTTTTTGAAATATCATAGTGTTCTTTTTCATAGCCGAAAGAACCGGCCATCCCACAACAGCCGGAAGGTATTTCCCTGATAAGTGTATTGGTGTTTGCGAAAACATTTTTGGCTGCATTGGTACCAAAAAGGGCTTTTTGATGACAGTGTCCGTGGATCATAATGTCATCTGCCACCGCCTTGAATTCTACGTTCAGTTTTCCGGATTTCATCTCATGATCAAGGAAAACATCGATCATTAATACATTGGATTTGAGTTTCCGGGCAAGCTCCTGATCATCAATCAGGTCAGGCAGATCATCACTGAGGGCAGAAGCACAGCTTGGTTCACAGACCACTACTTTGAAACCCTGATCAAAATATTTCTCAAGACCTTTAGCGGTTCTGGTTCCATCGGCTTTGGCGTCTTTTAGAAATCCATGTGAAATTTTTGGTCTCTGACAACATCCCACATTGGCCAATATCACTTCATAGCCACAGGAATTCAAAAGCGCAACTGCAGAGATTCCAATTTGAGGTTCATGAAAATTCAGGTAAGTATCAGCAAAAAGGACAACTTTATTGGAGGAGTGTGGTTGTTGGTTTCCGTTCTTCAAAAACCATTTGTAGAAAGGTTGGCCGGAATAGTCAGGCAGGGTCCTCCTTTTGTCAAATCCAATTGTTTTTTGAAGTAAAGCCCTAAAAAACCATGATTTTTGAACGGCATTGATGGCCCATGCAAAGGAACCTGAAAATCTTGAAGCCATCTTGGAGGAATCTCTAATCAACCGGTCTCTTAAAGTTGTGCCATGTTTGTCAAAGTAAAGCTGTCCCACATCACTTTTCAATTTGGCCATGTCCACATTACTCGGACATTCAGATTTACAGGCTTTGCATGAAAGGCAGAGGTCCATGGTTTGCCGGAGCCTTTTGCTGGTCAGGCCATCCTTATCCAATTGGCCTGACATGGCCATTCTGAGCGCATTGGCCCTGCCTCTTGTCGAATGTTCCTCATCTCTTGTTGCTTTGAAACTGGGGCACATGGTCCCTCCAATAATCTTTCTGCACTCCCCCACCCCGGTACACATGTGGACAGATTCCCGAAAGCTATTTTCTACCCTATATTTAAATTGGGTATCAGCAGTTTCATCTTTATAATCAGCTCCATACCTGAGATTTTTCTCTATGGTTTGGGCATCCACAATTTTACCCGGATTCATTAGATTTTCCGGATCAAAGAGGGTCTTGACCTCTTTGAAGGCATTGTAAAGCTTAGTTCCAAAAAATCTTTCATTATATGCACTCCTTACAAGCCCGTCTCCATGTTCTCCACTCCAGGAACCGCCATATTCCAGGACCAGTTCGAATGTTTCATCCGCTATTTTTTTGAGATTCTCGATGTCCTCGTTTTGCCTTAGGTCCAGAATTGGCCTGACATGAATGACCCCAACACTGGCGTGGGCATACATGGATACTTCCGTGTTGTGTTTCTCACAGATTTTGAGAACCCTGTCAATGTATTCCGGGAGTACATCAATGGGTATGGCCGCATCCTCGATAAATGGAAGGGGTTTTTTATCTCCTTTGATTCCCAACATCAGACCCAGGCCCTTCTTCCTTACAATCCATACATCCTCATAAGCTTTACCTTCGGGGAATATTGGAAAAGCATAACCGAGTCCCATTCCTTTCAATTTTTGAACCATCTTTTCAGGTCTTTCCATCACATCCTCAAAAGAATCCGAATAAAACTCCACAATCAGAATGGCAGCAGGATTTCCCTCAATGAAATGACAATGCTGCTTGGTCGTCAGGTTCTCCTTGGAAAGGTTCAGTACTGTCCGGTCCAGTATTTCTATGGCAGAGGGATTGAATTCCAACATGGGTGTGACCGCAGAGATGGCATCCAACAATTCACCAAAGTGTACCACCACCACAGACTTGAATTTTGGTAAATCCACCAGGTTTAATTTGATTTCAAGCGTAGTGGCCAAAGTCCCTTCGCTACCGGTGATTATTTTTGCCAAATTCCAATGGTCAGTATTAACAAATTCATCCAAATTGTATCCACCAACCCTACGCATTACTTTGGGGAATTTGGTCTTTATCTCATCCAGATTACTTTTGACTATATTTTGAAACCTCTGATAAATCTCCCCTTCCCTACCTGACTGTGAGCTCTTGACATGGTATTGTTCTGGGGAATGTGCATTGAAATGCAGCACCGTATCATCGGCCAACACTACTTTCGCTTCCAAAATGTGGTCTACTGTTTTGCCGTATAGGATGCTTTTGGTGCCGGAAGAATTGTTACCTACCATTCCGCCCACATTTGCCCGGCTGCTGGTCGCAGGATCAGGTGCAAAATGCAATCCTAAAGGTGCCAGTTTTTCATTCAACACATCCCTGACCACACCGGGCTGGACTTTCACCCATTTTTCCTTTTCATTGATTTCCAGAATTTGGTTCATGTATTTGGAAAAATCCAGTACAAGTCCATCGGCGACAGTTTGTCCGGCAAGACTTGTCCCCGCGCCTCGGGGAAGAATTTTCAATTTGTTTTTCCTTGCAATCCCTATGGCTTTTCTTACATCCTCCTCATCTTTGGGAAGGACCACTACCTGGGGCTGAATCTGATAAATACTGGCATCGGTAGCGTACATTCCCAACGAATATTGATCGGACAATACATCTCCTTTTATTTTATTTTTAAGTTCAGCAATCAGCGCATGGTCCATGGCCATAAAATCTTGGGTTAAGTGATAATTGGAATTGTAGGTACTGGGTGATATCTGGGATTGCGTGGGAATATAATACGTTTCCTGGGCTTTTCGATCAGAAATCAAGATTTTCGGTTATCCTGGTTCCATCCTTAAGGAAGGCATTGGTATATTTTTCAATCCTTGATTTGGCTTCTTTTAAATCCGAATTGTTCAGATTTATATTTAAAAGATCTATAAACCAAGGAAGCTTTTGTTTGGTCAATACATAAGTCCTGACTATTTCCTTTGATATGGGCAAAGTAGTGGCCTTTGAATCATCATGTACATCCTTGTTGCCGGCCTTCAACAGTTTTTGGTATTCTTCTTCCAATAAGCTTTCAAAAAGTCCTACAGAAAATATATCGCCTTTTTTCACTTTGGAATCGGGATCATCTTCAGTAATTGTGGCCTTTTTATGTATCCATTCCCATAGGATGCTTACCCTTATTTCTCCGGTCGCCATGTCCTCCATGAGGTAAAGCACATTGTCATTTCCAAAATAATCTGCGGGTTTTAGGGCGGCTGCCTGCATACCTTGACCAAATGCATTTCCATACTGCAGGGCTACGCTGATCAGATTTCTGGCGCCATTTATAGTTCTAGGGGCATCTTCAAGCTCCAATAGTCCATTTGCATCTTCCATTGTATAGGTCAGTTCAGGGAATTTCCTGCCCAGTTGGTTGGGTTCACCCACCTTTTCCCATACCGGCCTGATGATATGTACCATTTTCCAATGGGCAACCCATTTACCGCTAGCGCCTTCTTTTTGCTCCCGCTGCCCTCCTTTCAAGGCCTTTTCCATACTGGAGGCAACACCTTCCTTGGAACCAACAGGAATGTTGGGTTCCATACCTCCTTGCCAAAGCGCATAGTTTCCCGATTTATCAGGGGTGTTGACCGCTCTTCTGACCCTGTCTTCATAATTTCTCATATAGCCATAGGTCATGGTGATGGATTCTATGTTAGGGTTAACAAAATCCCCATCCCAGGACATGGCATCAGAAACACTGTTGATATAATCCCATCTTCCGGTATTGAAGCCCACAAAGTGTTTGCCCAAAGCAGCCCTTATTTCCATCAATTGGTAGGTTGCTTCCAATTGTTCTATCAGCACATAAACCCTAATGGTTCCGGATTCAAGATCCAAATGATTTTCGAGTGCAGACATCAGCTTGTCCCATAATGCGGCCTCTGCCGCTGTCTGTATTTTTGGTAAATAAAGAACAATGGATGAACCTCTCGCCTGCAGGTTTTTATAATTATTGACCACATAGAGTGTCAGATCCACGATAGAGGCTGCCATTCCTACACCATTTTGGTCCCTGATATGCCTGTCATCCAAATGCAGTCCCCTCGCCCTAAAAATGATGGTTGTGAAGTCAAGCTGTTTTTTCCAGTCAGAGACAATCGGATGACCAAAAAATCCATTGGCCCATTTGTTCATTTCCCTGGAAACAATTTCTGCCACCTCCAAAAAAACCGGGGAACGGCTGATGGCAAGTTTCAAATTCCTTTGGTTGTCCAGGGACATGTTGTCAATCTGACCTAAGGCGTCTTCCCCATCAAACATCCACCCATCTGCCCCGGACAGTAATGCATAAGCGACATTACGGATACTGCTGTTCAAGGGGGCATTTGGTTTGGCTGCGGGCCCTGTTCCCTGAATCCATTGTCTTTGGAGATCTTTAGGCACGGGCTTTCCTTCAAAATTACCGGACCTGGCATCCCTAACGGAAATATCTGTTCCGGCGATCTTTGAATCCTGATCCAAAAATTGAATTTTCAATTTGTTGTTTTTCCTTTTGTTCCTCCTTTCAATTCTCTCATTCATTATTTTTTTGATGTCGGCATTGAAAGGTGAAAGGACAGCAAGGGCGTCCAAGGCTTCCGTGGTGAAAATGTCGTTGTAGGTTTCTTTGAGGTTGTTGTGGATTTGGAGGTTTTGGGTCATGGTTATTTTTTTTGTTGTTATAAAAGGAAAGATATTTCCTTCTGAGAGGTCATAGGTTTAGATTAAAGGTTTGAGCTTTTAAAAGCCAAATAAATATATTGATAATTTAAATGAAGTTCTTCTAAACTAGCAAATAGAACCTGGTTTTGCAAAGTCCAATTTGGAAGGTACATTATAAAAAAGATAAAAAGGCAATATAAAAACTTACAGGAATATAATTATCTCTTGGTTAACCATGTCAGACTGTTTGGTGCCAAAATTAAATATTCCAGATCTTGCAATTCATCAACTTCTACCCACAGAAATTTTCCTTGATCCGGATCCCAGTTTTGACAATACTGTATGGGTTTATAACCTTCCGGAACGGAAACTATTTGGTCTTTATCTGTCCAATTTACCAAAATGAGCAGTGTTTGTCCGAGATGGTGTAAACCTATTACATCAACTATCAGGGGATTGCTGCTTTGGCAGGGAACCAGCTTTGAAAAAGCTTTGGTGTGCTCCCTTAGAACATATGCAGGGGATTTTTGGAATTTGTTTTTTGACTTGATCCAACCTTTTTCGGCTGCCAGTTCAAAATATGTTACCGCATTAGCTCCCGATTCACCTAGGTATTTCAGGCTGAACAAAAACCAACATGCTCCAAAAAAACTATACTGCCGGTTGTCAGCCCATCCGGTAGGCACCCGGATTTTTTTGCCGGATTTTGTTGCATTAGGATTCCATCTCATGTGAAATGTCACCGGGCTAATATTGATTTTTTTTCCCGGAAATAAGTTTTGGGCAGATTGGACGGTGTAGGCCTGGCACTCCAGGGTTTCTACCAGGGATTGGTCATCAAAAGCATGCACCTGCGGATTGATGGAATAGGTGACACCATCCAGATGATCAGCTTCCACCGGATCCCTGTTCAATTCTGTAAAAAATGCATCTGTTCCTGCATAAATTTCAATCCGGGGAAAGGAATTACGAAGCTGGGGAACTGCTTCCAGCCAACTTTTTGGCGTGGTCTTCTGATTGTCCCCAAAAAGCAACAATCTTTTAACAGGGCCAAAATAAGACTTTAATCCTTCCAAATCTGACACAGGATTTTCCCTGTCAGAAAATACACATAATTCCACTGAAGTTCCGGTATTTTCCGCTTCTTTCAATAAATCCAAAGCGGCACTAAAATCATGATCCAAGTCCAAATCTATTCTCCAAAAGTCCGGGGCCAGATCTGCTATCGCTTGTTTGATCAAGCTCGGATCTGTTCCCGGTTTAAGTTCAATCCCAAATTGGGTCAAATTAAGTTTCTGCCCTTGCAGAGAAATTTTGATGGGAAGTTTTTTAGAAGTACCGAAGTTTAAACCCAAGGGGGTATCCACCACCAAGTGAACCTTTTGTCGAATTTGATCCCCTTTTTTTACCTGAACCGGAAAGGGAATTCCCAATGGCGTACAATAGGTTTTGTAAGATGCATCAGTCCAATTACGTTGGTCCTCCGTTTCAAAAATTTCACCTTCAAATATCAATCTTGCTTTGATTCCCCCGGACATAGTCCAGTGCATTTCACTGATGTCATAAAAGGGCTGATTGGGACTGATATCTTCGGGAAACCGGCTTTTTGTACTGCTTCCATCAGGATGCATAATCCGCACTTTTTTACCTTTACATGGATCAATGGGATGCAAAACAGTGAATCCAATTCTGTTTCTAAGAAAATCACTCTTGGCAATGCCATTATAATCGAAAGTAATCCTGCCATTTGAGTCTCCTGAGATTTTACATTCCAGATCAAAATTGATGTCATTCCTTTTATAAAGTGCCCGGTAAGAAATCCGGAAACTGTCAGCTTGGGCACTGACCTTTTCATCTATGATCTGCATGGGTAGTGTGTTCCAGTTATGGTCACGCAGTGCATGGTTGATCATGCGGATGACCTCAAGACCACCAAGCCGGATGTACCTGATAAATCCGTTCTGATAGACCAAATCAAAATGACCTGCTTTCAGTTCTTTACCTTCCATTTGGGTTGATTTTTATTTGACAATAACAAAACCATTTCACATTATTGGTTTAGGTAATGGCCTTAATCTGCTCTTTAACGGATTCGGGTTCAAAGATTTCTTTCCAGTTATCCTTGAACATCTTTCCTTTTCCGATTTCAATGGCCTTGATGGCAGCATCGGAAAATTTACCGCCGGGAAGCTGTCCAAACAGCAAGGCCAATTCTATGTTAATGTGCCCCATGAGGAATTCATAGGCGGCCTCTTTAGGCACTCCTTTTTCTATGGCCACATCCATCCCTTCCTTCATAATGGTAATCAATGCACCGCAGAAGGTTTCGGAAAGTGCGGGTTCAAGAATTCCCATCTGTTCGATGGTGACCTCTATGGACTTGGTCACCGGACCATAGATGACCTTTGCCACATTTTCTCCCACTTCATAATGCTCCCTTGATCCTTGGATCAATGCGCACACAATGTTTTGTTTAGCTGCAATACCACCAAAATAATCAAAATGGGATTTCTCCACAGGCTCCCAATTGAAAACAGAGGGATGGCAGGGATGTGTGGCGAAAAAACTAATGTCTGATCTTTCAGGCAAGTGCCCCGCCAAAGGTGCAGCCGGATCCAAAAACATGGCGATTGATCCAGGTTTCATGTTGGGAATGTGTTGGGACGTCACTTTGCCCATGGCCACATCCGGCACGGCAAAAATAACCACATCGGCATCCGGCACGCATTCTTGGGCTTCACTAGGGGAAACCCCAATTTCACGCATTCTTTCCAGGCCTGCCTCACTTATCTCAAGATAACTGGTTTGATATTCAGGGTGGTCCTTCAGATTATTACTTAACCGATAGCCCATTTTTCCACCGGCTCCTACAAGGGTAACTTTAATTGGTTTTTCCATGATTCGTTTTAGGTTTATTTTAGTTTTTCAAATTGTTTCGCTCATCTTAAGTGCTCCTACCAATGACAGATTTTGAAATTGATGGTTTAGAATTATAAATAGCATTCGAATCTATTACAGGACTTTGCCTTGTCACCTCGACGTCAGGAGAGGTCTGCAGCCCGTCTTGATGTCATTCCTATTCTGAACATTTACAAAATGTTGGGAACTCGCAATGACGTTCCACCTTTTTCCTTCATCCTTTGTTTCCTGCATCCTTCATCTTTCCGTCTTCAGTCTTCCGTCCTAATTAACACCACCTTTTTGGGCAAATTCAAAATATCTGACAGTACCGTTTTGACCTCCTTTAATGGCAATTTCCATCCCATCCACCGCCGGGTTTTCAGCATGTGCCTGACACAAGGGGGCTCCCGGTGCCAAAATATTGGAGAATTCCAAAGCACTGATTTTCAATTTTTTCAAAATGTATCCGGAAGTATCTCCTCCTGCGGTTACCAGTCTTTTTAATGGAAAAGCTTCCAGTAGCCTGCCGGTGATCTCGGCCTGGCAATGTGCTATCCACTGGGGTTGGGCATGCTGCTGTTTCAAAGTAGTTTTGACCATGGGATCATCCGGGCCTAGGGCGGAATATATAACGGTGTGATGTCCTGATTTCAGGGAAGACAATGCGGCATCTGTGACTCTTTCCATTTCCTGTTTAGAAAATTCAATTGAAAATAGATTATCCACTGCAATGCGGATACAGGTGAAGCCCAGTTTTTCAACGTGTAAAATCTGATCGGCAGTAGTCTGGGCACAACTTCCTGATACAACGAGGATGGGAGTAACAGATATGGACTCTATCTTCAAGTCTTTTGCCGCCCCATAAACATGTCCCAAGGCATATTCTACTGCTGAGGAACCCAGTAAAAGCTGATGGGAGGACAGGCTGTTTTTTTCAATCCACTTTCCGATGGGAATCAAATGATCATTTTTAAGGGTGTCAAACAAAAGCAAAGGGACTTTGTCTTCTGAATTTTCATTGAATATAAGCTGATTTAAGGGAATTGCATCCAACTTTTCCAGTTGTATTACATCCACCAAAGCCATTTCCCGATCCATCTGCCGCTGCAAATGCCGCCGGACATCACTTTCCTGCATCGGTGTGACAGGATGGTTGGACATCACAGGATGCCTGTCCAGACGGTAAACGGTATCCCTGATCCTTGCAAAAAGATTTCCAAATACCACGAAGCGGTTCAGCGTAGGAAATCCTATCAATAATGGGATGAAGAGGCTAGGGAAATACTTTTCCGCCACATCCATGGCCACACCGATATTCCCGATCTCCGGTGAACTGTCCAATGTGGAACAGATTTTATAATGAAAATACCGAAAGGGGATCTTTCTCATATTTTGAAAAATGGGTTCCAGTTCTTCCTTCATTTCCAGGGGAGCAAGGCTTCTGGCAATGCCGGCTACACCAAAAGCCTGCACCTTAAAATCCGGAAAAGCCCGGTTTTTGAATACGAACCGGTCAATTTCATTTTGATCAGGGGCATTGAGAAACAAAACTGTGGGAATTCCCATCAGACTCAAAACCTCCATCACATCGGCGGAGCCTGTAAAATCATCCCCGTAATATCCCAATAATATGTCCAAGTTGTCTTTCATCCAAAAAACTGAAATGCTTCGTCCACGACTTTATACTTTTCCCTGGCCTCAGAAACACTTTGACCCTCCATTGCAGCCTGCCAGGCATATTTTAGGCTTTCCACTCCTGCTGCAATCCCGCTGGGATGCCCCATGATTCCGCCTCCGCAGAGGTACATCAAGTCTGTATTCTGAATGGCCTCAAAGGTATCAAAAGCCTGTCCGGCCCATTGGCCGGAAGACAACACCGGCAAAGCGCGGTCCTGTAAAGACCATAAGGGATTTTGGCAGGACTTAATGGAAGCTATTACCGATTCATCGGTTTCGCAAAACTTATTTCTAATGCCATTGCAGTGCAACTGGTCCACACCCGCCATCCGCCAAACCTTGGAGATGGCAGGATATTCCATCCCCAGTAGCGGGTGCCTGGAAAATATTCCCCAACCGTTTCGGTGGCCATGAATCGGCATTTGGCTGTGTTTGGCAATATGCTGGATACTGCTGAACCCTACCCAGTTGAGGTTCAGCATGATGCAGGTTCCTCCTTTTTCCAAAAGATAATCATGCCGGTTCAACATTTCATCAATGGTACCGCTGATATTGAAGGCGTACATCGGTTTAAATCCGGTTTTGTCCGCATAATCATTGATCACGGCCATACAGGCATCAACCCTGTCCTCAAAGTGATTGTATTCCGGGGAACCCATCAATTCATCATCTTTAATAAAGTCAAGTCCTGCTTCAATCAGGGTTTTAACCTGATTGGCTGTGGCTTCGGCATCAAGCCCCACACTTGGTTTGATAATAGTGCCCAATATGGGTCTTCCGGAAATGCCCAAGCTGTCAAATGTGCCCTGGATACCAAACTTGGGTCCATCAAAATATTTTCCATAAGCATCCGGTAACCGTATGTCCAGAAGTTTCAGTCCTGAAAACTGCCCAAGTTCAAAGAGATTGCCGCCAACGGTTGCCATCAGGTTGGGTAGATTGAATCCGATATTTTCCATTGGCCAGCTCAGGGTAATCCTGGCTTGTTGGATGGGATTGTTTTTGTGTTTGGCATGCGGAAGTGAAGGAGCCGCTACGGTTCCGAGAACCTCAATATTTTCCACTTTCGCCGCATATTTCTCCATCAATTCCCTGGATTCACCGGGAATCTTTACAAAAGTCCCCGTGGATTGCTCACCCGCCATGGTATTAATGGCTTTTTCAAGTTCAAAGCTGGTTTCGATCAAATAAGTAGCGTGAAGTCTGTTCATTTTTTCGGATTTAATGGCTTGTTTTGAAGGTCGGATTCATAACTAAGAAATACCAGTTCAACGGTCTTCAGGTTGTCACTACCTGTGGTTTCGGCTTTAGCTTCTCCCAATAGATCCGCAAGAATATTTTGGTTGCAGGCGACGATAGAGGAATGTATCAATGCGTAATTGGGATCAGCCCAGGAAAATTGGGGTGGATCGGCCTTTATAACTTCACTGTCTTTTCCTTTTTGTGTCAAAGTAATGATAAAGTCTTTGTCCAGGCGGAGGGATCCGGCATCCCCCTCAATGAGGATAAGGGTTTGGGGAAAGGTTTCTTCCTCCAAAACGGAGGCATAAGAAATTTCAATAAAACAATTTAATCCATTTTGCATGGTAATCAAAATATTGGCGACATCCTCACCTTTTATTTTAGGGTTGATTTTTTGTGTTTGGCAATAAATCCGTTCTACCTCGCCAAACAGAAACCGTGAGACATCCAAAATATGTACACCAAGATCCATAATGATGAACCGGTCCAGTTTCGCAAGTTCCGGTTGGTTTTCGAAGACAGGAAAACCTGAACAGAATGTTAATCGGGCCTTAAACGGAGTCCCTATTTTACCTTCCTGCAGGAAAGTTTTACAGGCCCTGATGGGTGTTTGGAACCTGAAGTTTTCATGGATAAAAAATTTGATGCCTGCCTGCTCACAAACCCTGACCATCTGCCGACAGGTTTCCCATTCTTCTGCCATGGGTTTCTGGCAAATGACATGGATGCCTGCCATGGCGGCCATTTTTACCAACGGAGCATGGCTGGGAATGCTGCTGATGATATCCACAAAATCCAGTTCCTCTATATCCAAAAGCTCAGACGCATCCTGATAATACCCGGCGGCACCATGCCGGGAAGCGGCATTTTTAGCCTTTTCCAAATCTGTGTCACAGACAGCCACCAATGCCACCGCATCCGTTTCTTTCCAAGCCTGAATCTGATAATCCGCCCAGAAACCCGTTCCGATTACTGCAAATTTTAATTTCCTTTCCATGGCTTTTAATGCTTAAAACTCATGTACATTTTCCTTTGTAATCTTCAAAAGACCGGTATTTACCGTGGTAGGTACATTTGTAATGCCCAATGCGGCGTCATTTGAAGATAATGGATTGGTGTTGTGTACCATGTCATATAGAAACTGGGCACCGTACCAGGTGAAGAGTTCCCTTTTTTGCCCTGCAAGCATTTGGATCACGCCTTCTTTCACCAGTTGAAGATGTTCCGGTTCCCAATCAACGGTGGTTACCTTTACCTTTCCAACTTTGCCGGCCTCCTTTATGGCAAGTCCTATTCCCGGTCCGGAATTGGCATCAAACCCACAGATACCTGCCAGATCAGGATGGGCTGCCAGCAAATCGGACGTTATTCTCGCCGCAGTTTCCACATTGGCTTTGTCATCATATTTTCCTACAACTTCAATTTCCGGATAATTTTTAAAAACATCCAAAAGTCCCTGAAAACCCTGTTCCATATTGTTCAATCCAAGGATGCCCATATAGGCGACTTTTCCTTTTCCGCCAATCAACTTGGCCATTTCTTCCCCCTGCATCACGCCTATCTGATACCAGTCGGTGCCCAAAAAGGCATGCCTTTTGGAATTGGGAATATCAGAATCATACACAACGGTAGGTATGCCTGCGTCCACGGCTTTGTTGATGGCCTGAGCAATTCCCGGATCAGTTCCATTGATCAGCAGACCGGTGGGACGTGTGGCGATCACCTGTTCTATGGTCTCAATCTGAAGGGGAACATCCCATTCGGCTGGTCCCAAAATGGATACTTTAACTCCCATTTTTTCACCCCAACGCTTGAAGGCAGCCTGATCATGGTTGACGTACATAGGCATGCTGATGGCGGTGGTCACCATGACATACTCTTCATTTTGTATGACAATTTCACCGGTAACTGTTCTTAATATTGTTTTTGATTCTCCTAGGTTTTGTCTTGAGGGAAGTTCACAGGAAAAAAGGATCAATGTTAAGATTAAGATCCCACAGATCTCCGATCTAAAGCTGAAATGTCCGGTGCTTGGATCCAGGCTTTGTCCCGTCCATTTTGCTATAAAAACAAATCTATTGTGAGAATTGGAGTTATTCATGTTCATCATTAAGTTTTTAAATCCAGCCATCCTTTTATTTATTCTTCCTTTGTACAAACATATCCAACCAAACCGCTGCAATCAAAATAACACCCAAAATGATGTCCTGCCAAAGTCCTGATATTCGCGAGATCACCATGATATTGGCCACTATCCCCATAAACAAGGCACCCAACAAGGCACCCGGTATTTTGCCAACCCCGCCTGTTAAACTGGCTCCCCCGAGGATTACCGCGGTTATGACCCTGAGTTCCATCCCCCTTCCCAAAGTGGACATGGCAGCCCCCAGTCTGGAGGCCAATAAAATCCCAGCAATACCTGCCAATACAGCAGAAATCACAAAAGCGATCATGATCATTTTTTTGACCCTTATTCCGGAAAGCTCAGCGGCTTTTTCGTTTCCACCAATATAATAGTAGCGCCTGTAAAAGATTGATTTATTGACTAAAAAGGTGAAAAGAAGGACGATGATAATCATATACCACACCGGCATCTGAATGCCCAACAGCCTGGATTGTCCGATGGCGTTGAACCAATAGGGAAGGTTATGGATTCCCGATCCGGCGACCAACAATGCCCCTCCCCGTAAGATCCCCATCATTGCAAGGGTTTGGATAAGGGGATTGATGCCTTGGTATGCAATCAAATAACCATTGATCCAACCGACGAAACAGGCAGCTATCAACCCCAAACCGATGGCGATGGGAACAGGGACTTCCATGAAAAACATCAGATGAGCGACAATCCCGGAAATAAAGGCTACGATGGATCCAACAGATAGATCAAATACCCCGGAGATAAGCAACAGCATCATCCCTACGGCCACAATGGTATCAATGGAAAGATTTAGCAGCAACTGGCTTAAATTTTCAAAAGTCGGAAAATTTCTTGGAAAGAGGATACTTGCGGCAATACATACCACTAATATTACAAAGGCCAAAAAATAAACGCGGTCTTGAAGAATCTTTTTTATCATAGATGGATGGATATGACTGATATTACTTTTTTAGATTATATTCAAATAAAACTCAATTTACTGATATTCGCCGTGGTCAGTGTCCCCACTGACCATGCCTTTCAAAAAGCAAGTGAAATGATGCTTTCCTCACTTGCTTCATCCCCACGCAATTCTCCTGATATTTTACCGGCCTTGATGACAATGATCCTGTCAGATAAAGCCAGTAACTCCGGAAGTTCACTAGATATAAGCAATATACCTTTTCCCTTGGCCAAAAGCGTTCGGAGCAACTGATAAATTTCCGCTTTCGCACCTACATCTATCCCATGTGTGGGTTCGTCGATGATAAGGATATCGGGATCAGCCAACAGCCACCTTGCCAACACCACTTTTTGTTGGTTGCCGCCACTGAGCAGGGAAACCTTCTGGAGGACATGGGGTGTGACAATGTTAAGTTTTTCCCTGTATTCCATGGCTATTTTATCAGCAAGCGGTTCTTTGAAAACATTGTTCTCCATGGCGGCCTCCGGACTGCTGACCAGAATATTGTCAGTGACTGAGCGGTTCATGAACAGCCCTTGGGATTTTCTTTCTTCCGGGATATAACCGATTCCGGCTTTGATGGCATCGGCGGGATGTTGGATGGATTTTTTGATTCCCTTGAGGTGAATGGTTCCGGATGTACCGGGTAGGTATCCAAAAATAGCCTGGGCTATTTCACTGCGGCCGGCTCCGACCAAACCTCCCAAACCCACAATTTCCCCTTTGTACAATGAAAAACTGATATCTTCAAAACCTTTGCCCGATAGACCTGTGACTCTAAGCAATTCTTCTTTCCCTACTGAGGAACCCCTTTTTACTTCTTCCAATATTTCCCTTCCCACCATTTTTTGGATCAACTGTTGGGTTGTTATCCCATGGATGGGTTTTGTTCCCTGATACTTTCCGTCTTTCAAAACCGAAACCCTATCGGCAATCCGGAAAATTTCCTGCATCCTATGGGAGATGTAAATAATGGCTTTTCCCTCAGATTTCAATTTCCGCATCAAATCAAATAGGATAAGAGTTTCCTGATCCGTAATGGAGGCTGTTGGCTCATCCAATATCAGGATATCCGGGTTTTTGGATAATGCCTTGGCAATTTCCACCATTTGCTTTTGTCCGGGTGAAAGTCCGGAAACCTGGGTGTCAGGTAAAATATTCTTGATTTTGAGATCTTCAAGAAGCATTCTGGTTTTTCTGAATAGCTCCTGATGATTGATCATTCCCCAACTGTTCAGAGGCTGGGTATTGGCAAAAATATTGTCAGCCACAGAAAGTGTGTCAACCAGACTCAATTGTTGATAAACAATAGCAATCCCGAGGGAAGCGGCATGTCCTGGACCAGAAATACTTATTTCTTGTCCTTTAAGAAGGATCTGCCCATGGTCGGGTTGCAAATTGCCGGTCAGGATATTCATTAGGGTGGTTTTCCCCGCCCCATTTTCCCCACATAAAGCATGTATCTCTCCTTCCTTCAGCTCAAAATCAATAGCCTCCAATGCTTTGACTCCGGGAAAATATTTGGTTATGCCAATGAGTTGAAGTAACATGATATATTATTGAGGGTATAGGCATTGATAGAAGTAATCTTATTCCCTTGCTTTTTGGAAGTCCGAAGTCCGAAATTGGAAGTCGGAAGACCGAAGAAGCCTGCTGACGAAGATGGAAGCGGATATTCATATTAAATTATTCGAATATAAAAAAACTAAATTAATTTGAGGAACGGGCTGAATTTTCACCCCATGGTAAAATGCATGGAAAAATAATCCTGAAGCTTACTGATTTTGACTTCAAAACCATCTCCAGATTTATTGACCGTGCAATCTCCCTGACACCTTAAGATTTTTGAATTTTTATATGACTCACCCTGGATTTTGATTTTTACTGTAATATCCTGAACGGGTATCAGTTCCCTGATGGGACGTACCGGACCGGATGTGGTATTTACAAGGGAAAGTATATATTGTCCTTTTTCCTTCAGGGACGTAGTCAAACCCAAATTGACACTAGGAGGCGCATTGGTTTCTACAGGGATTTCATTTCCAACAAGATATTTGACTGCTCTTCCTAAGAGGTTTCTGGGATCTGCATGACCAATCACATGGCTCAATAAATCCGGCTGATTTGCAAAGTATATGACCTTTCCCTGACCATAATTATTTTCAGTGATCGTTGGGAACTCTGTGGAAAATGAATCCACCCAAGCTTTATCAGGTGGTTGATTATGGATTGTTGGAACCCAGGTGCATATAACTTTTGTATTGGCAAAAGGTTTACAAAGTGCCGTGTATCCTGCATTGAACAGCAACTCGGTTTCACCACTGTCCTCTATGACCAAAGGATGTGATTTTTCCAGAATATACTGGTAATTGTCACTTTTGGTATTTTCCCTTTTCCCTGCATAATCAACTCCAAACAATTCGCTCAATCCGTAATTTTCAAGCTCGACACCTTTTTCATCAAATAGACTGGAAGAATATGTGGCAATTAATTTACCGCCGTTGCTGACAAAAGTGTTTAGCAGTCCAATCTCTGTTTCAGAAAGGCATTTTACATTTGGAAGGATTATCAGTTTGTATTTTTCGAGTTTTTTTTCAGTAATGTGATCGTCCAAAAGAAAATCATGGGGTATATGGTTTTCCATCAAAACTGTCTCAATCCCTCTGATTTCATTTCCAAAACTTTCTTCATCCTCAGATTTTTTTCTGTAGGATTCCCTCGTGGCATTGGAGTAGTAAATCCCAATATTTGAAAATGGAATATGTTGTTCCAAAAGAACTTCATGATCTCTAACAAAATTGTATGCCTCAGTTTCATTGAAAGCATTCCTGTTGTCATAGCTAAGGGTAGGTACGTTTGTAAAATAACAATTCCAAAAGCGGCCTCCTGCTGACAATATCTGCCAAAGCCAGATTTTAAGGTCGATCGATGGGTCTGCCACCAATCTATGCGATGTTCCGTTTCCGCCATACATCACCACTGCCTCTCTATCAGGAACCATGGATTTTAAAAATTTGATGATGGTGGTTCCATAATTCAAATCGAAGTAATATTTGTCTGCCCCATGGCCGGTCATAAAGGCGACACTGACTAAAATATCAAAATGGTTCCTTGCATTTTCAAACCCTATTCCCCAATCCAATTGCTGACCGACATCATAGATACTGAATATTTCTGCCGTGTAAACTTTACCATCCCCAAAGGATTTAACCGTATTTTTTATTCTTCCCATATACCGGTCTGCCTCTATTCTTTTCCAGGCCATGTATTCATTGATTTCTTCTGTTGAAGACCGGTTGGCATCAGGGAGATTTTTACCTGAGAAATTATGGAAAGAGTTTTGGCAGGAAGTACAATAGCAGATGCCATTGAACCCGGGAGAATTATGCCATATTCCATCAACATGGTAGTTTTTCAAGACATAAGTCACATATTGATTTGCATAATCCGTTCTGTGTTTGCCAAGATAACAGGAAGCATAAAGTTGGGGCTTGGTGTAAGTCAGTTTAACCGGGTCACCATTTTTGTCCTTCATAAACCAATCAGGAAATCTTTGGTAAACATGTTCTTCAACCCCTCTGAAATCTATCCTTGCGATGACTTTGATCCCTTCTTTGTGGCAGGCATCTGAGATTTCCCTCAAGATATCCCGATTACCCATTTCTTTATTGATGTTTCCTGCAGGCAATGGGTTTTGGAAAAAATCCACAATTCCCCCGGCATTTACACACATTGTGTTGTATCCTACTTTTTTGAGATAATCCACCACCTTACCTGCGTCATATTTTCTTGCATCAATTTCCCTAAGGACTGTATGCATAATCCTTACGGGTTTATGGTACCATTGACTATTTGGGGATTCCATGGACCATTTGTTTAACTTAACAGTGGCCATGGCAGGGCTTAGCATCACCCCACCTGCCAGGACAGTTCCCAACTGTATGAAATTTCTCCGTGTTAACGCTGTTGATTCTTCAAATTGGTCCAAGTTTGGGTTTGGATGGTCTTTCATTTTTTGAGGGTTTATTTTGAATCTTTTGCAATCTGAATATCTCTTTTAACCTGAGGCCTCAGGAGTTCCCAAGAGAATTCCGTGAAATTCTCCCCATATCTTTGCGTGCTTACATGTGGTGTGGGGTTATACCTGTCCTTAGTGTATTTTATGACCTGATCCCAATGCTCAAGGCATTTTTCCAAGAGGCCAATGGCCAGTTTCTTTTTCTCAATATCACCGGTATTTCTAAAATCCTGAAGTGCAACACCTGCCCTTAATTTATCGGCAAAGTAAATCCCCAAATAACTCCAAGTAGAGATATCATCCAATTCGGACTCAAGCGCTCCGGAATATTCATTGGTTTGGGAATATAAAGGACCTATCAACTCCAAGGCCCGCTTGCTGTCATTTTCAGATAACTCTGCCAAAGCAAGCGGTGTGATTTGATCAGATCCGATTTTTTCTTTGTTCATGGTCTTTTTGGAATAATCGACTATCGAAATCATGTCGGGATCCAATGTTTCATGGTTGATCAGTTGGTCAATAGAAATAAAGGGAGATGACCTATCGAACCATTCCGTTTTAGAGGAAGGTTCAGCTTCAATAAATCCTTCGGAATAAAGCGTATAGTCCCAAGTTGATCTATAAAAAGAAGCCAATCTCAAAGGCATATTACTTGCCAATTTAGAAGCTTCCAAAAGTGGCGCTCCCTTGCCCTCTCCATATCTCAGTTCAAATTGATGGATAAAATAACTATCGGGCGTATCCGGTTGGTAAAGCAGCCGTCCCCAGGTTTTATAAAACATCCATTGCTTTTCAAAAGCATACTGCCAGGTTTTTATCGGAGAAGGCTTGTGAGAATAGTCCATTGCCGGAATATATCCCTCGGAACCAATAAAGTACCCATTGACATATTCTTTTGCATTCTCATTGATATGCGCTCTGATAAAATCAGGCTGTGCCCATCTCAAAATGAAAAAATCCTCATTTCTTATCATCCATTGAATCCTGTAATTTTCGGGTATGGGATTCCAAAATCTGTCATCCAGTTCTCCGGAATGGTAATCATGTGTGATAGCCAATTTGGGAGTGGAATGTCCGTGTGACCAGTTGAATTTGATCTCAACCAACGCCGGTTCTTCCAATCCTGCCCTATCAATCAATTCCCTCATGGCTATAGGATCACCTGCCAGTACAGATCTATGGATGAATTTAACAGGTCTATTTGCTTCTTTCATGCCGGCTACAATGGTTTCTTCAATCCAATCTTCCCTTTTTTGCGGCGTCATTTCTTTTTCACCAAAATTCCCCATCCAATCTGCCAATGTCACCCCAATGCCCGTCAAATCCTCGTATTCATTGATCATCTGAGTGACTGATTCTTTTGTGTATTTTTTCACAACATCAGAAAGGTCATTGTATTCATTTACGCCATAGGCCTCTGCAAATTCTGGAGAAACCACAATATTCCAGTTGACAATAAATGTTTGTATCCCCCTTAATTTGGCCATCCTAAAAAGTGTTTTCCAAAAAGTCTTCCATTCCTCCATTTCATCTTCGCTAAATGGGCTTGCTTTTGGATAGTTCTCAGCAATAATCATAAATGGAAATGGGTGGTTGTTCCAAAGTGAAAGCACGTTAAGCCGGTTTTCAACCATCATGTCCAGAAATTTTTCCCAAAAGGCAATATCCCTGCTGATATGCGTATGGATCTCTGTTGCCGGATTGGATCTATAAGGTGACCAAGGCAGGTTGTATTTGACAATCCGGTATTCAAATGCCGGATTGACCACTTTATCTTTGATTTCTTTTAAATTCGGGTTCAATTCAAGATGCTCTTTCAATTCCAGCACGCCATAAGCAGAGCCTTTTTCATCTGAGGCAAGTACCAAGAGTGTATGGCTATTATTTACCCTTTTAAATCTATAACCTTCAGACTTCAATCCTTCAAAATCAGTCTCGGCTACCATGGTATCAAAAGGATTTTGTATATCTCCTTTGGTGATAATAAGAATATCCTTTTCTCCTGAACTACTTTTGAATTCATTGATACGCAATTGTTTCCCCTTGTAAAACAATTGTTCCTTCAAATTATTGACAGCAAAAGAAAGTTGTTCAAGTTGGGTATTATAGGTAATTGAAATGATATCACTACAGTTGGCAATTGAAATATTACCTATTAAATAAATAATCAGCAGAAAGCATTTTTTCATCAGGATTTGGGTTGATTGTTGGCTAGAATGATAGGATACTACAAACAATTTTTGAATCTATCAAGATTACGGTTGAAAATCAGATCATGATCATGATTCTGTTGATGAATAAATGGTATACTAAAGGATGGACAAATTTCATAACCGGGATGAAAATCTGTTGAGGAATACTTGCTTTTTCGGTGAAATCGGAACATCAAACCCGCGGATCTCACTCATCACATGAATGCAGACCTTTATATAAAAAAAGATACTAAAAAGGGGATTATAACCCTATCTTTAAAGGTTATAAAATCGTTTAAGAATAACCCAAAGGTGGTAAAGGTTTAGATAAATCCGGCATTTTGCCCGGTAAATAAAAACAATTTTCAAAAATTCAATAATGAGATTATTATTCCAAATATTCCTAAAGCTTGGCCTTGGGATTATCCTTGTTAGTTTTATCAGCAGCTGCCGATCTGAAACCCATGGCACTACCCAAAATAAATCAATGCCCTCAGTTCCTATTTATGAAGTTTATTCGGTGGACACTGTGCTGTACCGGGAATATGTTGCCGATATAGAAGCGGTTCAGAATGTGGAGCTAAGGGCAAGGGTTCAGGGTTTTCTGGAAGAAATACTCGTGGACGAGGGGCACTATGTCAAAAGGGGTCAGGTACTGTTTAAGACCAATCAGGAGGAATATCAGGCCGAACTGGCAAAGGCCAATGCCAATCTGGAAGGTGCCATCGCTGAGGCAAGGGCCCTGGAATATGAGGTGGAAAGGCTTAAGATGCTCGTGGACAACAATGTGATTTCAGAATCTGAACTGAACGTGGCTTTTTCACGCCACAAAGCCATTTTGGCAAAAATAGAAGAGGCGAGATCTGCTGAGAAAAACGCTACTGTACAGTTGTCCTATACCGAAATCAAGGCCCCCTTTAGCGGGATTATAGACCGTATCCCTTTTAGGATAGGAAGCCTCATTGAGCGGGGCAATCTGCTCACCACTGTATCGGATGTCTCAGCTATCAATGTCTACTTTAATGTTTCCGAACGGGAATACCTTGAATACATCAAGACAAAAGAAGAGGGATACAAAAAGGTGAAACTGATTTTGGCAGATGGGTCCATATACCCTCATGAAGGACAGATAGAAACAATGGAAGGTGAATTTCGTGGCCGTACGGGTGCTATAGCTTTCAGGGCAAAATTTCCCAACCCCACCAGGTTGCTGAAACATGGAGCTACAGGAAAAATAGTAGTGAGCAACAGAGTAAAGGATGCCATCATCCTGCCACAGAAGGCAGCTTTTGAGATCCAGGACCGCACCTATGTTTATGTAGTCAACAGTGATAATACTGTTTCGGCCAAAAGCTTCATTCCGAGGTCCAGGTTTTCCCATTACTACATTGTGGAAAGTGGACTGGCACCAGGAGACAGGATAGTATATGAGGGAATACAGAATATGAGGGAAGGCATGGAAATTCAGCCCAACCTTGTCGATCTACAGGAAGAAAGGCTACCAGCCCCCTTGACCCAGGATTCACAGAACCAGCCCTTAGATTAAAAACAAATGATTGAAAAATTTATAAAAAGACCGGTCCTTTCACTGGTCATATCGCTGTTCTTTGTCCTGCTGGGACTACTGGCTCTTATATCCCTGCCTATAGCGCTTTTCCCCGATATAGCCCCGCCCTCCGTATCTGTGAGGGCCAAATACCGGGGAGCCAATGCTGAGGTGGTGGCCAAGACAGTGGTGATGCCCCTGGAAAAAGTCATCAACGGCGTACCCGGTATGACCTATATGACCTCTACCTCCAGTAA
>NZ_JBGTCA010000587.1:0-25483 GCF_041749095.1 Aquiflexum sp. | reverse complement strand
CCCACCTTTTTGGAAGAAAGTGCTTCTTGATAGATGTCTCCTGTATGAATACCGTCTTCCAAAGTTCTCATCCAGGCATTGGCGATTTTCTCGGCAACTTCAGGCTGTCCGATATGCACCAGCATCATGATGGCACCGTTGAGCAATCCTGAGGGATTGGCCAATCCCATACCGGCAATATCCGGAGCGGAACCATGGATTGCCTCAAACATGGCCACTTCCTCACCCACGTTTGCCGATCCGCCAAGTCCTACCGAACCCGTCACTTGTGCAGCAATGTCGGAAATGATATCCCCATAAAGGTTTAAAGTTACAATGACATCAAACATCTCAGGTCTCTCAGCAATCAATGCAGAACCGATATCGATGATTTTATGGTCAGTCTGTATTTCGGGATATTCTTTAGCTATCTCAATAAATGTTTTGTGGAAAAGCCCATCGGCCAATTTCATGATATTGTCTTTGGTCATACAGGTCACTTTTTTACGACCGTATTTTTTGGCGTATTCAAAGGCATACCTGATAATCTTCTCCGAACCTGGTCTTGAGATCAATTTCAGGCTTTGTACTACTTCCTGAGTCTGTCTATGCTCAATCCCGGCATATAGGTCTTCCTCGTTTTCTCTGACTATTACCAAATCCGTTTTGGGATAATGGGTTTTGATATACGGGGAATAGGCTTTGCAAGGCCTGACATTTGCAAAAAGTCCAAAGGAAGTTCTTGTGGTAACATTCAGACTTTTGAATCCTCCACCCTGAGGGGTCGTAATCGGGGATTTCAAAAACACTTTGGTTTCTTTTAGGGACTCAAGGGCACCGGGTTCCATCCCTGAACTGATTCCTTTTAAATATACCTGTTCTCCGATTTCGATGACATCATATTCGAGTTGGGCACCGGCAGCTTCCAGTATATTGAGGGTTGCTTTCATGATTTCCGGACCGATACCATCTCCGTAGGCAACAGTGATTTTTCTTTTTGAAGACATATATAAAATGAGTTTTCTTAAAATTTAGTATGGAACAAAAATAGAAAAATTTAAGGGAAGGCTCCTTTAAACCTATTATAAATTAGCATAATAGTGCATACCAATTAAAGGATCTGATCGCTTTGGAGACGACCCGGGAATTTTTAAAGGATTGTGTTTTTCAGAGAAATGCTTTGTGAATGGAATAGGGCCTTGTATATTTGATTTCCAACATTCACCAAATCATATGGCTGATAGCAATAATATTCTTTCAGAAGAAAAAGGAGGTATTCTTTATTTGACCATCAACAGGGAATCCAAATTAAATGCGCTTAATTTTGCTACTTTGGAAGAAATCAGAAATATTTTTAATGAAGTTTCAGATAACAAAAAAATTAAAGCAGTAATTTTCACAGGTTCAGGTGAAAAATCATTTATCGCAGGCGCCGACATCAGTGAAATTTCAGAACTCAATGAATTGAATGCCCGGAAATTTGCAGAAAACGGACAGGAAATATTCAGTATGATCGAAAACTGTCACAAGCCTGTCATTGCACTTGTCAATGGGTATGCTTTGGGTGGTGGCTGTGAACTGGCAATGGCCTGCCACATGCGAATAGCAGTTGCCAATGCAAAATTTGGACAGCCTGAAGTGAATCTTGGTATCATCCCGGGATATGGTGGCACCCAAAGATTGACTTATTTGGTCGGACGTGGCAAAGCCAATGAACTGATGATGACAGGGGATATGATTGGTGCCGATGAAGCAAAATCTTTGGGATTGGTCAACCATGTTTTACCAACCAAAAAGGAAGCAATGGCCAAAGCTGAAGAAATCCTTAAAAAAATTAACAGCAAGGCTCCATTGGCCATCGGTATGGTAGTGGATTGTGTCAATGCTGTATTTATCCCAGATGAAAACGGGTATCAGACAGAGGCCAACAGTTTTGCCAGATGCGTAAAATCAGGAGATTATAAAGAAGGCACTTCGGCATTCCTTGAAAAAAGAAAACCGGTTTTCAAAGGGGAGTAAGTCCCCTTTTCTTTTTTAAAAATGAGCCAACTCAAAAAATTAGCAGGTCAAACGGCCGTTTATGGGATAAGCAGTATCCTCGGCCGAACTGTAAATTTTTTATTGATCCCAATTTATACAGGATATCTGACCAAAGATGATGTAGGTGCATACACCGCACTCTATGGATATATGGCACTTTTTAATATAATTTTTACTTATGGGATGGAAACTACTTATTTCCGGTATGCCACAGGAAAAGGATTAGACCCACAAAAAGTATTTGCCCAAATCCAGTCACTTCTTATCACTACCTCCCTTTCGCTCGGAGCAGTAATCTACCTCTCAGCACCCACCCTGGCATCATTGCTTAACTACGAAGGCCAAGAACATCTGTTCAAGTGGATTGCCTGGGTGTTGGCCATTGACGCGATATTGGTGATTCCTTATGCCAAATTGAGAAAGGAAAATAGGGCATTTCAATTTGCCTTTACCAAGCTTAGCAATATTTTAATTAATGTAGGATTAAACATCTTTTTCATTGTTTTCTGCTACCATATTTGGAATGGCGATTGGCTGGCCAACTTATCTCCTTACATAGGGAAGATTTATAACCCTGAATGGGGCGTAGAATATATTTTTCTTTCAAATTTGGTTGCAAATGCAGCTATGGTTCCTGTATTATTTTGGCTAACCAAAAAATTCCGTTTTGGTATCAACAGAGCATTCCTCAAACCCATGTGGCATTACGCATTCCCACTTTTATTTATGGGACTTGCAGGAGTCATCAACGAGACTTTTTCCAGAACCACCTTCGAATATCTCTTACCCGAAGGATTCTATGAAGGGCTGACCGCTAGGGAAGTCACTGGGATATTCGGAGCCAACTTCAAATTGGCCATTTTAATGAATCTGATCATTCAAGCCTTCAAATATGCCGCAGAGCCGTTTTTCTTCAATCAGGCCGCAGATAAAAACAGTCCTGAACTATTTGCAAAAGTGATGCATGTCTTTGTCATATTTTGCTCGGCTTTGATGATAGCTGTGTCTGTAAATCTTGATCTTCTTGGAACACTTTTTCTTAGAGGCGACGGCTATGCTATGGGCAATTACATTGTGCCTGTCCTATTGCTTGGTTATTTGATGTTAGGTATTTACTTTAATTTAAGTATCTGGTTCAAGCTAACAGATCAGACTAAATATAGTTTTTACATTACAGTAATCGGTGCAATAGTGACCATTGTTGTATTGTTTACATTGGTTCCTATATTGGGATTGATGGGTGGTGCTCTGAGCACATTATGCTGCTACACAGTCATGACAATTATTTGCTACTTTATAGGACAAAAATATTTCCCCATCCCATATCAGACAGGTAAAGCTGTGTTCTATCTTCTTTTTGCTTTTGCTTTAAGCTATTTGGGTTTCTTTTGGGGTTGGGGAAACCCTATCCTTCAATTTATTGGCAGAAACAGCCTTGTGATTGTTTTTGTTGTTGTAGTTTTGTGGATTGAAAAAAATGAAGTGAGGCAACTGTTTTCACGCTTCAAAAAAAATAAAATATGACCATCAAAGTTATCAACCATTCCAGGCATCCGCTGCCGGAATACCAAACCTCACTTTCCGCCGGATTGGATCTTAGGGCTAATATAAACGAACCCATTGAATTAAAACCTTTGGAAAGAAAACTTATCGGAACAGGTTTGTTTATAGAACTTCCAGCAGGTTATGAAGCCCAAATCAGACCCAGAAGTGGAATGGCTTATAAATATGGACTTTCCGTGCTGAACACACCCGGAACAATTGATGCCGATTACCGGGGAGAAGTAAAAGTTTTGTTGGTCAACCTTTCCAACGAATCCTTTACGGTAGAAGACGGTGAAAGAATCGCACAAATGGTTGTTGCCAAACACGAACAGATCACATGGCAACCCGTCCAAGAACTTTCTGAAACAGAAAGAGGTGCGGGTGGTTATGGCAGTACAGGAAAATCTTAATTTTCAGATTTTTTTGGGTGATTTATCATCTAATATGAAATTGACAAATTGTCAAATAGAACAAAAAGGCATTAAGTTTGTGTTAGCAATAGATATAGTCAAAAAATCCTGAAAAACCGGTCTAACCAAAAGTCCATTAATCCGTAAAGCCTTAATCGAATATAGGGAGTTGCACGCCATAAAACAGAATCAGTGAAAATATACCTCAAAAGATTATTAAGTATTTCTTTGATGATGCTGATCACCCTTTCAGCGTTTTCCCAACAAAAATTACCTAAAAAAGATAGAAAAAAACAGCTTGAAGAATCTAAAGCTTCAAGGTTTTTTATTGAGGGACAGAGATTCCTGATGCAGGAAGATTTTGACAGGGCCTATTTTTATTTCCAAAAAGCAAGGGAAATAACGCCTGATGAAGGGGCAATTAATTTCAAGTTAGCTGAAATTTTATTGAGAGCCAACAGGGTTGAAAAAGCCATGGAATATGGTATGAAAGCAGTGGAGTCCAATCCTGAAAACAAGTATTATAATCTTGTGATGGCCGAAGCCTTCACCAAACAAAACGAACCTCTCAAAGCAGCAGAAATCCTGGAGAACCTGATGGCCAACACAGAAGAGAATCAGAATTACATTTTGGATCTTGCTTCTTTATACCTTCAGGCAGGTGAGTTTGACAAAGGACTTGATGCACTTATTCGGGCCGAAGAATATTACGGGATGGCTGAGCAACTTACAGTTCAAAAGCAAAGGATTTACCTGAGAAAGAATGACCTCAAAAGTGTCATTAAAGAAGGTGAAAAATTGATTGCATCCCAACCAGGCAATTCTCAATATGTGCTCAATCTGGTTGAAATTCTGTTCAACAACGGAAGAACAGATCAAGCAATTGAACTGATAGAAAATTCATTGAAGAATTATCCTCAGCAACCGGAACTCCAATTAGCCGCCTATGCGCTCTATAAGGAAAAAGGTGATGTCGATACTGCGGAAATAATGATCAGAGAGGCTTTTTCCAATCCGGATCTTGACGGAGAGATAGTTGCCCAATCCTTTGCAGATATCCTTCAGGATATCAAAACAGTTCGAAGGGATAGACTAGTGGATGAACTTGAAGAGAAAATGCTAAAGAATTTCCCCAATGACCCATATGTACTTGCTGTTATTGGAGACAGGAAGTTTTTTGGGAATGAAAGGGAAAAAGCCCTGGAACTGTATAAAAAATCAATCGAAATCAATCCTGCCAATGCACCTGTTTTACAGGGGATTATTACTTCCATGTTTGAAGATGGTAAAGATTTTGACCAGATAGAAAAATACACCATTCTGGCTGTAGATGAATTTCCCGAAAGGGCCGAATTCTGGTTTTTTGACGGAACAGCCAAACTTGCTCTGAAAAAAGGTGAGGAAGCAATGACTTCACTATTAAAATCAAAAGAAATCAATGGAGGTAAAAACAAACAACTTGATCGCTTGGTCAAGGGTCAGATGGGCGATGCGTATCATTTGACAGGCAAAAAAGATGAAGCTTTTGAAGCCTATGAAGCGGCCTTAAAGGAAAATCCGGATGATGACCATGTGCTGAACAATTACGCTTATTATCTTTCTCTTGAAAAAAAGGATCTGGACAAAGCAAAATCAATGTCCTCAAAATTGGTAAAAAAATTTCCTGAAAATGCCACCTATCTCGATACCTATGCTTGGGTTCTCTTTCAATTGAAAGATTATGAAGGTGCAAAAAAATACATGGAACTTGCTCTTGAATACGATGAATCACCCAGTGGCGTAATGTGGGAACATTATGGGGACATTCTTTATCATTTGGGAAATAGTAATGATGCCATAAGCTATTGGAAAAAAGCCGAAGGTGGTGAAGAAACTTCCGAGGTCTTGATCAAAAAAATAAAGGACAAAAGATATTATGACTAAGCCAAGTTCGGGAATTCTGATACTTTTTGTCCTGCTGCTGCTTGGTTGTGCCAAAAAGCCCAACTTATATACCTCTGATGAAATCATGCAGGAATTCAGACCCAATTACTTTGATTTCAATTATCTCAGTGCACGGGGCCGGATTGTACTGGAGGAAGCCAACGGCAAAATCACGAAGGGAACCATCAATTTAAGGGCACGGAAGGATAGCGTAATCTGGTTCAGTATGACACCTGGTTTAGGCTTGGAAGCAATGCGGGGATTGATCACACCGGATAAAATCCGTATCAAGGACCGACTGAATGGGGAGGATCTTAACATGAATTTTGAAGAAATGAGGGACAGGTTTGGTCTTCAATTATCCCTACAGCTTATCCAGAATATTCTTTATGCCAACGTCCCTGAGGAATTCAGCTATCGGGACAGGCTTATCCGGATCGGGAGGTATTTTGAACTTACCCAGGCTAGAGAGGGATTCAGGTTCCATTCGAGGGTCAATACAGGTCATGGGAAAGTATCAGAATTGACAGGTAATGCCCTTGACAATAGTGGGACTCTATTGGCATCATATCCTACCTTTGAAAATATAAACAATCAACCCTTCCCGAACAAGATGTTGTTGAAAATCACGTTCAACTCAGAAGAAGGCGCTCAGCATACCATCATTCATCTCGACCTGACCAGGATTGAATATCAGGATGATCCCTTATCATTCCCCTTTCAGTTTTAACAATGAAGTCCACAAGGTTATTTCTTTTTCTGATATTACTTTGTTTTGGGATACCCCAATTTGGGCTCTATGCGCAGACAAAGAAGACCAGGGCGCAGCTTGAAAAGGAAAAAACCGATATCCAGAAAAGATTGGCGGAGTTTGATCAGATACTTAAAAGGACGGCAGAAACAAAAAGATCTTCCATTGGACAACTGAATGCCGTCAACAAACAGCTTCAAACAAGGATTACATTTATCAATACATTAAGTAGAGAAGTGACCCTGCTCAATACTGAGATTAGGGAAACAGAAAATGCCATTGGTTCTTTGGAAAAAGATCTTGTAAACCTGAAGGAAGAGTATTCCGGAATGATCTACACTTCTTCCAAACTGAATTCCGGACTGACCATGACAGCGTTTATTTTCAGTTCTACGACATTCAAACAGTTTTACATGAGGCTGAAATACCTGAAGCAGTATTCGGATGCCAGAAAAAAACAAGTAGAACTGATCAACCAAAAAACAGAAGAGCTGGCCCAACAAAGAATAACACTTGAGGAAAAAAAGTCCGAAAAGCAATTGGTCCTGAATCAGGAACAACAACAAAAACAAAAACTTGATCAGGCTAAACGACAACAACAGGGCATCGTAAATGATCTTTCCAAACAGGAACAGGATTTGAGAAAGAAAATAGCTGCTGCCAAAAAACAACAGGAAAACCTCAACAGTATGATCAAAAGGATCATTGAGGAAGAAATAAGACTTGCTGAGGCAGAAGCAAGGAAGAAAAACTCCACTGCCTCCAAATCTTCAGGTAGCAGCATCCCCCTTACTCCAGAAGCCGCTGCCCTTTCGAGTTCTTTTGCAGGTAACAGGGGAAAACTTCCTTGGCCGGTAGAAAGCGGATTTGTATCCAAAAGATTTGGAACACATCCCCATCCTACCTTAAAGGGAATAAGTGAGGATAATGACGGAATTGATATTCAGACCAAACCAAATTCGGAAGTCCGTTCTGTTTTTGACGGTGAGGTTACCAAAATATTTACAGTGCCGGGTTACGGTGGTACCATTGTGGTCAAACACGGTGAATATTACACCATGTACAGCAAATTAAAGGTGATTTCAGTCAAGTCAGGGGACAAAGTTAAAGCCAAACAGGTCCTTGGACAGGTTTACACCAACAGGGAAGGCGTGGCGGAAGTCCACTTTGAAACCTGGAAAGGTCTGCAACCGATGGATCCTTCAAGTTGGCTCGCAGGTCTATAAAACAAATAATTACGTATATTTAAAAAAAATAAGAATAACAGTACTTCTTTCCTTTGTGTTAGATTTACACAGTTATATCTTTGTACAAATTAAATAACCTAAATTATACAATCATGACAACATTGGGTTTCATACAAAACATGGGTGGTGGATCAATCATCCTAATAGTTCTGGTGATATTACTGCTATTCGGAGCTAAAAGAATCCCGGAATTGGCAAGAGGGCTCGGAAGAGGAATCAGAGAATTTAAGGATGCCACTAAAGAAATTCAAGATGATCTTGAAGAAGGTCTGAAAGAAAAAAAGAAAAGAGACTAACTGGATTCAAAGATTTATACCTTGGAAAAATTCCGTTCATTTGACGACATTCAAAAGTCGCTTGAAAATAGGGAGACCGATTGTAAAGCGATAGTCAATTCTTATCTCCAAAACATTCAAACGAAGGCGCATCTCAACGCCTTCGTTGAAGTTTATAAGGATTCCGCTTTGGAGCAAGCTGCCATTGTGGATGGGAAAATCAGTTCCGGTAAAGCCGGAAAACTTGCAGGTCTTGTTATAGGCATTAAGGATGTTTTGGTCTATAAAGACCATGAAGCCAATGCGTCCAGCAAGATTCTCAAAGGGTTCAAATCGCAGTTCACAGCAACAGCAGTCCAAAGGCTGATTGACGAAGATGCAATCATCATTGGACGTCTCAATTGTGATGAGTTTGGCATGGGGAGTTCCAATGAGAACTCTGCACATGGCAAGGTATTGAATGCCGCTGATGAAAGCCGGGTGCCCGGAGGCTCATCCGGAGGTTCAGCCGTAGCAGTTCAGGCAAACCTTTGTACTGTTTCTTTGGGAACGGATACAGGGGGTTCGGTAAGACAACCGGCCGCATTTACAGGTTTGGTAGGTATAAAACCCACTTATTCGAGGGTTTCACGTTGGGGACTGATTGCCTATGCCTCCTCATTTGATACCATAGGGGTTTTATCCAGAAATGTAAGGGACAGTGCCCTGGTTATGGAGATCATGGCAGGGTCTGATAATTTTGATTCAACAGCTTCCAAAAAGCCTGTTCCAAAATATTCTGAGTTATTACATTTTGATAAACGGGCAAAAATTGCTTTTTTTACGGAAACCATTGAATCAGAAGCGCTTCAGCCCGAAATAAAAGCTAACACCCTGGCTGTACTCGATAAACTTAAGCAGGAAGGACATCAAGTAGAAGAAGTACATTTTCCTTTGTTGAAATATACCCTTCCCACTTATTACATTCTTACCACAGCCGAAGCAAGTTCCAATTTATCCAGATTTGATGGTGTGAAGTACGGATACCGAAGCCCAAACGCCCACAACCTCGAAAGCATGTACAAACTCACCCGTACAGAAGGCTTCGGGGAAGAAGTAAAAAGACGGGTTATGTTGGGCACATTTGTATTAAGCGCCAGCTATTATGATGCTTATTTTACCAAAGCCCAGAAAGTGCGCAGGTTGATCAAAAACTTCACAGAAGAATTATTGAATAAATTTGACTATATCATTATGCCGACCACGCCTTCTACAGCGTTTAAGTTTGGAGAGCATAGCAATGACCCTGTTGCCATGTACCTTGAAGACCTGTTTACAGTGCAGGCCTCAGTTTCAGGAGTACCTGCTTTATCCCTGCCTAATGGTGAAGATAAAAATGGACTTCCGATCGGTATACAGGTGATGGCCAACTCCTTTAAGGAAGCCGAACTTTACGCATTTGGCAATTACCTTATGGAATTACACAACAACTAACTTAAAGTACTGACCATGAAAAATTACATCAAAATCCTTTTACCGGTTTTCGTACCGGTTATGTTGCTTCAAAACAACCTTCATGGTCAGGAACTATTTAATTACAATAACTCTCCCATTGAGGAAGAGACCATTTCTCCTATATACCAATTTGAATACATACCTGACTTCAATTATAATGAAGTTGCCAAAAAAATAAAGGCAATGGAAACGGACATGCCGTTTGAATTGAACGAAAGAATTTTCTCCTTTATCAATTACTTTACTGTCAGAAACAGGGAATATACCAAAATGGTGTTGCAGCGTCAGGACATTTATTTCCCGTTGTTCGAGCAGACTTTGGCAGAGTACAATATGCCTGATGACATCAAGTTTTTGGCAATTATTGAATCCGGATTGAATCCCAAAGCCAAATCAAGAGTAGGTGCAATGGGGCTATGGCAATTTATGCCTGCAACAGGCAAAATGTACAGCCTAGACGTTAATAGAGACATAGATGACAGGATGGATCCCGAGATGTCCACTGATGCTGCGGCAAAATACCTGAAATCCCTATACAGGATGTTTGGTAATTGGGAACTGGCATTGGCAGCCTATAATTGTGGCCCGGGCAACGTCAGAAAAGCGATCCGAAAATCAGGAGGTAAAACCACTTTCTGGGAAGTTTACAATCACCTACCAAAAGAAACAAGGAGCTATGTACCGCAATTTCAGGCAATGATGTATGTATTGAGACATACCGAAGACCATAATTTTATATTGGAAAATCCCACATACCCAATTGTGTACGAAAAGATAAGATTCAACCAGGAATTGGATTTGGAGCAGTTGGCATACATTACAGGGATATGTATAGAAGATCTGGAACAATTGAATCCATCCGTACAAAACAGGCTGATACCTACTTCTAATAGACACATGGCAGTAAGGGTTCCAAAATCCAAATCAGAATACATTACCCAAAACCATGAACAATTTTCAGAAGCTGTCAAATTGACATCGGAAAGATCCATCGCCCTCAGATCAACTCCTATTAAAAGTATCAATGCCCCTGCATCTACTACTGCAAATGTCCCTAACAGCCAAAATAAAATCACATATGTTGTCAAATCAGGAGATGTATTAGGCTCCATAGCCCAAAGGCACGGTACTACTGTCACCAACCTGAAAGCCTGGAATAATCTCAATACCAATACCATCAAAATAGGCCAGAAATTGGATATCTATACAAAAACCGCTGCATTTGATAAAGCTATTGCCCAAAACAGCAACCCCTCCACATCTGTCTCAGACAATCCTAAAACATATACTGTTCAGCCAGGGGATTCACTATGGCTCATTTCCAAAAAACACAACGGTATCAGCGTTGATCAAATCAAAAAGCTTAATAACCTCAACACCAATCAGATTAAGCCCGGGCAAAAACTGATTATAGGATAAACTATTTTATTAGTAAAAATTTTTTCCTGCCACAGATTATTTATAAATTGTGTCAGCTATAAAAACCAATTATGAAAAATCTTAAAAATATCTATCTTCCATTGATTGCAATCATTGGGGCAAGTTTCCTTTTGAGTTGCGGAGACAGTGACTCCAATTCATCTTCCACTAAACCCAAAGCAAGGGGTGCCATCGGTGAAATCATACTCGCCATAGATTCTACCAAATGGAATGGCCCTGTGGGAGAAACTTTGAGAGGCGTATTCGAACAGGATGTTCCGGGATTGATACGTTATGAAAGCATGTTTGATATCCGCAAAGTAGATCCAAGGGGGATGACCAGAATTTTGAGAATGGCCTCCAATATTATTTACGTCACTACTTTTGATGACAGAAAATCAGCCAGTCAAAACATCAATGCACTTTTCAGCAAAGAGGCCAAAGAAAAAGCTGCCGCTGATCCAAGCCTATATCTTCTTAGAAGTGCCGATGAATTTGCCCAAGGTCAGGAAGTAGTTTACCTTTTTGGCAACAATGAACAGGAATTGATTCAGAATATCGAAAAAAACAAAAACAAACTCCAAAACCTTTTTCAGGTAAGGGAAAGAACCCGTATGGAAAAAATACTGCTCAGCCGAAAGAATTCGTCTGCAAAAGTAGCGGGCGAGAACCTGGGGCTCAGTATCAATGTTCCGGCTTCTTATCAGATAGTCAAAGCTGAAGATGATTTTTTGTGGCTGAGACAACCTACTCCGAGAACGGACAGAGCGGATATCAGCATGTTTTTCTATGAAACTAATTATACCTCTGAGGAGCAGGTATTTCCGGAATCAATTATTGCATTGAGGGACAAAATCACCAAAATGCATATTTACGGAAATCCAAATAACAGGAACTCATATTTGATTATTGAGCGGGTAGATCCGACTCCGGTATTTAGTAACTTCAAAATAAATGATAATTTTGGCATCGAAATCAGGGGAGGTTGGAAAACCAACAACCTGAGTATGGGTGGTTCTTTCTTGGCCTATGTCATAGTAGATGCCGAAAAAGGAAAATTATATTACATGGAGGGATTTGTTTATTATCCCAATGAAGCCCATCGTGAAGCGATCAGAGAAATCGAAACAGTTCTTTTGGCTACCGAGCTTCTCAGTGATGAAAACCGGGTAAGCTGATAATTTTAACAATAACCCTTTATGGCAATTAAAATCAGAAAACAAGACGCATTAAATTACCACTCACAAGGAAAACCCGGTAAAATTGAGGTTGTTCCGACCAAACCATTATCGAGCCAATTGGATTTGGCATTGGCCTATTCTCCCGGCGTAGCCGAACCTTGCAATGAAATCGCTGAGGATAAAGAAAATGTTTATAAATACACCGCCAAAGGCAATTTAGTAGCAGTAATTTCAAATGGTACAGCAGTATTGGGATTGGGTGATATAGGACCCGAGGCCTCAAAACCGGTCATGGAGGGAAAAGGTGTATTGTTTAAGAAATTTGCAGGGATCGATGTTTTTGACATAGAAATCGATGAAAAGGATCCCAAAAAACTGATTCAGATAATCAAATCTTTAGAGCCTACTTTTGGAGGAATTAATCTCGAAGATATCAAAGCTCCAGAATGCTTTGAAATCGAACAAACACTCAAACGGGAAATGACAATACCTGTGATGCATGATGACCAGCATGGCACGGCGATTATTTCAGGTGCTGCTTTGCTGAATGCGCTCGAAGTAGTAGGTAAAAAAATAGAAGAAATTAAACTTGTCGTCAATGGTGCCGGAGCATCGGCGGTATCCTGTACCAGATTTTATATGACACTTGGTGTAAAGAGGGAAAACATCATCATGTGCGACAGAGACGGGGCAATCAGGAGCGACCGTGAGGATCTTGATGAAATCAAAAAAGAGTTTACTACTGATCGGGATGTCATCACCCTTACAGATGCAATGAGAGACGCTGATGTATTTTTGGGTCTTTCAAGAGGGAATGTAGTAAGTCCGGAACAACTCATGGTAATGGCATCTAATCCCATTGTATTTGCCCTTGCCAACCCTGACCCTGAAATAGCATACGAATTGGCTATGTCCACAAGGGAAGACCTGATAATGGCGACGGGAAGATCCGATTTTCCCAATCAGGTCAACAATGTTCTAGGTTTTCCATACATTTTCCGTGGAGCTTTGGATGTAAGGGCTACCTCAATCAATGAAGAAATGAAACTTGCCGCAGCCAAAGCAATTGCGGCATTGGCAAAAGTCCCCGTACCTGAAATCGTCAATAAGGCCTATGGAGACAATAAAATTACTTTTGGCCGATTTTATCTGATACCAAAACCACTTGACCCAAGATTGATTACAATTATAGCTCCTGCAGTTGCAAAAGCAGCAATTGACTCCGGTGTGGCCAAGACGGTGATCGATGATTGGGAAGCCTATGAGTTAGAGCTTCAGGAAAGAATCGGCATTGATCAGAGGCTGATGCTCAGAGTAGTGACACGGGCTAAAAAGGATCCGAAGAGGGTTGTTTTTGCTGAAGCCGACAATGTCAAAATACTTAAGGCTGTTCAGATATTGAAGGATGAAAGGGTGGCTACCCCTATTCTTCTCGGAAACAAAGAAAAAATTGAGTTCATTATCCAAGAACAGAATCTTGATTTATCCGGGGTTCCGATTGTTGACCCATATCAAAATGAAGAAAAGTTAAAGCATTTTGGCAAAGTGCTTTATGAAAAGAGAAAAAGAAAAGGCCTCACGCATCAAGAATGTATCAGGCTGATGAGAGACCGAAATTATTTCGGTGCCATGATGGTGGAACTGGGCGAGGCTGATGCACTAATTTCAGGTCTTACCAAGGATTATCCCAAAACCATCCTTCCAGCGCTTCAAGTGATCGGAGTCAAACAGGGCATTGACAGGGTGGCCGGTATGTATATCATGAACACTGCCAAGGGACCGTTCTTTTTCTCAGATACTACTGTCAACGTAAAGCCAACAGCCGAGCAACTTGTAGAAATCATCGGGCTGACTGCCAATGGCGTCAAATTCTTTGACATCGAACCTAGGATTGCTGTGCTTTCATATTCCAATTTTGGATCAGCCAAAGGTGAAATCGCCGAAAAAATGTCCAAAGCTACTATCCTCGCAAAATCAAAATATCCCAGCCTGGTGATTGAAGGCGAGATGCAGGCCAATGTGGCACTGAATGAAGAAATACAAATGGAAAATTATCCATTTAGTGACCTTATCGGTAAAAAAGCCAACACGTTGATTTTTCCTGACCTTGGATCCGGTAATATTGCTTACAAATTATTATCGGAACTTGGAAATGCTGAAGCAATAGGGCCGGTTTTATTGGGAATGAACAAACCTGTTCATATATTACAGCTTGGTAGCTCCATCAGGGAAATCATCAACATGGTAGCTATCGCAGTGGTAGATGCTCAAACGCAAGAATAAAAATGATTGCATATTTAAAAGGAAAGTTGGCCTACAAAGATCCCACTTTTGTGATAATTGATATTTCGGGTGTAGGTTATCAGGTGAAAATTTCCCTTCAAACCTATTCCCAAATAAAAGATGAGGAGCAAATTATGCTCCTCACTTATTTACATATCAAAGAAGATGGTCATACACTTTACGGATTTAAAGAAGAATCCGAAAAAAAACTTTTTCTGAATCTGATTTCCATTTCAGGTGTAGGCCCCAATACTGCCCTCATGATACTGTCATCCCTGAGCGCTGATGAGCTGGAATATGCCATCATCCATGAAGATGTCAAAACCATTCAAAATGTAAAAGGTGTAGGAATCAAGACTGCACAAAGAATTATTCTTGAACTGAAAGATAAAATCAAGAAAGATGCTTTGAGTGATTCTATCATACCTCCTTCTGCATTTGGAAAAGCCAACAATAAAATAAAGGAGGAGGCGTTACAAGCCTTGTTGACTTTAGGGTTTCCCAAAGCAGCCGCCGAAAAAAATATTGCTGCTGTATTGAAAAAATCCGGTCAGGAAATTTCTTTGGAAGAATTAATTAAAGCATCTTTAAAAAACCCTTAATCATCACAAAACTGACAGTCTTTGTATCCGCAATTTTTTTCACAAAAAGGCGCAAATTTTAAATTATCCTCAATAGTAATCTTATTGATGGTAAGTATATTTATGTACTTGCCTGATGCCTATTCCCAGGAGGATGTAAAATCGGACAGTCTTGAAGTCAAACTGGATTCTTTGAACAAAAGAAGATTACAACCTTCTTTCCTCTTGTGGCAAAACCTTAATACCAACCCGCTTTTTCCACAACAGAATCAATACCTACCAAGGTATTCACCTTTCTACCAATTCGATATCACGCAGCCCAGAATTCAGGTTGAGATGGATTCAGTGTTAAAATACCGGGTCAATGAGCAATATGACTCTACAGATGTAGATTCCGGGCAAATTTATGAATTTGATGAGTTTTCCAAAATACAGGAATACCGGGTAAGACAGGAGTATTGGAGAAGCCGCTCAAGAGGCTTGGACGGCGATAGTCCTGTTGGTGGGAGAAACCTGATTCCTCCATTGACTACCAGTCCAAGTTTTGACAGAATTTTTGGTGGAAATGAAATCAATATTGTCCCTACGGGTTTTGTAAATCTCGATCTTGGGGCTATTTTTAGAAGAATTGACAACCCATCGATACCCGTTCGTCAGCAGCAAAACGGCAACTTCAACTTCAATCAGCAGATCCAAATGGCCGTCAACGGTACACTTGGACAAAAAATGAAGGTAGGCGCCAATTTTGATTCCAACAATTCCTTTGATTTTCAAAATCAGCTCAAAGTAGAATACACTGGATTCCAAGAGGACATTTTAAAGTCAGTCGAAATCGGTAATGTCAGTATGCCTGTACAAAACAGTCTGATACAGGGCGCTCAAAATCTTTTCGGTGTAAAAACCCAAATGCAGTTTGGGAAGCTGTTTGTGACCGGTGTCGCTTCTACCCAGCGAGGAAGAAGAGACGAATTGGTGATTGAAGGCGGTGGGCAGGGAAGACAGTTTGAAATACAAGGCTCTGCTTATGATGAAAACAGGCACTTTTTTCTCGGCCATTTCTTCCGTGAAAATTATGAACGTTGGCTTCGGGGTCTTCCCCAGATTCTCTCCGGGGTAAACATTACCAGAGTGGAAGTTTATATCATGAACAGGGCCCAGAATACCGAAACCCTTAGAAATTTCACCGCATTCATGGACCTTGGTGAAGGCACCAGGTTGTTCAAGCCAGAGAATCCCAATATTGGACCAGGAACCACCGGGGCACCTTCTTCAAACGGTGCAAACCTTCTTTTCAATAATCTGAACTCAAATCCGGCTTTTAGACCATTTGATACAGGTTCAGGAGCAATAGAATCGACTTTGGATTTGGTAAAAGGTTCGGATTATGAACAGGTAAACGGGGCAAGGAAGCTCGCTCCAACGGAATATATTTTCAATAGAGAATTGGGGTATGTGTCACTTTCACGAAGACTCCAAAATGATGAGGTACTTGCCGTATCTTATGAATATACCTTCAATGGACAGGTATATAAAGTAGGAGAACTTTCAGAAGATTATCAAAACCGCCCCATAAGTGACCTGATTTTCCTTAAATTATTGAGACCTGCAAGGATCAATATCAGGATACCAACTTGGGACCTGATGATGAAAAATATTTATAACCTGAATGCCAATCAGATCCAACAGGATGGCTTTCAGCTACAGGTGATCTACAGGGATGACCGTACTGGACTTGATAACCCAACCCTTCTTGAAGGAGAGAATCTAAAAAACGTGCCCTTAATCCGGATTACAGGCTTAGATAATCTAAACCCTCAGAATGACCCGGCTCCTGACGGGAATTTTGACTTTATTCCAGGGGTAACCATTATACCTGAGCGGGGTTTATTGATTTTTCCCGTACTGGAACCTTTTGGGAGAACCTTGAGGAATCTTTTCCTGCCCGGTGAGGCCAATCTTGCTGAAAAATTTGTGTTCGACACCTTGTATCGGACCACCCAGGCAGATGCCGAATTGGTAACCCGGTATGACAAATATTTCATCAAAGGCAGATTGACTGCGGGGTCTTCTTCTGAAATATTGCTTCCGGGACTTAATATTTCTCCGGGTTCGGTCATTCTGATGGCAGGGAATATCCCGCTAACTGAGGGTGTTGATTATACAGTGGATTATAATTTCGGTAGAGTCACCATCATCAATGAAGGTATCCTTCAATCCGGTAAAAGGATTTCGGTCAGTTTTGAAAAAGCAGATTTGGTTTCATTTCAGACCAGGAGTTTGTTGGGCACCAGGTTGGATTATATACTCAATGACAAATTCAACATAGGCGGTACCTTCCTATATCTCAATGAAAGACCAAATATTACCCGGATCGCGACAGGAAGTGAAACATTGAGAAACAGTATGTGGGGATTGGATGCCAACTTCAATGACGAATCCAGGTGGTTGACCAAGCTGGCTGATGCATTGCCCTTTACCAATACCAAAGAAAAATCCATCGTCCAGTTCAGCGGGGAATTTGCCCAATTATTACCAGGAACCTCCAACAAGGTCAATGGAGAGCAAGCATCCTACATAGATGATTTTGAAACAGCCATCACGCCTTTCAACCTTGGAGGTGCGGCAGCACAGACCTGGCATTTGGCTGCAACCCCAAAAACAGACGAAAATTCATTTGATCTCAGTCAATTGACAGAAGATAGGTTAGGTAACGCATATAGAAGAGCCAGACTAGCATGGTACAATATTGACAATGTTTTCTATAGGGAAGGCGGTCCCGGCGTGCCGGCTAATATTTCAAGAGAAGACAGGGTCAATCATTATGTCAGGAGAGTTCTGCCACAGGAAATTTTCCAAAGAAGGGACAGAGATGTGATAGTCGTTCCCGAACCTCTCTTTGAACTTGCTTATTTCCCTCACGAGAGGGGAATGTTTAATTACAATCCAAACCTGACCTCCGAAGGATTGCTTCCGGATCCCAGGCTTAATTACGGTGGGGTTACCAGGCCGATTACCACGGAAGTGGATTTTGATAGAACCAACATTGAGTATTTGGAATTCTGGCTTTTAGATCCTTTCATTCAGGGCCAAAACGGCAGGGTGTTGGATGGTGTTTTCAATGAAAACAACACCACGGGTGGTAAATTGAGATTCAATTTAGGGGAAATCTCAGAAGATGTTATCAAAGATGGCAGACACAATTTCGAAAATGGTCTTCCCAGTGACGGTGATCCAAGTGCTGTCGCTACAACAGAATGGGGAAGAATCACAAGGGAGCAATTTCTGATCCCTGCTTTTGACAATTCACCTGAATCAAGAGTAAACCAAGATGTTGGTCTGGATGGATTGAGGAATGAAGATGAAGTAGAGTTCTTTAGGGAGCGGTTTATCAATAGACTCAATGTCAGCCCAAATGCCCTGCAAAGAATCACCCGGGATCCTTCTGCTGATGACTTCCAATATTACCTGGACGAAGAATTTGACAGAAACAATATCAAAATCCTGGAGCGCCACAAGAAGTTCAACGGAATGGAAGGGAATACCCCGATTACTGCCAACTTGAACCTCCCCTACACACCTTCAGGATCAAACCTGCCTGATAACGAAGACCTGAACAACGACAATACCATCAATGAACTGGAGGCATATTATGAATATGAAATAGACCTTAGGCCAGGTCAAATGGAAGTTGGCAGAAATTACGTCATCGATAAAGTGACGACAACCCAAAGCGGGGATCAGGTGGATTGGTATCTGATAAGGATTCCAGTGAGAACACCGGACAGGGTTCAGGGTGATATCTCAGGATTTAAGTCCATCCGTTTTATGCGCGCCTATTTGACGGACTTCGAACAGCCTGTTGTTCTCCGTATGGCCAATTTCAGGTTGGTGGCAAGTCAATGGCGTGTTTTCCAGGAATCACTTTTCGACCGTGGCTTTTTTGAAATACCTGAACCTGACAATTCCAATTTCAATGTGGATGTGGTCAATATCGAAGAAAACGGACAAGGAAGTGCCACCCAAAGCCCCTATGTTCTTCCTCCGGGTATTGTAAGAGACAGGGACAATCTGGCGTCAGTGGAAAGGGTTCTCAACGAGCAATCCATCAGGCTTTGCGTAGAAGACCTTCAGGCCAAAGATGCCAGAGCAGTATTCAAAAATGCAAGTTCACTGGATCTAGTTCAGTTTGAAAGACTTAAAATGTTTTTCCATGCTGACAGCGATGATGCACAAGATGGAGAACTGACTGCTTTCCTGAGATTGGGGACTGATTACACGGACAACTATTATGAAATCGAGGTTCCTCTTCTCATCACTCCGAAAGGAACCAGAGATCCCCAGCAAATATGGCCAGCGGAAAATGAAATTGACATTGCCATCAGTGAAATCGTAGGAGTAAAAATAGAAAGAGATAATCAGCGTGTCCCCTTAAGCTTAGCTTTTTCCCAAGATGTACGCCAATACAGGGTTACGGTGGTGGGACGTCCTGAACTCAGCCTCATTCAGGGCATGATGGTGGGTATAAGGAATCCGGGAACAGCCGGAGGTGCTTCGAAATCAATCTGCATTTGGGCAAACGAGTTGCGGGTTACTGGTTTTAAAGAATCATCAGGCTGGGCGGCCAATGCCATACTGAATGCACAGATTGCAGATGTGGCCACCATCTCAAGTTCGATCAGACACAGTACTTTTGGATTTGGAGGGTTGGAAACAAGACTTTCCCAAAGGGCCATGTTTGCTGCAACCCAATATGATATTTCAGCCAACGTCAGTGTGGACAAACTTCTGCCTGAAGCCCTTAATGTTACCATACCAATGTATGTCAGTCTTGAAAATGCAATCAGCAGGCCGCAATATGATCCCCTAAATCCTGACGTCTTATTTGATTTGGCGTTGGAGAAATTTCAAACACAAGCTGAAAGGGATTTTTATAGAGATCAGGTACTTGACCAAATGCGGAGAAGGAACATTGGTTTTACCAATGTCAGAAAAAATAAAAATCCTGAACGGGAAGTCAGCAAAATCTATGACCTGAGCAATTTTTCGTTTTCATATGCCTATGGATCCGTCCGGCAGAGCAATATCAATACCCAAAGCTATGAGTTTGAAACATATGTGGGCAATGTTGCCTATGTTTATCAACCCAAACCATTAGTCTTGGAACCATTTAAAAATGCAGAATGGTTAGGAGGAAGCAATTTCGGCCTTATCAGAGATATCAACTTCAATTTTGTGCCCACCTCATTTGCAGCAAGAGTTGATGTGGATAGGAGATTCATTCGGACTCAATATAGAAATGACCAACTGACAATTGATGGTGTGGATCCTTTCTTCCAAAAAAGCTTCTTTATCAATAGAAACTACAACCTAAACTGGGATCTGACCAAAAATCTCAGGGTGGACTTTATGAGCAGAATAATGGCTGTAGTGGATGAACCGGAAGGAGATATTGATACAGAGGCCAAAAGGGATTCTGTAAGGACCAACATTAGGAATTTGGGAAGGACCACTAATTACAATCATCAGATCACAGGCAATTACAAACTTCCTTTGGATAAAATCGGCATGTTGGATTGGATTGGGGCTGATTATAGATATTCAGCAAATTACACATGGCTGACAGGAGCCATAGGCCAAAGGGATACACTAGGAAATGTCATCCAAAACACCCGGGATCAAACGGTAACCGGAAAACTGGACTTTGTTAAATTATATAATAAAAATGCCAAATTCAGAGCGTTAAATGCTCCAAAAAGGCCTACAATACCTGGGAGAACTTCTGTGAGTGCAGAAGATACCATTGGTACGCCATTTACCAGAAGCTTGATAAAATTCCTGACTATGGTTAAAGATATCAACTTTAGGTATTCGATAGTTGAAGGTTCATTTCTTCCTGGATATATGGCTGAAACGGGACTATTGGGGCTGGACAGGAGTTTTATGAACCCGGGACTTGGCTTTATTTTCGGGGGACAAAGTCCTGATGTAAGGTTTGGACTTGCTGACCAAGGATTGATTGCCCCTAGTACAGAGCTCACCCAATTATTCAGACAAAACCAAACTAGGAATCTTCAAATTACAGGTTTGGCGGAACCGATTCGTGATTTCAGGATTACACTTGAGGCCAGAAAAAGAGAAACAGGGGAATTCAGTGAAATATTCAGAAACAACCCAGAGGATTTAGGAAATTTCCAATCACTTAGTCCCAACAGAATGAGCGGCTATAGCATTACCTATTCCATGATCCGGACTACCTTGGCCAGGGATGACCAAAATAACAACTCCCCCATTTTCACAAATTTTGAACAAAATAGGGCAATAATCCAATCCAGACTCAACGCCCAAAACCCTGGTGGGGAATACTCTATTAATGGTCAGGATGTGTTGACGATGGCATTCCTTTCCGCATATTCTGGCAAAGACGCATCTACAATCGACCTTAACCCATTCCCGAGGATACCCATCCCCAATTGGAGGCTGGACTACAAAGGTCTGGGTCAAATCCCTGCTCTTAGGGAATACTTTTCAAGTGTCAATCTGACCCATGGATACGCATCAACTTATGAGGTAAGTAACTTTTCCAATTCATTGTTATATCAAAATGGACTGGAATTATACAACAGAATTCAAAACTTTCCAGGAGCGAGTCTGACCAATGAATTCGGAGAATACATTCCGATATTTATTTTAAATCAGGTTGTTCTTTCTGAAAGATTCTCCCCGCTAATCGGAGTTGACTTATTAACAAAAGACAGGCTTAGTATCAAAATGGAATACAATTCTGAAAGAAATATAGGTTTGAATTTTTCGAATGCACAAGTAACAGAACAAAATAGCAGAGATTTCGGATTTGATTTGGGATATACCAAAGCAGGAGTAAAAATCCCATTCAAAATTCAGAGGAGACAAGAAGTTCTCCAAAACGATTTGCAGATCAGAATCAATACACGGGTAGTCGATACCCGCCAAATTCAAAGAAAAATTGATGAGGGAAGCACAGTAACCAATGGAAACCTCAACCTACAAATCAGACCTACAATCGGATATGTGGTCAATAAAAGCCTAAATATCACTTTCTATTTTGATAGAACTGTCAACGACCCAAGAGTTACCACTGCCTTCAGAAGGAGTTCCACTGCCTTTGGTGGACAATTAAGATTTAATTTAGCACAATAGATTTTTACATTTGGCGAAACCTTGTATTTTTGGAATCCCTAAAAAAAATAATATGAATTTCCCTAAAGAACTAAAATACACCAAAGACCATGAATGGGTTAAAATCGAAGATGGTATAGCAGTAATTGGTATTACTGAATTTGCCCAAAAAGAGCTTGGTGACATTGTTTATGTTGAAGTAGAAACTGTAGGTGAGACAATTGCCGCAGGAGAAGTTTTTGGCACAGTGGAAGCTGTAAAAACTGTTTCTGACCTTTTTATGCCTATTGATGGCGAAATTATTGAATTCAATGAAGAACTTGAATCATCCCCCGAACTGGTAAATGAATCACCTTATGAGTCCGGTTGGATGATCAAAGTAAAAATAACTGGAGAAATTCCAGAAGATGAACTCCTTTCACCTGAAGATTATTCCGAACTGGTAGGCGCCTGATTCAATTTTGAAAATCCGAAGATTAATTCCAGCAGTACTTTGGCTAGTGCTCGTGTCATTGGCTATGTTCACTCCAGGAAGATCATTACCGAAATTTCCTGAATTCTCCTTTGGAGATAAGTTAGGTCATTTGCTGATGTTTGCGGTTCTTTCATTTTTATGGTTAAGGGTTAGTACCATAAATGAAAAAAGAGGAATAAATTCAAGATCATTTACCACTAATTTATTAGTATTTTCTTTTATTTTTCCTATATTAGCAGAGTATTTGCAATTATTCGTACCAAATCGAACCTTTGATTATCTGGATATCGTTGCAAATTTAGTAGGAGGCGCATTTGGCTTTATCATCTTTTTTATTTTATACAAGGCAAACAGCAAGCTTGTATAATTTAAAATAAATAGCTAGAATTGTTATTCCTTACGCATTAAATGAATTATTAACCTTATAATTAACAACCATGGAAGCTAAAAAGACGCCAAAAGCGGATTTGACCAAGAGAACAGGAATGTTCATGAATCTTGGTTTGCTCATTAGCGTCGGATTGGTCCTATTTGCTTTCGAATACAAGTCCTATGATTTGGGACCTTTGAAAGATCTTGGGCAGGTAACCGATGATTTTGAGGAACTGTTGGACATTCCGATTACGGAACAACCACCACCACCACCACCACCTGTAGAGCAGCCTGTTATTCAAGAGATTCCTGATGAGGTTGAAATCGAAGAAAAAATCGAAGTGAATTTCGATGTGGATGTGAAAGAAGAAACAGTCATCAAAGAAGTAGTCATTGCTGATGCACCAGTTGTGGAAAAAGCAGATGAGATTTTTGATGTGGTTGAAAACTCCCCAGAATTTCCTGGAGGAATGGAAGCTTGGAATCAGTATTTGAGTAAAAACCTTAAATACCCAACACAAGCAAGACGTATGGGTGTTGAAGGTACTGTTTACGTTGTGTTTGTAGTGAATACAGACGGTTCTATACAAGATGTTGAAATCCTCCGAGGCATTGGAGGAGGTTGCGACGAAGAAGCACTAAGAGTAGTCAGTGGAGCTCCAAAGTGGACCCCCGGTAAGCAAAGAGGTAGACCTGTAAGGGTTAGGATGAGACTTCCAATAAGATTTAAACTTGGATAAAAAATAAAGGGGCTTTCGCCCCTTTATTTTTTTGTTCTTTAACTAATTTTTTATTCCATTGTCTTTGATATTAGTTCTTTTATAACTAAATTCATGGTGTATCAAATACTATAGCCATGGAAACCAAAAAAAATCCACACTTGGAATTGACTGACAAAAGACCAATGTTTTTCAATTTTGCCCTTCTCATCAGTATATCGATCGTTTTGTTTGCATTTGAATGGAAATCTCCAATAGAAGAGAGAATCCCTTTTATTGCATTAGAATTGGAAATATGGGATGATACTCCTGATATACCCATTACTGTTCAGAAATTTCCCCCTCCCCCAGTTTCCTCCCCTATCATTATTGAAATCGATGATCATGAAGTCATTACAAAAGACCTGCCCAATATTGATATCAATGTTGATGAGTCCATGATTTCACCGGTACCCTTTATGCTGATTCCTCCGGTTTTAGAAGCTGCGGATGAAGTATTGGATTTCACAGAGATAATGCCCGAACCTATTGGCGGAATGGAGGCTTGGAACATGTACCTAAGCAAAAACCTAAAATATCCAACGCCTGCCAAAAGAATGGGTGTAGAAGGGACTGTCTTTATTTCATTTATCGTAAATACGGAAGGTAGGATCAGTGATGTGGAATTATTGAGGGGAATCGGTGCAGGTTGTGATGAAGAAGCCATCAGGGTTATCGCTAATGCCCCTGCCTGGAAACCCGGCAAACAAAGTTCCAGAGCTGTTAGGGTCAAAATGAGGTTGCCTATTAAATTTAAGCTTCAATAAAAGAGAAATAATCGAACTCCATGTGGAGTAATAGTCCAGTATATCGGACTTCCAACATCTTTTTTATAATCCAAAAAACCAAAGCGATAATAATAACAACCACTATTATTCCCACCCAAACGCCGGCTTTAAAAATATCACCAATCAAACTGCAACCAGTAAAAGTGGTTAATATAAAGAAAAACACTAAAATATTTAATATATAATTTTTCATAACTATTTAGTTTGTTCATATCCCCTATCTTGAAGGGAATTATAATTCTACAAATAAGTCTATTGAAAAATGATGCCACAAAACTTACTATTTGAACTAACTATGCTCTTAACCAGCTACTTATTTTATATAGTAACTTTTTTTGGATTTCAAGCAGGGTAATTCAGAGAGTTTTTATTTTAACTGTGTCCAATTAAGTCAGAAAAAAGTAAAGGTTTGTTACGGATAGGTTACACTTAGTAAGTTGAATGGTCATTCTAACCTCCGGTAAACCGTTAAATACTGGCATACCTGAAAAAATTTCCTTGCTAAGGTCAACTACCTCTGTCATTTAATTTGTCATTAGGTCTTTTAGCGACGGCGTGCCGCAGCTAAGAAACGTGGGGCATTTCGAAGCGAGTGCCTGTCCACTGAAACGAAAGTTGCTACGGAGAATAAACCTTTCGTAAACCACTGTCTGCCCCATGTTTTCTTAGGTGCTGTTGAACTGACACCCTCCGGGTGAGCGAATTACCTAAATTCTGTTTAAATTCCATCAAATCAAAATCAATCATTATGGAATCTAAAAAAAAACACCTTAGGGACTGTCGTTCTCAATGATCCCGCACAGGGGT
>NZ_JBGTCA010000586.1:0-28407 GCF_041749095.1 Aquiflexum sp. | reverse complement strand
CTCTTGAAGTACCACTCCGTGGAAAATTAATCCAGTCTGTTTCTTTCTTCCGTACTGCCGCTTCTATTGGAAACGCGGAAACTTTCTCCTTGGGCAAATTTATACCTAAGTGTAAACCTTACCCCTTGGGTATTTCTATATTGCTCAAATTTGGTGTCAATATTATCAAACTGAACTGCCGCACGGATATACTGGGTTCTGAACAAATCAGTCCCGTTAACAGTCAGGGTCAATTTATCCTTCATTACAGATTTGGTGAGACCTGCATCCATCCAGGCGAAACCTTTGATAGTAGCTTGTCCATATTGAGAAGGACCCACATACATCCCCATCAATTCGGCCTTAAATCCTGCGGGTAAATTGATGGTATGCTGCGATCTTAAGGTCAAAGATGTCTGGGATACATCAAGCAGCGCATCTCCGATCATGGATTTCCATCTGGAATTGTTTACCTGGATCATATTACTGGTATTCCACCAAGGTCGGATTTCCACTGGGATCATCGTCCTGAAATTCCAGTTTTGAGACTTGTCCAAGTTGGCGGTGTAGGTTGTGGTGGTTCTAGTTTCCTCATCTTGAGTAAAGATCTGTTGGAAGACATCATTGGTCAGGGAATATCCCAAAGTAAACTGGTATGACCCTTTGATGACATGGTTCATTTCAAGGTTGTGGGCATATTGGGGTCTTAGGTTTGGATTCCCCTGTTCGGTGGTAAGGGGATCAATATAATATACAAATGGATTCAAAAGCCTATAGTTTGGTCTGGCGATCCTTCTATTCGCATTGTAGATGATCTGATAGTCTTTTGTCACTTGTTGCTGTACAAAAAAGCTGGGGAAAAGGTCAATGTAATTTTGCTTGTCCACCCTATCCAAGGTGATGGAGGTTCCTGTGATATCGGAATATTCGGTTCTCAATCCAGCCTGAAAGCTTACTTTTTCGGAAAATTTGCTTTTGTAAGAAGCATAAGCTGCCAACACATTTTCTTCATAGATGAAATGATTGCTGTTGGGGTCCGGGGTAAAAGGTTCTTCTTCTACGGCTTTGCTAAGATCCAGGACATTGTCCGATTTTACCCAACTACCCTTAACTCCCGTCTCCAATACCCTTCCCTTGCCAAAAGGTTTGGTGAAATCAGCTTTTGCAGTCAATATACTATAATCCATCTCATTCATTGTCAGGATATAATCTCTATTGGATTGGTGTTCCAGATCATTTATCCAATTATTGTTGGTCAAGAGCGCATTGCTGTTTGACCGCATTTTGGTATAGTCAACATCAGTGGTGAGTTTAGTACCAAGTGTATCCAGCATTCCAACATAGTGGAAATTACCAAAAATCCTGTCACTTTTTGAGTCAGAATCATTCAGGGATCTGATATAGAAAAGGTCATCTGTTCCGGGGTTATTGATCTCGGTCAAGGAATTGCCTACATCTTCTCCATTCCTCTGAGAAGCTTGAATACTGACCCCTACGCTATGGTTTGCATTGATCTCATAATCCGACCCTCCGGTAAAAAACAGGTTTCTGCTTTTCATGGTGATCCTACTGTTTTGATCGAAATTAGAGACACCCTCATCCAATTGAAAGTTTCGGTTAATATTCAGGTCATTGTGAAAGTTGAATTCACTGTAATTGAGATTCGCCATGTTGGTCCATTTCCCCTTTTTTAAATTAAGACTTAGCCCTGTATTGGGTGCAAATAGCCCGTTATAAAGACCTCCAAGCTGCACATTCCCAAACATCCCGTCAATATTGTTTTTCTTTAGCCTGATATTGATGATCCCTGCCGTACCTTCTGCATCAAATCTTGAGGTAGGGTTGTTAATGATTTCAATGCTTTTGATGTTTTCGGCAGGCATTGCCCTGAGGAAGCTGGCGAGGTCATTGGCACTCATATAGGTCTGACGGTCATTGATCATGACCGTGACCCCGGATCTACCGTTCAGGTTTATATTGTTATTTTCATCAAGATATACTCCAGGTGATCTTGCGATCACATCCAAAGCGGTGTTTCCTTCGGCCATGACAGTACCTTCCACATTGATAGTGGTCTTATCCGCTTCCACAATTATCTCCGGCCTAGAAGACCTAACAGTTACCTCCTTCAGGTTGCCGACTTCCTCTTTTATGGCCATCGAGCCAAAATCTTTTGAGAATCCGGGTTTGATTTCAAATTCTTCTGATCTGAAGGTTTCGAAACCTATGGAGGAAATCACCAATTGGACCTTGCCTGATCGGGATGATTCAATTTGGAATTTACCATTTTCATCGGTCACAGAACCTGTCAGCAATGTACCGTTGCCCGCTTCTACCAGTGCGACATTTACAAATGGCAGGATTTCCCCTTTTTGGTCTTTGACCTGTCCTGTAATATGGGCCAGATCTTTGGCGGCAAGATGGCTCATTCCTAAAAAGAACAGAAATAGCATTGTAAAAATCTGAGTTGAAATTTTCATAGTTGGTTTAGTTTTCATTGAACTGTACCATCCCTAATGAAAATTAGATGCCAATGCCCGAAAAAAAAAATAAATAATTGATAAACAAATACATATGTTTGTTAGTCAAAAAATGACTGTTTCAATAATGAACATAATTACCGTTCGATATATATACAAAAAGCCTTGGAAGTCATCCTTCCAAGGCTTTTTAGTTATTGTTATCTTCATTAACTTATTTGGCAGCAGCATATCTTTTAGCCACCTCGTCCCAATTGACCACATTCCAGAATGCTGAAACATAATCAGGTCTTCTGTTCTGATAATTCAGGTAATATGCATGTTCCCAAACATCCAAACCTAATATCGGTGTTCCTTTAACATCTGCAACATCCATTAGAGGATTATCTTGGTTGGGGGTAGAACTGACTACCAATTCACCATTGGCGATAGATAACCATGCCCAGCCTGAACCAAACCTGGTTGCTGCTGCTTTTCCAAATTCTTCTTTAAATGCATCCAAAGAACCGAATTTAGCATTGATGGCTGAAGCCAAGTCACCACTTGGGTTTCCGCCGCCTTTGGGTGAAAGCACAGTCCAAAACAAGCTGTGGTTATAGTGTCCACCGCCGTTGTTTCTAACAGCAGCATTCGAACCGACTGATTTCATCAACTCCTCTATGCTTTTGCCCTCCATGTCTGTACCTGCTACTGCATTGTTCAGATTGGTAACATAGCCATTGTGGTGTTTGCCGTGATGGATTTCCATCGTTTTTGCATCTATATGCGGCTCTAGCGCATTAAAATCATAAGGTAATTTTGGAAGTTCAAAAGCCATTTTTTATAAAGTTTTATGGTTAAACATTAAATAATTTCTCTGTGAGTGTCACGATTAAGCAACCATCAAAATGAAAAAATGGTTCTAAAATCCTCAAAAAGGATTCAGTTTCTTAACTTTTTAAAAAATTTATCCAGCAATTGCTTGGATTCTTCTGCCATTAAACCTGATTGAAACTTAGTTTTAGGGTGAAGCAGGTTTTCGCTCAATCTGGAAAATCCTCTTTTTGGATCGTTTGCTGCAAAATGGATTTCTCCCAATTGAGCCCAAAAGCATGCACCTGCACACATGGCGCAAGGTTCGAGTGTCACATACATTTTACATTCGCTGAGGTATTTTGCTCCCAATACATTTTCGGCAGAGGTAATTGCCAGGATCTCGGCATGGGCAGTCACATCTGTCAGTTTTTCTGTTTGGTTATAGGCACGGGCAATGACTTTGTTCCGACAAACTATAACAGCCCCAACCGGAATCTCGCCATCATCAAAGGCAATCCTGGCCATTTTCAAGGCCTCGTTCATAAAGTAACTGTCCGAATATAAATCCATGTCACAAAGTAAGCATCCAAAAATAAAAAGGCGTAGTCTTTTTCAAAAAACTACGCCTTAATGAAGGATGTGGTTATTTTACCTGAATAGGTCAAAGAATTCTTCTCTCACGCCATCATTGATGATCAAAGCCAAAATCAGGGAAACCAAAAGTCCGATGGTTGCCTTCAAAAGGTCTTTTCTTGCAAGGTAAAATGCATGGAACAAACGGGCTTTTCTTTTCTCGAATTTTTTCGATTTTGCCAATGCGATTGCCAATTCCCTTCCTCCCAACAAACCGATAAACACCCATGTAGTGCTCATTGGGACATTGTTGAGCATTTTGAAATAGAATAAAATGATCGCATACACAAAGTCCACCAAAGTCGCTGCCCTTACGTCAGTGACACGGGTCTTTTCATTGACAATGGACTGTATCCTGTCCCCCTTCATATAAAACAAAAATCCCAATCCCAAAAAGACAAATCCTGTATAGCCCAAAAATTCCCAGACATTCAATTGCCGTGGAAGAAATACGGCGATATTTGCAGCATCTTGCATTATCCAAACTGCCCATAAGGTACCGGAGGTGATCCACTGCAAAATATACCAGTATGGTTTGGCCTCTCCTTTTAAGTAGGTTTGGACAAATTTCTCCAATATAAACCAAACTAAAATTGCAATAATAAATGCAAGAATGTAACCAAAAAATGATTTTTGCATCACATCCAGTATGGTTCCTGCTTTATAGGTAAATACATTCAGCAAAAGGAATGTGGTGGACACCGGCATTCTCATCCTGGTCATTACCAAGAGTACTATGGGCGCTGCAAGTTGTAAGAAAACAAAATTTTCGGGTGCACGGTCCAATCCAGGAACCTGTAACCTCTTATAGGTGACATCACCGTCGAAAGCAAACCAACTGTAGGTAACGGTTCCAACAAAAATCAAACCCATAAACAGCCAAAGCCAATACCATTTTCTGGCTTGATTAGAGGCGATGAATGTACCGATGGTCTGAATACTGTCATTGGCAATTGCAGAGTATGCGGCAAGGAAAAATCCAAACCACATGGCTACATAGGTGTAGGGAGTTATTATTCCGGCAATTGAAATCAAGATACAGACAACCAAAAGAAAAGACTTCTCTTTTTTTGTAAAATCAAAAAGTGAATAGGCCGCTTTGGAAAGGGCGTCCTGATTGATGTTCTGGTCTTTAAGTTTGGCCATAGATGGGTGCTTGGTAATAAATTAAATTCCGGTGCAAATTTAAAGAAGATTATTTGGCTTGTATATTAATAAATTGTTAAGCCCGGTATTTTTGATTATTTTTATCAGACAGCTGATTTGAAAACAGAAAGTTGATATTAAAACAAATTTTATAGCCTTAAAAGAATCCGGGCAAATATTTAAGTTTTCAATATCCATAATGGCACCCTTCGAACTTTATTTTAATATTAACAAAAGTTTCATACCAAAACCTCACTTATTATTTGTGTTTACAGTTACTTTGCGTTTGATTTAACAGGAATCTGACCCCTTGACGAGAGGGGTTTTTGTATAAATGACCGAACTGAAAAAATCCCTTATACAGCCAAATAGGATCTGGACCTTTGTTCAGATGCTGATTGCATTTGTTCTTTTTATGTTTTCTATTGATCTGTTGACCATGTCAATGGTGAGTATAAACAATCAATTGGCAGAGGAGTTATTTCAGGCCACTAATAACCCATTCGTGGGCCTTTTTGTTGGACTGTTGATGACTGCCCTGATTCAAAGCAGTTCCACAGTTACTGCCATGATTGTCGCAGTAGTGGCATCAGGAAATCTTACCTTAATTCAGGCAGTACCATTGGTGATGGGTGCCAATATAGGGACTACCATTACGAGTACATTGGTGGCTTTTTCATTTATCATGAAAAAAGGAGAGTTCCGAAAAGCACTTTCAGCGGGAGTATTGCACGATATTTTCAATATCCTGACAGTAATCATTTTATTGCCTTTGGAAATCTATTTTGGCTTTTTGAGTAAAACAGCTATTTTTCTGACAAGTATATTTTTTGATCAAAACCAGAATTTTGATGTTCAGTTTACATACAACATCCTTTTCACCAGACCCTTGACCAATTGGGTCGTTGATTTTATTAATAGCCCAATTATCAGTTTGGTCTTGGCAGTGGTTTTGGTTTTTGTATCCATCAAATACCTATCGGTCACTGTTTTTCAAACTTTTGTATCAAAAAATTATAATAATCTCGGTAAATACATTTTCAAACACCCTTATATTGCGTTTTTATATGGGATGTTTTTTACAGCAGCTGTTCAGTCCAGTACCGTCACTACCTCACTGATTGTGCCTGCAGTCGCCAATAGAAAGGTTTCTTTGGTAAAAGTTTTTCCTTTTATCATCGGGGCCAATATCGGAACCACAATCACAGCTGCGATTGCAGCGATTTACAAAACGGAGGCAGCTATCAGTATTGCGATTGTTCATTTTCTGTTCAATTTATTGGGGGCATTGTTTTTTATGCCTATTTCAGGAGTAAGAAATATTCCTGTAAAAATTGCCACCTTCCTAGGCAAAGAATCGGTCAGATCCAGAATAGTGGGTTTTGCCTATATCCTATTGACTTTTTTCCTTATCCCTTTTCTGTTGATTTATTTTAATAAGGATGACAGTTTTCCGAATATGAGAAAAGACGAATCCCAATCACCAAAGACAGAGATTATTGTTAAAAATCCCACTGAAAATTAAGAATCAGTTCTCCTGGCATCATTAACAATCTGTACACCAGAGCTCGTGCCAAGTCTGTCAGCCCCGGCCTTGATCAAGTTTACTGCCTGTTCCAAAGATTTGATTCCACCACTTGCCTTGATTCCGACATTACTGGGCAGGTGTTCACGCATAAGAACAATATGCTCAATTTTTGCCCCATCGGGAGCAAAACCTGTAGAGGTCTTCACATAATCCACACCAGCATCAGCACAGATTTCACAGGCTTTGATGATTTCCTCTTGGTCGAGAAAAGCAGTTTCAATGATCACTTTGAGTATCCTTACATGGTCATGGCATAGTTGTGACATTTTTGCCAGTTCGATCTTTGGCCAGTTCATTCCGGCTTTGAAAGCAGAGATGGACCATACTACATCTATTTCATCAGCTCCGTGTTTGATCAACTGTTCTGCTTCGAAAAGCTTGGTTTCTGTCAGGTTATAGCCCAAGGGAAAACCTGCCACACTGACCAATTGGATGTCTGAATCTCCGATTTCTCTTTTTGCTTTTTTGACCCAAAACGGGGGAACACATATCCCTATAAAACGATAAGTCTTGGCATCCTTCACTAGATTTTCAATATCCACATCAGTGGTCTGAACCTTGAGAATTGTCTGTTCTATATACCGTTCAATATTCTTCATTGTCTTTTTCTAAATTTTCCTTTTCATCCACAAAATCTTTGAGGTAGATAAACTCAATGGTGAGGTCACCATCTTTGGTTATAGTGGCTTTATCTAAAACCGGAGACTTCTCATGGAGCAGTTCAGGTATAAAATGGGCCGTCAGTTGAGCTCCAAACTCCTCTGAAGCGTCTCTTGGCAGTTCGGTCGGCAAGTTGTCTATTGCCATTATCGATATACTTGTCTGCTTACCAAAAGCCGATAATTCCCTAAAAGTATTCCGATCGACATCAAAAACAGGATCCGCTATGGTACTGACCCGAAAAGTGGTAGGCACCGAACCGTTTATATCGCATGTGATATCAGCGATGACCGAAAGAGAGAAATCTTCTGAACGGATATCCTCCAATTGGAAGAGTTTTGGTGCCCGATGGTCCCAATATGCTGCTGCTATGAGTATATCGCTCACTTCGGCATATTTGAGAAAATGGCTTTCGTATTTTTCAGGTGAATTATAAAACTCTTCCTTATCAAAACCGCCGTCGGTTTTCCTTCTGTTATAATCACTTCCGCACAATATCGTATAGACAGGTTCATCGAAATATTGTACCAAAAAATCCTTTTGTAGAACAGACCTGATACCTACCTCATCCAATACTTCCATTACCCCTTTGGCTACCCTTCCGGTACCCGTGACTACAATTTTGATAGGAGGCAACTGCACTTTGTGCAACTCTCTTTTGATTTCTTCCCTATCAAAACAATCAAATGCACGTTTCAAATCAAAAAGTCCGCTTTTTTGTCCATAGGTCCACAGACTATTATATGCTCCCACAATACCTGCCCATCTGCCAAAAGCCACTGTTCGTACGCCATTTTGGTTCTTGAGCAATTCATAATCCATCAGGGTTATATTTTTTTCCAAAATAGCCTGGAGCAGGTTTCTATTATGGGACTGCTTTTTGATGGTATGGGAAAAAAACAAATAGGTTTTATTGTCGATCAAATGCTCAATGGGAACTTCTTTTATCCCCATCAGCAGATCACAGAATGAGATATCATCTACCACCTTGATGCCTGCTTCTTGGTATTCCAGATCAGTATAGCACCTTATCTGACTTGACTCCACAAAAAATGAAAGTTGACCTTCATATTTCTCTGCCAAAGTAGCCAATTGGGACGGGGTAAAGGATACCCGCTTATCAGCCGGTTTTTTTCCTTCTTTTATTAAACCTATCTTCATGTATTAGTGGTTATTCAAATGGAATAATAGCAATCAAAATTAAATATTCATTTAGGCGATTAAGCTACCCTTTGTAATTTATTTTCATTTTGATGCCTGATTAAGGATATTCGTAAAAAAAAGGAAGCAGCATGTCGTATCTGATTTTGGTAATACTTTGGGTTTTATTCTATTTTTTACATTCGTTCTTAGCAAGCCTCAATATAAAAAGAAAAATCAAAGGAATGATGGGAAGGCAATACATATGGTACAGGCTGATGTACTCTGTTTTTGCTTTGATTCATTTATTGGCCATATTGATATACGCCGCGGGAATCAAGCAATCCTTTCTTTTTGACAAAAGTCACTTAGTGACATATTTCGGATATATGGCTGCTGCGTTTGGCACCATTGTTCTGGTTCGCAGCATGAAATACCTAAGCGGGAAAAAATTTCTTGGTTTATCGGCCCATGATGACTTAACAGACCAGGGAACATTGGTGACAAAAGGAATTCATAGCTATATCAGACATCCGATTTACGCAGGATTGATTTTGATCTTTTTTGGTTATTTTCTGTACCAGCCCTATCCGACCTCTTTGGTTCATTTGGTCATGTTGCTTGTTTATCTGCCTTTTGGGATTCACTTGGAGGAGAAAAAACTGATCTCAGCTTTTGGGCAAGAGTATCTTGATTATCAAAAAGAGGTCCCGTCCCTGATTCCCTACAAAAGAAAAAGAACCGTATGATACGGTTCTTTTTTAAATCTGTTGAGGATTATTCCATTCCCCTAAAGTCCACCTCAAACATCAATACAGAGTTTGGTGGGATTCGTTCGTTATTTTCACTGTCCCGATACGCCCAAGGTGAAGGAATGATCAAAATTGCTTTGGATCCGCTTTTAAGATTTCTGAATCCATAATTGAAGCCAGTGATAGCCTCCGAAGAACCTAATGTGAATTGGAATAAACGGTAATTTCTGCCTTCCACAAAAATATCGTTTTCTTTGGCCACCTCTTCTATACTGGTATCAAAAACTGTCCCGTCAATTAAGCTGCCTGTGTAATCGGTATAGATTAGATTGCCCGATCTAGGTTTGCCTTCTTCTCCTTCTTCCTGAACAATTACAATTACTCCGGTAGGATCATGGTATCTATAAATACTGTCGATCTGGGCAGTTGCAAGAAATTCCTCAATGATTATTCTATCCTTCTCCAGATTTCCTTCGACATCATAAACCGGTCCACCAAATGGATTATTTGGTTCGCAGGCCATGCTGATCAAAAAAACAAAGAGAAGGGACAATATGGAATTGAATTTTTTCATGGAATTTTTTCCTTTTAATCTTTACGTCTCAATTCCAACAAATTCATCTCAAAAATTAACGGGGCATTTGGTGGGATTGAACCTTGACCACGGGAACCGTAGGCATATCTTGCAGGGAAGAAAGCAGTTGCGATATCGCCCTCTTCCATTTTGGACAAAGCAAATTCGAATCCTAAGATCAGATCGGTCAGGCCAAACAACATCACAAAGGGTTCATAGTCCCTGTTGGGATTGAACATGTTGTTCTGTCTGGCTACAGAGTCAATGGAAGTGTCAAAGACAAAATCATCCAGCAACTTGCCGGTATAATCAACCCAAAGGGTATCCCCGATTGCGGCCAACTCACCACTACCGGAAAGCTCCTGCCAATATATCCTGATTCCTGTGGCCGGGTCTATGAAATCCTTGACAGATGTAATTGGGTTATCAGCGAGGTAATTTTCAATGTCAACGAGATTTCTCTGGAATAATATCTCATCGTTTTCACTGTCAGATATACATGAGGATAATAATAATGCAATTGAAAATACAATAACGCTTAACCTTTTCATCCTTTTATTTTTGTACTTCTGTAATCTCTACGTCGAAGATCAGGATAGAGTTGGCTTTAATGGTTCCACCGGTTTCTCTTTCACCATAGGCCAAAGTTGACGGAATGATAAATTTGGCTTTATCTCCTTTTTTGAGAAGACCTAAACCCTCATCCCATCCAGGTATCACACGGCCCTGACCAACTACAACTTCCAATGGGCCATAACCGCCCGCATTGTCTCTCTGTTCGTTGTAAACGCCGGACTCCTTCGCTACCTCTATCATGCTGGTGTCAAACACTGTCCCATCAATTAGGTATCCCGCATAATGAACGAAAGCCGTGTCACCGCTTTCAATCTCCGGTCCTGACCCTTCTTTTTCTATGACGTAATAAAGACCTGATTCTGTCCTGGTGGCTTTGATATTTTTTTCAGCGATGTAATCTTGGATCAATTGGGTATCGGTTTCCAATTGTTTGATGGCACTTTCAGCTTGCTTTTTCATGGTGGCTTCTTGAAGAGAAGTGAAATATGCTTCCACCCCTTGCTGATCCAACACATCGATTACGCCTATCTGGATTTTAACATCCTTCTCTTTATCAAGGAAAAATGGCATATTATTTTCACCAAAGACTTTCAGTGAATTGGCTTGAAAAGCGATACTGTCCCCTTTTTTAAGGCTAAGGAAAATCTCATCCATCCCACTTTCTCTTGGAAGAGAATCATTGAACTGAAGATATCCGGGCATATTTTGATCATATGTAGAAATAAAGACTGAATCTTTATCGTTTTTCACTATCAGATTGTAAAGAACAAACTCTCCGTTTTTCGGTTTTTGAGAACCTTCTTTAATGTAGGTATATTCTATCCCATCTGATGTAGTTTGGGTTTTTTTGCAGGACATAAGACCGGCAGCCGTTACCAAAATAACAGCGGAAAACAGGATACTTTTAATTTTTTTCATGAATGAGTTCTGGTTGATTAAATAGGATGTTATAATTTTCTTTTATGAGTTTTTGGAATTTTTCGGTTGTTTCATGTAGAGAAAGGGAGGATTTTCCACCAGAGGCATTTTTATGTCCTCCTCCATCAAAGTGGGATGCGGCAAACTTATTGACTGCAACATCCTCTGTTGATCTTAAAGAAATTTTTATTCCATCTTCTCTTTCGGTAAATAGGGCAGCTATTTTGATACCACCGAGCGAAAGTGCGTAATTGACCAGTCCTTCAGTGTCACCCGTTTGGGAATTGTACTTTCTGAGGTCTTTTTTACTGATTGCAAAAAAGGCCGTTTTCAGGTCTTCCATAATTACCAGCCTTCTGGTAATGGCAAAACCGATAAACTTCAGCCTATTGATGCTATTGGTATCATAAATCAATCTTGAAATCCTGGAATTATCCGCACCGATTTCGATCAGTTCAGCTGTGATCAAATGTACATTTTTGGTTGTATTCGGATGTCTGAAACCACCTGTATCTGTCATGATTCCGGCGTAGAGACATTCTGCAATGTCTTTATCGATCAGATTTTTGTCACCGATTTCTACTATCAGTTCATACACCAATTCACATGTAGCAGCTGCTTTGGTGCTCCAATACCTGAAATCAGCAAAATCTTTGGGGTCCTGATGATGATCTATATTTACTATATAAGCTGTGGATTTTTCAACAATGGCCTGCATGTCCTGCATCCGGTTTGGGCAGGAAAAATCCAGACAAAAAATCATGGTTGCTTCTTTCAAGATATCCACTGCTTTTGATTGCTGTGTTTTATCTTCAAAATTGATTACATCTTCATTTCCTTTCATCCAATGCAAAAATGAAGGGTAATCCGAAGGGGTAATCACCGAAACCTGGTGTCCCTTCTTCTTCAAGAAATTTGCCAAACCCAAAGAAGAACCCAATGCATCTGCATCAGGTTTGTGATGGGTAGTAATGACAATTTTTTGGGGTGAAGAAATTTTATATTTGAATGACTCTAATTCTCGCATTTGATTGCTGTTGCAAGTTCTCCTCGAAGAACATAGTGCGCAAAGGTCAGGATAATTTTTGAAAAATCCCAATTAACATAAAGTACTAATCTTTAATCACCTAAGGTATAATTTATATACTTTATTCGGACTTTCACCTAATTAACCTATTTTTGCAAATCATTAAATAAGACTTAAATATAAATATAATGGCTAGTAACAGAACATTCACCATGATCAAGCCTGACGCATTTGGTACAGGTAATTCCGGTGCGATTTTGAAAATGATTGAGGAGGCCGGATTTAAAATCGTGGCTTTGAAAGCAACGCAGTTGACCCCGGAATTGGCAGGTAAATTCTATGAAGTACATAAGGAAAGACCTTTTTACGCTGACCTTTGCAAATATATGTCCTCAGGACCAATCATCGCAGCCATCCTTGAAAAAGACAATGCTGTGGAGGATTTTAGAACTTTGATCGGTGCTACCAACCCTGCCAATGCAGCAGAAGGTACCATCAGAAAGATTTTCGCAAAATCAATTGAGGCCAATGCCGTACATGGTTCTGACTCTGATGAAAATGCCGCCATTGAAGGCAACTTCTACTTCAGTCAGTTTGAAAGAGTTTTGTAAATAAATCAGTTCAGAAACACCAAGCCCCATGCCTTTCGACATGAGTCTTGGTGCTTCTGCACTGATTTAAAATAGTTGGTATCTTTTTTTTAGTAATGGTCATACAAGTTTTCTCAAGCAGCACTTTCTTTGACTAACAATTCTTCTAAACTGAATATGGGTTGATTGCTTGATTCAGAAAAGTCCAATAATTCTTTTATGGGCAATATCATATTCTCTCCTATTTGAGACCAATGGGGCGGCTCAAAAATCCAATCTCCCTCAGCATCTTTCATATGACCCCTATCAGAAAAAAAACCAGCTAGATAGTCAGCTGAATCAATGGCCTTGAATATAGGGTGGGATGATTCATTCTTTTCATCCAAGTCTTGGAAAGTCAGACGAAGATAATCCTTAAGAGGTGTTGGCTGATTTAAAGAAGAATCAAGGTCATATACCAAATCAACATTGTTGTTTGAAGCAAGTAGGATCACATGATAATCCCACCAAACCGGGGATCCGTCAACAGAATCATTTTGGAAATGAAAATCACAGTTTTTATCCGTGTTGGTAATAAAGAGGACTTTTTTGTAGAAACCGGCCAAATCAGGATGTTGGCATAAGTGCCAGATATTTTCTTCACAATAGTTTTTGGTGTGCTTGTAGGATTTGATTTCCATTTTGGGTGAATCTAAGCTTTTATTGAATGCCGGTTATTTTTGAGATAGTTATGCCAGAGCTAGTACGTTGTAAATGAGCGAAAAGGTTTCCTACTTGTTGTTTTTTAAGATAATCATTCAATTGCTTTTTTCCCAGCCAACAAAGTTCAGGTACCTGTGGTGATAAATCATTGCTTATCCCTGTAATGGTTGAACCAACTCAAAATGGAGGCTGTCTTGCTCATCAGCATGCTCGGTCTATTCACCAAGCCATGGGAAGCGTTGGGAATACGAACCATTGCAGCTTCCACGCCTTGGAGTTTGAGGGCTGCATAATACTGTTCAGATTCAGAAATCGGAGTCCGAAAATCCTGCTCTCCTGTAAGTAGCATAGTCGGGGTTTTCACATTTCCAACGAGTGATAGTGGTGATCTTCTCCAGTAATTCTCCTGATCCTCCCATGGCATAGCCCCAAACCAATACTTTGCAAAGAATGCCGGGGAATCTGCATGAAGTACAAAACTCGTCCAATTGATCACCGGCTTGGCTACAACAGCAGCTTTGAAGCGGTCTGTTTTACCAATGATCCAAGCCGTTAAAACTCCCCCGCCTGATCCTCCGGTTACGAAAAGGTTATCCGTGTCGATATAGCCTTTGGCAATCACCGCATCCACTCCGGAAATCAGGTCTTCGTAATCATGATTGGGATAGTCGTGGTGGATGGCATTGCCAAATTCCTCTCCATAACCTGTACTTCCGCGCGGATTGGTGTAGAGCACCACATAGCCTGCTGCTGCATAAGCTTGAATTTCGTAAGCAAAAGATGGCCCGTACATGGCAAAGGGACCACCATGAATCTCAAGGATAAAAGGATATTTTTTATCGGGGTCAAAATCGGGAGGAGTCACGATCCAACCTTGCACCCGCTTTTGGTCAAAAGAAGATTCCCACCAGATCTCTTCGGTTTTTCCGATTTTCCGGAAGGAAAACAAATCGTCATTGACTGCTGTGAGCCGTTTGGTTTCTCCATTATTCCAGATTGCCAGATCAGCCGGACGCTCCGCACCGCCTTGGGTAAAAGCAAAACGATTATTGGTAGAGACTGTGAATGTCCCGGAATTATATGGCCTTCCCAAATCCAATCCTCCAAGACCTTCGACTACTGTTCGTATTTTTCCTGTGAGGGCAACATGCCCGATTTTGGTGTCCCCAAATTCATCGTATTGGAAGTAGATGCCCTTGCCATTCCCTTCCCATTGAGGATTGCGGGCATCCCGGTCCAGACTGGAAGTCAGATTTTTTACCCCGCTTCCATCCACATTCATCACATAGAGATTGGTCACGGTATAGCCTTGGAATGTATCGTCATTGCCGGTAAATGCAATGAGTTTTCCGTCAGGAGAAAGAGTGGGATTACCATCCGGTCCAAACCTTGAAGTCAAAGCTTTAACTTCGCCTGAGGACAAATCCAGTTGGTAGATTTCCGGGTTTGCCGGTTCCAACTCATGGTTTTCATGCAAGTTAGCCGAGAAGAAAAGGCTTTTCCCGTCATTTGCCCAAATGGGACTTCCGTGATTATGGGAAGTGAAAGTGCGTTGTCTGGGCGTTCCCCCATCGATTCCCAAGGTAAAAATCTGGGATTTTCCGGGTTTCAGATATCCTGCCCCATCACCCCGGTAATTCAATCCATCGATAAAAATGGGAGGGGCATTCCACTCCGCACCCTCAGGTTTTCCTGGGATGGTCAGCATGGATTTTTTGGCTTCCGGCACAAACTGCGTGAATGCCAATTGCCGGTCATCAGGACTCCAGGATACGGTGCCGGGAGGAGAAGCCGTATTGGTCAGTGTTACAGTTTCCCTTGTATCCATATGCATTAGGAAAAGTTTGACCTTATCATCTTGTTGATTGGAGAGGAAAGTCAGGTTCTTCCCATCATTGGACCATCGTGGAGCATAGTCGCGTTGGTTGCCCATGGTGAGTTGGCGGATGCGGGAACCGTCCATATTACTGACCCATAGATTGGAATAATCCCGGTCAGTCATGATGTCTTTATAATTCCGGACAAAGACAATCTGGGAGCCATCCGGGGAAATTTGCGGATCGGTAACATACTCCATATTGAAGAGGTCGGTCAGTTCAAGAATGGTTTTTTCTTGGGCATAGGCTCCTAGATTCAGCAGGAAACCTAGCGTTAGGAATAGGATAAAAGTTTTTTTCATGGTTCTATAGTTTTTAATTTATTCCTTCTCCTTATTTTCGAGTAGGGGTGACAATGCCGAGTTGTTTGGAAAATTTCTACCATTCTTGGAGAAGTTCCTGATATATTTGACAATAAATAAGATAGGGATTTTTTTACTTGGTTTAATTTATTCACCTAACCTTTATTCTTTTTCCGTAGTCCGATGACTGATAGCTAATCACTTTGTTTTTCAAGTCAGAATATTTTTTGTAACCTGAACATGGACAGTTACTTCATGATGATTTCCATCATCTGTCAAAGGAAAGACGTTTCCGATCCCTACCTGATCTCCCATTTTCCACCTGGAACCCCCTTCACCATCCTCTTGGATAACGGTAAGTTTATAAGTTGATTGACCAAACCTGTAATGAACCGTAACAGAAGGCCAAAAAAGTGGAAAACATGGAATGAACTGTAAATGATCCTTTTGCAGGTCCAGCCCCACTAATGAGCTTATTATAAACTGGTACATCCATCCTGATGACCCTGTATACCAAGTCCATCCTCCCCTCCCTTTATGGGAAATATTTGCATATACATCTGCCGCCATCACATAGGGTTCAACTTTATAAACCTGGCTTTTCCCTGAATCTGATCCATGGTTTATCGGCTGGATCATGCTGAACAACTCCCATACTTTTTCCCTGTCCTTCAGTTTGGCGAATGCCATAAGGGTCCAGATCGCTGCATGCGAATACTGGCCACCGTTTTCTCTGACACCGGGAACATAGCCTCTGATATAACCTGGGTTTGGACCTTTTTTATCAAATGGAGGATCCAATAATTGGATCAGATTCAGGTCTCTCCTAACAAGATGTTGATCAAGTGAGGCCATAGCAGTCAATTGTCGCTGCTCACTTCCGGCACCGGAAAGGACTGACCAGCTTTGTGCAATGGCGTCAATCCTGCATTCTTCATTTTCTTTTGATCCCAAGGGACTGCCATCATCAAAATAGGCCCGTCGGTACCACCCTCCATCCCAACCCCCGGTTTCTAGATTGGACTGCAGCCTATTTGCTGCATTTTTGCAATGTTCAGCAAACTGGGTATCTCCATATTCGATCGCCACTGGATTAAACCGTTGCAATACATCGTAAAGAAAAAATCCCAGCCAGACACTTTCTCCTTTACCTTTGATTCCAACACGGTCCATACCATCGTTCCAATCGCCGGACCCGATAAAGGGCAATCCATGTTCTCCAAAATGAAGACTGTGCTTGATAGCCCTGACACAATGCTCATATAAAGAAGCAGAAAAGTTTCCGCTAGCAGGCAGATCATAAAAAGATTCCTCCTCCTGATAAAGCGGCCTGCTTTCCAGAAAGCCTACTGATTCATTTAAAAGATCCTTATCCCCTGTAGCAGCAATATATCTTGAAACCACAAATGGCAACCACAGCATGTCATCAGAGCAACGTGTTCGGACACCTCTTCCCTCAGGAGGATGCCACCAATGCTGGACATCACCCTCTACAAACTGTCTGGATGCACTTAACAAAATTTGTTTTCTTGCCAGATTGGGTTGGGTATTTAAAACTGCCAACACATCCTGTAGCTGATCTCTAAATCCAAAAGCTCCTCCGGATTGATAGAATCCACTCCGGGCGAATATCCGACAAGCTAATGTCTGATACATCAACCAACCATTCGCTAAAATATTAAGAGACGGATCAGGAGTTTCCACCTGAACCGCACCCAAAACTTCTTTCCAATATTGCTGAACTTGAATTAGTGAATTCCATACATCATCAATAGTTCTGAATTTCCTGATCAATGCCAGTGTCTCCTGAAGATTTTCCTGATTACCCATCCTGAAAACGATAGTTTTGTCCTCACCATCCAGTAAATCAAACTTTACCTGTAAAGCTCCACAAGTATCCATTCCTGCACCGCTTTTTCCGGAAAGTTTTGTGCGATAAAGCGCCTCGGGATCCTTCAGGCTTCTGTTTCGTCCAATAAATTCAGCTCTATCGGTAGTATAACTCTGGTTTGGGCCATCTACTTTGAAAAACGTAACCCTGTCCCCAAAAACAGAATTGTATCTGTTTGTAAACAACAATGCACCGGTTTCCTGATCATATCGCGGTAAAATGTGCATATTCGTTTTGGATCGTACATCTCCCAGGATTAGCTCGATAAAGCCGGTGGCAGATATTTCCCGCTCTCTTCCAGACCGATTTTTTAACTCCAGAACAATAAATTTTATAGGAGAATCCTTGTCCACGAAGGTAACCAGATGTGATTCTATACCACTTTCAATATGATCAAAAGAAGAATACCCGAAACCATGAGTTGTGATATATCTGGAGTTGACTTTCGATGGAAATGGCATCGGAGACCAAAAAGCTCCGGTTTCTTCATCTCTAAGATAAAAAGCTTCACCACCGATATCGCAGATCGGATCGTTATTCCAGGGAGTGATCCTGTATTCATGTGCATTTAATGCCCATGTATAGGCTGATCCGCTTTCAGAAACAACAGAACCAAAATTTGGATTGGCCAGGATATTGGACCAAGGTGCAGGGGTAGTTTTATTTTTTTCTGTAACAATTTTATAGGTCAACCCATCTGGTGTAAATCCTCCGAAATCATTAAAAAACAAAAGGTCATCCTGTAAAGTGGTTTCCAATTCTATGGGGTCAACTGCTCTTGGATTTGTTTGGAGTAATTTAGGCACAATCCCAACCTCATAATGCCTGTTTACCTGCTCGGAAAGTGTTCCTTTATTATCATGTAAGATAATACGGGCTACACTTCCAAAAAGACTTCTGTCTTCAGGGGAAATTTGGTCGGCAGACTTTACAAATATGCTGCCCGCTTTTCCATAGATCATATTACTGACTAACTCCGTATTGATCAATCCCTGAATCTGCTCTTGTAATTCCTGTCTATAAGATCCGTAATCCTCATTCCAAATGACTAGATCAACAGCCAGACCTTTTAATCTCCAATAAGCATGTGCCTTGACCAATTGCCTCACTAAATCCAGGCTATCAGGATCATGTATATGAAGTAAGAGAATCGGAATATCCCCTGAAACAGAATGGCTCCACAGACCTGATTGTCCTCTGAAATTACTTTCAATCACTGAAGCCTGTGCCCTCAATTTCGGATTGGCATAAATTAGGGAAGCAGCTAAGCGATCATATAGCTGAGCATCTCCTTCAGAGGCATTTATTTGTCTGAGCAATACCTGACTATGTGTCCAGGAAAGCTCAAAAGCCCGCTTTTTTAGATGCTTGTCCCGATATTTGTGCAGAAGATTCTCACACCCTTCTCTAGTTTCATTTATACCATAGATCAGCTCAATTACACCAGTTTGACCTGACTCTAAGATGATTCGATATCTAATGGATAAAACAGGGTCAAGGACAGCTCCATCTTTACCGGAAAGTGCATCCACATGCAGAGCCTGAGGATTTGCTAAGGTCTTTCCTCTTCCTATGAATTCAAGACGGTCAGTTTCAAATGAAACGTCTTCGACCTTTGCACCATGTACTTCCATCAAATGAAACATCCATGGTGGATTGTCCTCTTCCGATCGTGGTCTGCGGGTACAAAGAATTGACGTGTATTCAGGTATAATTTCAGTCTGGACAAAAAGATTGCTGAAGGCCGGATGGGCTTCATCAGAAGCCTGTGTAGCCATAACTACTTCAGCGTAGCTGGTTATTTCCAAAATTTTTACAGATTTAGTCCGGTTCATCACCTTGATTCTCCTCATCTCTGTATCGTCTTCAGGCGAAACCACAATTTCCGTTTTGGTTTCAATACCGGCATCCTGTCTTTTAAATTCAACATTTCCCTGAGAAAATACCACCTGGTAATCTATAGCCGCGACCATTGTTGGATGATGTGTATTAGACCAAAATTGTCCGCTTTTGACATCCTTGATATAGCAAAATATTCCTTTGTCATCCTTTGTGGTATCCTCCCGCCAGCGGGTAAGTGCAATGCCCTTCCATCTGCTAAAACCTCCTCCGGAATTGGTAACCATCACCTGATAACGGCCGTTGCTTAAGAGTTGTACTTCAGGGATCCGGGTATTTGATTTGTTAATAATCCTCATATAGATCTCTTTGGAAGCGATCTGTGTTTCGGGAAGATCTTCCATATGTGCATAGAATAATGTCGCTCTTGGAATACGCTCCTGAAGCAATAATAAAGTGGCCTGAAAACGTAATTCAGACAAAAACCTATCCTGCATCGGCCTATTCAACAATACGTAAGCCAAAGAAAGTAGTCCCATACCCTGATGATGCACCATATAAGATTGGACTACACTATGATCGGACCCCCTGGCCTGACGGCTTTTGTTATAATCAATTGCTTCATAAAACCCAAATTCACCTTCAAATCCCTCTTCTGATAAAAGCTGTAGGTTGGAAGTAGCTTTTTGAGGGGAAACCATCAAAGCCAACATCGTCGCATAGGGTGCTACAACCAAGTCTTCTTCCAATCCCCGCTTTAGTCCAAGACCCGGAACTCCAAAAGCCCGGTATTGATAATTCATATTGGTATCAACCCCATTGTACCCTGATTCTGATATACCCCAAGGAACACCCCTCGATTTTGCATACTCGATTTGTCGTGTTACGGTAGATTTATTGGTTTGGTACAAAAGTGTGTTTTCAAAAGCAGGCATTACCAGCTGAGGCATTAAATACTCAAACATAGAACCGCTCCAAGAAATCAAAATAGGGCCTCCGCCTGAGTCTGTCAGAAGTCTGCCCAAAGCAAACCAGCTTTCCTGGGGCAGTTTACCTTGGGCTATTCCAACAAAAATACCCAAACGGGCCTCCGAGGCAAGCAGATCATAATACCCATCATCTTTTCTTTGCTCATCTACATTATAGCCGATTCGTAAAAGGTTATTTGTTTTATCATATAAGAATTCATAAGAAATATCACTAAGTATTTCGCATTGTTCGGCCAATTGCTCAAAATGTAATATTCTTTCATTTGCTTGGGTTACTCCTGCTTTCAATAAAGTTTCTATGCGGTCTAACCCATCTTCATTTTGAAGCTGTTCTCCTATCAGATCTTCACTTACCATTAATAAAAACCGGTCATATAAATGTTTTATTTCTCTCAGTGAGGGAATATGATCAAGTAAGGCAAAATGCTTGGAACTCTCCATAACCTTTAATAAATCCAGCCATGGAATAAGCTGAATAAGGTCTTCCATGACGCTTTTTAGTTGATGATGAAAGCGGATTTTCCATTTGAAAAGACCGGTACTGCTTTCTGGTGTGCTTTCCAATAATTCCTGACTCAAAATCAAAAGCTCATCCAGCAGTTTCTTCACCTTACTTAAAGACCTGCTATCCTGTTCAATCGCTTGATCCAATTTAACAGCAATTTTTTCTACCAGTGGGTCAGGATCTTCCTGAAAAACATCCTGAAGTATAGATATAGTAGTTCGCAGTCCTTCTAAATTCCGAACAGAAAAAACAGGATGTTCTTTTATCCCCAACAATCCTTGTTTCAGGGTAAGTAGATGTCCGGCCAGATTGCCGCTATCAACAGTGGAAACATATCTTGGATGTAATGTATCCAAGCTCAAGGTGTCATACCAATTGTAAAAATGCCCTTTAAAACGCTCCATTCTGAGCATCGTAGCAAGTGTTCTATCACATCTATGGAAAAGATCTCCGTTTGAGATGTAGCCGAAATCATATGCTGAAAGATTAGCCAACAAAGCCAAACCCATATTTGTAGGAGAGGTTCGATGGGCGATGACTTCCACCGGATGTTCCTGAAAATTATCCGGCGGTAGCCAGTTTTCTGCCTCATTTACGAACTGTTCGAAGAAAGACCAGGTTTTCCTTGAAGTTTTGTGCAGAAACGCTGTCTGTACAAAAGGTAAAATAATATCTTTTTCTGACTCTGGAATACTAAGTTTCCAAGAAAGCGCCGGAGCCAAAAACCAAAGAATTAGCATTGGTGAAGCGACTAAAAATGCTCCTAAATCTGTTGTTGCTAAAAAATATATAACACAAGATATAGACAACAAAGGACCTACCCACATTTCTTTGTAAGCGGAAAAGATATTGTTTCCAGAATCTGCGGACGCATTAGCAGAAGGAGTCCACTCCAATAATTTTTTATGGGAGACAATCAATCGCCAATTGGTGCGAAAGATAGCATCCATATTATTGTAGGCTTCATTGGGCAAAATTGCAATGCCAAAAATAAACTGAAGAATGATTCTCTGAACTGATTTGCTGACTTCAGCTAAATGTGCGCGGAAATCCAAGTCTTTGGGTTTATGGATTAACTGCCAACCTGCGGCAGCCATAACAGCAAACAATATTATGATAGTCACAGTAGCTGTCCAAAACCAAGGGAAAGGAAGTATGGACCAACCCAACAGTAATAGTAAGATCAAAGAAACAGGCAATAAACTCCTTCTTAAGTTGTCCATGATTTTCCACCTAGACAAAGTGGAAAGCGGGTTTTTAGTAAGTTTTCCCTTAGGATCTGAAACAAAAGGAAGCATCCATGCGCCTATCTGCCAATCACCCCTAATCCAACGGTGCCGACGTCGAACATCACTCCCATATTTAGAAGGATTCTCTTCATACAAAAGCACATCACTTAATAATCCCGCTCTCGCGTAAACTCCTTCCAATAAATCATGGCTTAGAATCCTATTATCCTGAAACTTGTCATTGACTGCCTTTTCAAAAATATCAACATCATAAATTCCTTTTCCTATAAAAGAGCCCTCCCCAAACATATCCTGATACACATCTGAAGATACTTTGGTATATGGATCAATTCCGGTTAAATTACCATATAGACGCAAATACAAAGTGCTCTTTGATTTTTTGGGAAGACTAGCAGCCACTCTCGGTTGAAGAATCCCGTATCCTTCAATTACTCTATTCTTTTTAGGATTGTAAATCGGCTGATTGAGCGGATGAGCCATAGTTCCAATAAGTTTCCATGCAGAATCTCTTGGAAGCTGAGTGTCCGAATCCAACGTAATAACGTATTTGACATTGGTCAACATCCTGTGATTTCCTGTAACCATAGAAAATTCATTCTTTCCAGCAGACCTCAGCAATGAATTTAAAGCTGATAATTTTCCCCTTTTTCGTTCATAACCCATCCATTTTTTTTCCTTGGGATTCCATGTCCTGGGACGATGAAACAGAAAAAATATTTCGTCACCATGGCGTTCATATTTTTGGTTCAGATCTTCGATTTTGCTGACAACTAATTCCAGTAAGCTTTGATCCTCAGGCATTGATTCCGAATCTGCATCCATAAAATCAGTCAGCAAACCATAGTGGAGATTTTCTTCCTTATTTGCCAAAAACCTTATTTCCAATGCTTCGACAAGCTCTTCTATGTAAAGTTTGCTACTGAGCATGGTAGGAATCACCACAAGTGTCCTCTTCTCAGGAGGAATGCCACGACAATAATCCATTCTGGGAAGTAGTTCAGGTTTCACTATGACCGTCGAAAGCCAGTTAACAAAAGAAACACCTAATTGAGCAGATCCTGAAAAGGATAACATGGCTACCAAAGCCAGCATCCAATCAGGGAGATTTCCAAATCTGAATGCCATGTACCACATTATCGCAGCGAAACTGAGCGTGATGGCCATAATGGAAAAAAAATATAGGAATACAGTAAACCTTCCGGCTGTCCTCACAACTTTATGTCTGAGACTTTGCCGCATAGCTGCAGCTAACTCTAAGTGTTCAAGTCCTTTATCGATTAGGTAATAGCCTACATGTTGCTTTTTAAAAGGTTGTTGGTTTGATTCAGCTGCATTATTTGCCAATTCAATCACTTTCACCGCTACTTCCAATTCGGAATGTGGGCTTGCTTTTGCAATGGCTTCCACAACATGACGATATCGGTCCCTTGTAGAAAAATCCATGAATGAATAAATGCCCGCTGGATCTTTTCTTAAAGTGTGATCTACTCGGCTTAGTGTTTCTACAAACTCCTTCCAGTCAGTAGCCCCAAGTAACCTTAGTGTTCCGATACTGTTTCGAACAGAAACCTGGTTTGCCGCCTGTTTTTGGTTTTCCACCAGAACACGTTCACTGCTGCTCGTCCCCATCCTTGTCAACTGTTGCTCCATCCAACTTAGGGGTAAGGCCAATGAAGGTCCTTCACCCTGTAACCTCCTGGTAAAACCAGCTACAAAAGAACTTTCCAGCACCGGCTTTTCTCGAGCCATATCCGCAATGGTAAGGATAAGGTCTCCCGGTTCTTCCTTTAGGGTAGTGATCATCCGCTCAGCCCAATAATCAGCCAATGTATCGTCTATCATATCCAAAGCAATCCCGGCTGAAACCCTTCTGATATTTTCTATCACTGCCAACCTTAACATGATAGGAATTGCCCACAATTCTCCTAAAGTGAGTATGGTGTGTGTTTGATAAGCACCGATAAAGCTGGTAAGTCCTTTAATATCAACCCTTCCATCACTGTGTGATATGATTTCCAGAACTATATCATAGACCCTCGGCATTTTGGCGGAATTTCCATCCGCCAAATAAGGTAAGTTTTCACTATATCCTTTTGGCAAGTGCTTTCGTGCGATGACAACTTGCTCCTCAATGAGATAAAAATTATCCAAGAGCCATTCGGCTCCAGGGGTTATAGTTTTACCTGTCCTGATCCTTTCAACCAACAGATTTCGGACTTCCAACAAAGTTTTCTCATTGTTGCCCAGTCTTTTAAGTAGTTTATCGGGGGACGTTTTTTCGAGAAGCGTATGGGATTGTGCCAATATTTTACCATGCCGATCCATCTGATCAGAGCTATAGAGCTCAGATCTAAAGGGAGCTTCTTTCTGTCCAGGGCTGAAGATGCCATCCCTTTGGAAAGAAGGCCTTATACGCGACATGATATCTAATACTGAATTTGCGGAAACCTTCATGTGGATTTATATTTAGAAAGCCTTCATTTTGTAAATAGAAAAGTCCAAGGAAAATTCCTATGTGTATTTCCAGGCTTGTGAATGAATGGGAAAAGCAATCAGGGAATTAGTACAATGATTAAATCGGATTTTATTCCACCTAACTCACTTTTCAAATACTTCTATAAATAATCAACAAAAGTCCTCCTGATTCTACCCACTTTTCAAAAGGAATAATGAGGGACAGGAAAACTTTTTGGAAAATTATATATTTGAAAATTTATATTTTTGTGAAGTTAATTATTTTAATTTAATTAAAATCATCATTTCATAAATAGAAATCCCTAGTTTTAATAGATCAATGGATGTTGAAAATTCAAAAATGATTTAATTTTTTCTGTAAAAAATGATAACAGACTCTTCTGAGTACTACATTGTAAATGTGTTTCGAAATTCTTTTCCATTAGTAGCTAACCAAATCTATTTCAACTTCCAAAGACCACCTTGACCCCGGTAGAACTTATTTTTTCCACCTTTTTATCCTGAGGCTCAATAGTAGTATTCCAGAGGAAAAGGGATTTGAGTGAATTGATTTCAGCAAGTGGTTCCAAACCTGCGGCGCTGACTTTGGTTCCGTTCAGGTTCAAACTTTCGAGTTTGGAAAGACTCCTCAAAGCTGAAATTCCTGAATCCGAGATAGGATTATTTTCTACTCGCAGCCTTTGCAAATTGGAAAACTGCGCGATCTGACTCAGGTCAGCATCCTGAATCCCTGTCCCAGCTAAACTGAGCCAATAAATCTGATCTTTGATCGGTAAAAGCGCTTTCAATAAATCCGAAGCTTGACCATTTGCAGCATCCGAGGGAAGAACCACATCCAAAGCACCGTATTCATGAGAAAGAACTCTGACCCGAAATCCCATTTTCTCCAAAGCTTTAAGATGAACTGTATCGATGCTCACCGCTAGCATTTTCTCCCCTCCGGAAATATTTAGTCTAGGCTTTGCCCATGCAATAATCTCTTCATCCGCATCCATCAAGGAGATTTTGGGATTTGCATTTCCTTTTGCTATCCACCAAGTGAGTAATTGGATTTCTTCCTCCGTCAGTGGCTTTTTCCCTTCGGCCGGCATAAAATCATCGTGGTCAGCAGGCAGCGTTACTCTACGGATCAGCTCACTTTTTTCAGCATCTGCCGCTATAAATACCGGACCGTTTTCCCCTCCTTTGAGCAATGTCTCATAGGAATGCAAGTTCAGTTCACCTTTGGTTTTTCCGGGTCGGTGACAGCTTTGACATTTGCTCCTGAGAACAGGTTGTATCACATCTGTAAATACCTCTGCATCCTCCGCCTTGGCCAAAACCCGACCTTTGGTCACTTCCTGCTTTTCACCAAAAGGTGCAAAGGCAGTCAGATAATCTTCCCCATGAGTAAGGTTTCTTCCAAAATGTCCGGTGACAGAAAGTGCCAGGATCATAAAACCCAACACAGCATAATTAAGCCTTTTGCCAAATCTGAGCTCATTTTTATTCACCCACCAGGCAATGGCAGAAATAAAGACCGTCGTCCATCCCGCTACCAAATGAATATCCAAAAGGTCTCCCTCATAGCCCCCGGACCGGGAAAGCAAAAAACCCAATACTGCGGCGATCAAGGCACTGATTGTACCCAAAAGCAAAGAAAAACTCACCGCTTCCTGCATCGCAGGCTTTTTTCCCAAGACCACATACGCTTTAAAAAAGACTGCAATGATCAAAAAACCAATGGGCAAATGAACCCAAAGTGGGTGAAATCGGCCGATAAATGTGATCAGGTCTTGTATCATATTTTAACAACCCTAGGTTAAAATACCCTTTACCACATGACCTTCTACATCGGTGAGTCTAAACCTACGTCCTTGATACTTGTAGGTGAGTTTTTCGTGATCTATCCCAAAAAGATGTAAAATCGTAGCCTGCAAGTCGTGCACATGAACTGGATCTCTGACCACATTATATCCAAAATCATCAGTTTCTCCATAAGTAAACCCAGGCTTCACTCCCGCCCCACACATCCATTTGGTAAAGCATCGTGGGTGATGGTCCCTGCCATAATTATCCGGTGAAAGTGTCCCTTGACTATACACTGTTCTGCCAAATTCACCACCCCAAACGACAAGCGTATCTTCCAGCAAGCCTCTTTGCTTGAGGTCTTTGATCAATGCAGCAGTCGCACGGTCAGTTTTCTGACATTGGTTTTTTATTCCCCCGGGCAGATTTCCGTGCTGATCCCATCCCTGATGGTAGAGTTGAACAAATTTGACATCCTTTTCAATGAGCTTTCTCGCCAAAAGGCAATTGGCGGCATAAGTTCCGGGGTCGCGGCTGTCTTCACCATACATCTCATAGACCGAATCAGGCTCCCTGGACATATCCGTAATTTCAGGCACAGAGGTCTGCATCCGGAAGGCCATCTCATATTGGGCGATGCGGGCGTTGATCTCAGGGTCTCCATAAGTATCTAACTGCACCTCATTCAATGATTTGAGGTAATCGAGCATTTCACGCCTGTCTTTTCCGTCGTAATTTTCCGGATTTCCAAGATAAAGCACAGGGTCTTTTCCGGATCGGAATTGAATGCCTTGGTATTGGGAAGGAAGAAATCCATTTCCCCAAAGTCTGGCGTAAAGTGGTTGGTCCTGCACGGCATTTTTGGAAACCAGGACGATAAAAGATGGCAGGTTTTGGTTGTCCGAACCCAGGCCATAACTCAACCAAGCGCCCATCGAGGGACGGCCAGGAAGCTGATGACCTGTCTGGAAAAAAGTAATAGCAGGATCATGATTGATCTGACCTGTCTGCAGGCTTTTGATAAAACAAAGCTCATCCACGATCTCCGCAGTATAGGGCATCAATTCACTGACCCAAGCCCTGCTTTGGCCATATTGGCTGAACTTGAAAGCAGAAGCAGTCATGGGAAAAGAACTTTGATCGGCACTCATCCCTGTAAGACGTTGCCCATCCCTCACCGAATCGGGGAGCTCCTGTCCATGCAGGTCTATGAGCTTTGGTTTGTAGTCATACAGTTCCAACTGGGAAGGTCCACCACTTTGAAAGAGGTAAATCACCCGCTTTGCCTTGGGCATAAAATGAGGCAAACCAGCCAATCCATTGGTTGTCTCAGAAAGCAAAGGTTGGGTCTGGGCTTTTTCTGCAAATATCTTTTCCATTCCCATCAGCGAGCCCAAGGCCAGGGAACCAAGCCCCAAAGAAGTTTTTGTCAAAAACCTCCTTCTGTCCATATTCTTTTCAATCTCCTGAAGATCCCGGTTGGAAGACCTGAGAGGGGCATCGTGATGGTGACTCATATTATCTTTTGGTTAGAAAAGCGTCTGAATTGATAATGGCACTGGCTGTGACAGCATTGGCCGCCAGGTGGAAAGGATCCAAGTCCGGGGGAATTTGATATTCACCGGAGGCCAACCAACCTTTTGTTTTATTGTGATCTGCCTTGAATTTACGGTATTCATTTTCCCTTAAATCCAGAAGAATTTGAAGCTCCTTAGGGTTGGGTTTTCTTCCTGTAAGTCTTCGAAATGTATCTTCTATAGACTTGGAAATTTCTGGATAAGCCAGCATCCTTTCACCCAAAACCTTGGAAGCCTCCACAAAAGTCGGATCATTCATCAGTACCAAAGCCTGAAGTGGGGTATTGGTCTCCTGTCTTTTACTCACTGAAACACTGTGGTCGGGTGCATCGAAGATGGATAATGCAGGATGGT
>NZ_JBGTCA010000585.1:0-8214 GCF_041749095.1 Aquiflexum sp. | reverse complement strand
CCTCTTCCATCGCCGTTTTTGGTCCCAACACCCCCAAATCCAATACCCCACAATATTGTGTCAAAGAACCCAACACGGTCTATGGCATTTCCAAACAGGCAGGGGAAAGATGGTGTGAATATTATTTTCAGAAGTTTGGGGTGGATGTAAGAAGTTTAAGGTATCCCGGTCTGATTGGCTATAAATCACTTCCCGGAGGAGGAACTACTGATTATGCGGTGGATATATACCATAAAGCGATTGCCGGAGAGCATTTTGTTTCTTTTCTCAGCGAGGACTCATACCTACCGATGATGTATATGCCGGACGCCATCAAAGCAACTTTGAACCTGATGCATTCACCCAAAGAAAAAGTATTGATCAGGTCCAGCTACAACCTTTCGGCGATGAGTTTCTCCCCAAAAGAAATATTCGAAAGCATCAAAACCCATTACTCTGATTTCACTATCAGTTACAAACCTGATTTCCGGCAAGCCATCGCGGATTCTTGGCCGGATACCATTGACGATTCCAAAGCAAGGGAACAATGGGGCTGGAAACATGACTTTGACCTTGAAAAAATGACCGGGGATATTTTGAAGCATTTGCCTAGTTATTCTTTTTGAAGAAGACGGAAGACGGGACAGAAGACGCTTGAAGTTTTCCTATGCTTTAATTGCGAGCCCATAACATTTTTGAAAATGTTCAGAAAGGTAAAGGAGGAGTCATTAAAACCATATGTCTTATATAAAAATCCATTACAAACATTACTTGTCCTTGTCACCTCGACGGCAGGAGAGGTCTAAAAACCCTCCAAGGCAGAACAGATATCTCCAATCGTCGATATGACAAGGAGAAATATTGTACCCTATTATCCATTAAAAGCGCACATTGAAGTTTTCCTCGTTACTTCGATACCAATAGCTAGGGATCAGCATAACGAGGCCAGCCACTTGCTTCCTTAACCTAAATTATTTAATTTGAACGACTTAGATGTATGTTCATGCCAAAAAGGAAATTAACGGGTTTATTGACTGTTGCAATGGTTCTGCTTGTTGCCGTGATTGTGACTTTTAATCGGTCTGATCAGGTTGATTTCAGTACGGAAGTGAAACCCATTTTGAATAAACACTGCATTTCCTGTCATGGCGGTGTCAAGAAAAATGGTGGCTTTAGTGTATTGTTTGAAGAGGAAGCCCTTGCCCTTACCAAATCAGGTGTTGCGGCTATCATACCGGGAGATCCCAAAAACAGTGAACTGATCAAACGGCTGCATGAGGAAGACCCTGAAATGAGGATGCCATATCATAAGTCATCGCTCACGGACGAAGAAATCAAAACTTTGCACAAATGGATCAAACAGGGAGCCAAATGGGGCAAGCATTGGGCGTATAATCCTGTCCAAAAACCAAAAGTCAATTGGGTTAGCCAACAAGCTGGTTTTTCGGATTCCAAAAAGAAATATCAGGGAATAGATTTTTTTATCCATGAAAAACAAAAGGAAAACAAACTTTCATTTTCCGAGGAGGAAGATTCCCGAAAGTTGTTGAGACGGGTTTCTTTGGACATTACCGGATTACCGCCAACAGAAGCTTTGCAGAATGATTGGTTGACAGGTAAAATCACCTACGAGCAGTTGGTGGATAGACTTTTGGATTCTTCCTCATTTGGAGAAAAATGGGCTTCTTGGTGGCTGGATCTGGCCAGATATGCAGACACCAAAGGCTATGAAAGGGATGTTTCACGGACAATGTGGAAATATCGGGATTGGGTGATCAAGGCATTTAATGAAGACAAACCCTATGACGAATTCACCATCGAACAGTTGGCAGGAGATCTTTTGCCAAATCCAACTCAGGATCAGTTTATCGCAACTGCCTTTCATCGAAATACCATGAACAATGATGAAGGCGGAACCGAAGATGAGGAGTTCCGTGTCGCTGCTGTCTTGGACAGGGTCAATACTACGTTTGAGGTCTGGCAGAGCACGACAATGGCCTGTGTCCAATGCCACAGCCATCCCTATGACCCATTTAAACATGAAGAGTATTTTCAATTAACTGCTTTCTTTAACAATACAAGGGACGAAGATACCCATGACGAGGAACCCAAACTGAGGTTTTATGAAGAAGAAGACCGTGAAAAAATTACTTCAGTTTTAAGCTGGGCATATTCCAATGGCAACCAAAAACAAGCCGAAGAACTATCCGATTTTTTCAATTTCAGAGAACCCAAGTACCATGCCCATCTTTGTGAGGACTTTGTAAACGGAGAACTGATTGATACCAAATGGCTGGGACTTTGGCACGATGGTTCCTGCTATTTGCGAAATGTGGATACAAAAGGAGCAGACCAAATGTTGATGGAGTATCGTTCGGGCTTTGACGGAACTAAAATGACCATTAGAATTGGTGGCCCGGAGGGAGAAGTCCTAAGTCAGTTTGTCATTGACAAAACATCGATTGTCTCTAAATCCTTTCCGTTCAAAAAAGTAACGGGTTCAGTTGATCTTTATATTAAAGTAGAAAACCCAAAAACAGCCCCACAACAATCCACCAGTGCCATCACTTGGTTTGCTTTTGTAAACAGTCTTTCGGGAAAAGAAAAAGAAGGTTACAAAGAAATGAATGATCTTTTTCATTCAGTTCTGAACAGTAAGGTACCTACGCTGCCCATCATGATTGAAAATCCTTCTTTTATGCAAAGAAAAACCCATGTGTTTGAAAGGGGTAATTGGTTGCTTCATGGGGAGGAGGTCAAACCCAAAACGCCTGAAGCATTGAATCCCTGGAATCCTGAATGGTCAAATAACCGTCTTGGGTTGGCATATTGGCTGACTGATAAGGAAAACCCTTTAACTTCCAGGACTTTTGTCAACAGGATATGGGACCAGCTTTTTGGAAGGGGATTGATCAGCAGCATAGAGGATATGGGGACCCAATCAGAGGCACCATCCCACGTGGAGTTGTTAAATTATCTTTCTTATAACTTTATGCATGAAATGGACTGGAGCATGAAAAAGTTGATCAAAACCATTGTGATTTCCAAGACCTACAGACAAAAATCAAACATATCCCCCGTACTATACCAACAAGACCCACAAAACAAATGGTATGCCCGTGGGCCGAGAATTAGATTGAGTGCTGAACAGGTCAGGGACCAAGTTTTGGCTGTTTCAGGTCTGCTGAGCATGAAAATGTACGGTCCAGGAGTGATGCCTTATCAACCTGATGGAATCTGGGAGACAGTATACAATGGAGAATCCTGGAAAATGAGTGAAGGTGATGACAAACATCGAAGAGCAGTCTACACCTTTTTGAAAAGAACCAGCCCATATCCATCTTTCATCACTTTTGATGCAGGAAGCAGGGAAGTCTGTGTCAGTAAAAGAATTGTGACCAATACCCCTTTGCAGGCCTTGGTTACACTGAATGATCCTGTGTATGTTGAAGCTGCTTTTCATTTGGCAAAAAAAATGCACTTAAAATCAGACAATCCGGAAGTAGCAATTGCCTGTGGTTTTGAAACTTGTATGCTTGCTTCCATTAGCTCTTTCCAATCCGAAGTTTTAACAGGCCTTTATAAAGAAGCTCTTACTAAATATCAGGAAAGCCCGGAACTCCTTGACCAATTGATGACTGTGAATGAAGAAAAGTTAAGCCCCAAACTGGGTGCTTTAACCGTGGTAGCCAATGCCATATTGAATCTTGATGAATTTCTAACCAAACCGTAACATGAAAAATATTGGGAAGCTATTAAGAGAACTCGAACAGGCAAGATTGGAAAAACTAACCAGAAGAAATTTCATATTGGATTGTGCCGGCAAATTGGGTGGGCTTGCCTTGGCTCCACTTCTGTCTTCATGTGGAATAGGAGCCACCAATACGGACAAAATTGGCATGAATTTATCGGAAAGGGATTTGAATCCACTTTCTCCGCTTCCACCACCGTTTTTGCCCAAGGTAAAATCGGTTATCTATTTGCATATGGCGGGATCCCCTTCCCAGTTGGAACTGTTCGATTATAAACCGGAACTCATCAAATACAATAATCAACCCTGTCCCGAATCTTTGTTGGAAGGAAAGAAATTTGCATTTATCAGAGGAGTACCAAACCTCTTGGGTCCACAGGCTGAATTTTCCCAACATGGGGAGTCCGGTGCTTGGATTTCAGATTATTTGCCCCACTTTTCAAAGTTGGCAGATGATGTTGCTTTTTTGAAAGCTGTCCATACTGACCAGTTCAATCATGGTCCCGCGCAGTTGTTTATGCATACCGGAAGTCCAAGGTTGGGACGTCCAAGCCTGGGAAGTTGGGTCACTTATGGTTTGGGTACGGAGAATCAGAATCTCCCTGGATTTGTCGTCCTGACATCTGGCGGAAAAACACCTGATGCAGGGAAAAGTGTTTGGGGAAGTGGTTTTTTGCCTTCCGTCTACCAAGGGGTCCAATGCAGGTCTAAAGGAAGTCCTGTTCTTTATCTGGAAGACCCTACAGGCATTCCCCGTGATTTGAAGAAATCTGTAATTACAAGCATTAATCAGATTAATTCAGAAGAATTTGATCATTATGGAGACCCTGAAATCCTGGCCAGAATCAACCAATATGAAATGGCATTTAGGATGCAGATAGAAGTTCCGGAAGTCATGAATATCAACGATGAGCCTGAGTATATCCATAATCTTTATGGCACTGAACCGGGCAAGGAGTCATTTGCCAACAATTGCCTACTTGCCAGAAAACTGGTGGAAAAAGGGGTTAGGTTTGTACAATTATATGATTGGGGTTGGGATTCACACGGATCTGACAAATCTACAGCCTTGGATTTGGGTTTGAGAAATAAATGCAGGGAAACCGATCGGCCAATTTCTGCTCTTTTATTGGATCTGAAACAAAGAGGCCTGTTGGAAGACACCTTGGTGGTTTGGGGCGGTGAGTTTGGAAGGACTCCCATGCAAGAAAACCGGGAAGGAAAAACCATGGGATATAAAGGCAGGGACCACCACGTAGATGCGTTTACCATGTGGATGGCAGGAGGTGGGATCAAAAAGGGGACATCATTTGGGACAACAGATGATTTGGGATTTTCAGGTGTAGAGGGCAGGGTTTCCGTACACGATATCCAGGCCACCATACTCCATCTTTTGGGTTTTGATCATGAACAGTTTACCTACGAATTCCAAGGAAGACCTTTTAGATTGACCGATGTTGAAGGTGAAATCATCAAAGAAATTTTAGCTTAATACCCGATAAATGTTAAATTTCATTATTCCCTTAATTGGGCGATTTCATCCTTTGATAGTGCATCTTCCAATAGGCTTTATATTAATGGCCTTGTTGCTGATGTATTATCCCAAAAAGGATAAAATACAATTTTTACCTGCAATAGAAACCGCTTTGCTGTGGAGCTGCATTACTGCGGTTTTGGCTTGTATCAGTGGTCTTTTGCTTTATACTTCGGAAGGTTATGCATTTTCAACTGTACAGAATCACCTGATTTTAGGTTTAGCTACTGCTTTGATTTGCCTGTTGCTTTTTTTCCAGGTGAAAAAATGCAAAACTATAAATACACCCAAAATCCATTTGAATTCAGCTTTACTCGGATTATTCTTGATGTTGACGGGGCATTTAGGCGGCAGTCTTACCCACGGAGAAGACTATTTGATTGAGGTATTGCCTGAACAGGTTCAAAGCGCTTTTGGATATACTGGGTATGAAGAGTTTGATCCGATTGCATTGGACGAAAATCATTGGGAAGAAGCATTGTTTTATGAGGATGTCATTCAACCAATATTCAATCAAAATTGCCGGAGTTGCCATAATCAGAAAAACAGCAAGGGAGGTCTGCTTTTGACTTCCAAAGAAACGATTCTCAAAGGAGGGAAAAACGGACCTGTAATTTCCGGGTCCTCTTGGGAAAAAAGTGAATTGCATCACAGGATGACTTTACCATTAGACCATGAAGACCACATGCCCCCAAAGGAAAAAAAACAGCCCAAAAAGGAAGAACTGGAATTGGTCAAATATTGGTTGGCGTCAGGAGCACCTTTTGAAAAAAATCTGGCAATGGCGGGAGTTACAGAGGAATTGGTTGAGCCATTTTTTATCAAATCAGAGGTATCTATTTATCCTAAAGTGGAATTAACCTCTGTTGGGACCGAAAAACTTTCTAATGTAAGAGACAAGGGATTTTTCATTGAACCTTTAATTAAAGAATCATCGCTTTTAAAGGTGAGTTGTATCAATTTCCCTGATTTCAATGAAAAGGATTTGGAATTGCTTCAGGATATCAGCCAAAATATTGTCTTTCTTGATCTGAGCAGGACAAAAGTAAATGATCAGGTTTTCGAATCGCTTATAGATTTTGAAAACCTGACCATTCTAAAACTGAATAATACACATATAACCGGAACCGGTTTTGAACACTTACACAAATGCACCCATTTAATTCAGCTTCATCTCACAGAAACAGAAGTCAATCTGCTAAATCTGAATTTACTGAATGGTCACCCGAAACTTAAAAAAGTTTTTGCCTATAAAACTCCTGCCTCAAAGGAAGAAGCCCATAAACATGAATTCACTTTTGAAGTAATGTTCGGGAATTTTGAATTACCTGTTCTTCCCACAGACTCCATTACTTTTTAATAGAGTCCATTTTCTCCTTTATTGCCTCAGGGTCGAAACCCAACACGATTTCTCCATCAGGAAATTGCACAATAGGTCTTTTGATCATGCTGCTTTTTTTGCTCAGCAATGCCAATGCAGAATCTTCGATTTCCAATTGGGACTTTTCTTCCCCAGTCAATTGCCTGTAAGTCATCCCTTTTTTGTTGATCAGCTTTTCAAAACCTACCTTACTGGCAAACTTCACCATTAAACCGGCATCAGGAGCTTTTTTCTTATAGTCAGTGAATTCATAAACAACACCTTCTTTTTCAAGGAAATCGAAGGTTTTTTTCATGGTATTACAATTCTTGATACCGTAAACTTTTAACTCCATTTCTTATGTCCTTTTGATTAAAGTATTTCTTTTAATGACTCTTCATTGGCCTGAATGATATTTCCTATCAGTTCATCAGTCAATGCGGTTGAAATGAAAAGACTCTCGAATTGGGATGGGGCAAGGTAAATTCCTCTTTTAAGCATGGCCTGAAAATATTTGCCGAATAAGACCGTATCGGAATGTTTTGCAGAATCAAAATCATACACTTCTTGATCTGTAAAAAAGAGGCTGTACATACTTCCCAAGTGATTGATGGTATAATTTATACCAATTTTCTCCAATGTTTTGCGGAATCCGCCCACTATTTTATCCCCAATACCAGATAACTGCTCGTAAACTTCCAGATGGTCATTTAAATAATGGAGGATGGTCAATCCAGCTGCCATAGCAATCGGATTTCCTGAAAGCGTGCCTGCTTGATATACAGGACCTGCCGGAGACACAAATTCCATTATTTCTTTTTTTCCTCCATAAGCACCGACTGGCATCCCCCCTCCTATGATTTTACCAAGAGTAGTCATATCTGGAATTACACCAAAAAGTTCCTGTGCACCACCTTTTGCCAATCTAAAGCCTGTCATCACTTCATCAAAAATCAGGATTATGCCTTCCCTGTCACAAATTTTCCTTAATCCTTCCAAATACCCTTCCTTAGGTAAAACAAGACCCATGTTTCCGGGAACAGGCTCCAATATCAAAGCTGCAATTTCTCCCATATTTGCTTCAACCAATTTTTCAACAGCTTCCAAATCATTGTAGGGTGCCAAAAGCGTGTCTTGGGCTGTCCCTTTGGTCACGCCCGGTGAATCAGGGTTGCCCATGGTAATTGCTCCGGATCCTGCTGCAATCAAAAAAGAATCTCCATGGCCATGGTAATGACCTTCCATTTTGATGAATTTATCTCTTCCGGTAAAACCTCGTGCCACACGTATAGCGGACATAGTGGCTTCTGTGCCTGAATTGACCATCCTTACCTTTTCTACAGAAGGAACCATTTGAGTGATCAACTCTGCAATTTCTACCTCTCTAGCTGTTGGCGCTCCAAATGAAGTCCCGTTTTCCAAAGCATTGATGACCGCTTCTCGGATCATTGGATGGTTATGTCCAAGGATCATTGGACCCCAGCTATTGATCAACTCTATATAGCCATTATCATCCTCATCATAGATAAATGCACCATCAGCTCTTTTGATAAAAATCGGATCTCCTCCTACTGCCCTAAATGCACGAAC
>NZ_JBGTCA010000584.1:0-27960 GCF_041749095.1 Aquiflexum sp. | reverse complement strand
TCGGTAAGGGTATTATCGAAGATATAGTTATACTTTAAATCTAGTCCTGCGCCGCAAAAACCCTTCTCATCAATGCAGAAGTTCTTTGCATGGGATTTTCACGGATATTTTTCTCCTCCTCGGCAATCAAAGTAAATAATCCATCTATCGCCCTATTGGTCACATATGCGTTTAGGTCAGGGTCGATTTTCCTGGTAGTAAGCGGAATGGTGTTATAGGCATTGGCCAGATCTCCGTAATATTTTGTAGCCCCGACTTCATTGAGGGATTCCTGAATTCTGGGCTGGAACAAGGCTACCAATTGACTTTCGGTTGTCCTTCTCAGGTAGTCAGTAGCAGCGTTTGGTTCTCCTTTGAGAATCTGGAACGCGTCCTGAATGGTCATCTGCCTGATGGCACTGATAAAAATCGGCTTTGCTTCAATAGCTGCCTTTTCGGCACCTCTGTTGATGGCAAGCATTGCCCTGTCCACTTCGCTTCCAAGTCCGATTTGTCTTAGTGTATTTTCCACCCTTCGGGCATCTTCGGGAAGCAATATCCTGATCAGGTCATTTTTGAAAAAGCCATCAGTCATGGATGCCAGATCTGCGCCTTTACTGATTCCCTGGATTAAGGCCTCTTTAAGTCCTGAACCTACTTCCTGCTCGGTCAAAGATCCTTGACCTGCTGCCTGAAGGATCCTATTGATATCTGCGGACGAACATGCACCCGTAATTAATAAAATAATAATACCGTAAATTTGAATGGATTTCATAAAATGGATTTTAACAATAATTTACAACTATGGCGATAAACGGGTTCTGGATATTTAAGTTTGTTTCTGTAATATTGTGTTTGATTCTCTAAAATGCTTAAAATCCCAAAACCAAATATCGGTAAAGTAAGTATTTTGGTAGCCATATTAGCATGGTTGGCTTTACTTTTTGTCGATGTTACCAGGATTTTTGAAACAGTCAACCGATTGGAGCCCAATATGGCCCCTCAGGTTTCCTATGTATTGGAGATACTTTTTTTCATTATGGTGTACCTCTTTTATAATTATTCCATCAATAAAAATGAAGACCTTGATTTTCTGGATCTGATCTGGCGGGGTGCATCCACAGGCCTATTGGCAACTTCAGTGGCATTGATCATCAACTTTTTTTATCAGATGCTAGGTGAAGGCAGGTTAGCCTCAGACCCTCTGTTGAGAAACTTCTTTTATCATGTCAATTTTGCCATGATGACCCTTTTCCTTATTTCCTGTTCCCTACTTTGGAAGCACCTGATTTTATATCAAAAGTCCAAAAGAGTAGTACAGCAATGGCAGGCATTTGAGATCCTGATGTTAATCAGTATGTTTTTCATATTTTTCAATGAGAACAATCTGGATTACAGTTTTTTGTTTGGTTTTGTCTTTCTGACTTTTTTCTCGGCTTCTCTGTCTGTCAACCTTAAATGGATACCTTATCTCACATTTAAGGAAAAATGGAAATCGATCCTCTTTTTTGTGATCATCCTCATATGTACCTCCTATCTTTTCTTTGAGCTCCTGTCCTATAGTGACAGCAATCTAACTTTTGTCAACTTGACAGACAACCTGTTTTTGATGGGTCTGTTTGCTTTTGTGTTTTTGTATTCACTTTTCAGTTTTTTGGTTACACTGTTCAATTTGCCCACATCTTCAGTATTTGAACAAAAACTGGTAGAAGCAATCAATTTTCAGCGATTGAGCCAGTCTATCAAACCCGGACAGGATGAAACACAGGTGTTGGATATCCTGATTGATTCCAGTATGAGTGCGGCATATGCAGATGCAGGTTGGCTCGAATTGTTGGACAGCGAAGATAATAAGGTGATCATTCAGGAAAGATTTATTGATGAAGATGTCCGGGAGGAACTCAATGACCTGATTTCCAACACAAAACCTTTTTCAGAGTTTAACTGGAAAGCTTCAGACAATGATACCAGAAAATATCAGGGGAAAATACCCCACAATATTTTCAAATCCGTAATAATGATTCCCCTAGTAGTCAATTCCAAAACCATTGGAAGGTTGTTTTTGATCAAAGAAGTCAAAGATGGATTTAATAAAGAGATGATCAATATCATCAACACCTTTGTAGGACAGGCCTGTATTTCGGTCGAAAATTACAGACTGCTGAACGAGGCCATCAAAAATGAACGATACAAAGAGGAGCTGAAAATTGCCCAAAGAGTACAGAGGAGCTTACTTCCCACCGAACTTCACCATGACGAATATTTTGAAATCAGTGGGTTTTCTGAAGCAGCAGATGAAGTTGGCGGAGATTATTATGAGACAAAGGAAATAAGCCATAACCTATTTGCCATCATCATCGGAGACGTCTCCGGCAAGGGCACCTCGGCTGCCTTTAATATGTCCCAAATGAAAGGCATATTTCATAGCTTGGTCCAATTGAATCCAAGTCCGGGCGAATTTCTTGCAAAAGCCAATATAGCCCTGAGCCAGTGCTTGGAAAGAAATCATTTCATCACCACCTCTTATTATCTGGTGGACACCAAAAGCAAAAAAATAAAATACAGCAGGGCGGGACATTGTCCGACACTGTTTTATGATGCGAGCCGGAAATGTTGCGAATACCTAAGTTCAGAAGGCCTGGGTCTTGGAATGGTCCGCAGTGCCCTTTATGAAAATTATATACATGAGTCTGAATTTGAATTTGAAAACGATGATGTTCTTGTTCTGTTTACAGATGGAATCATTGAAGCAAAAAATGAAGCCGGAGTTGAATTCGGTTATGAAAGGCTGAAGAAAACATTGACGGATCTTCATCAATTCAGTGCGATGGAAATCCAAAAAAAGATCTTAGAACAGATTTACAGATTTGTGGGTCAAAACAGTATGCCTGATGACGATTTTTCATTATTGGTCATCAAATTCAACCCATAACCAATACCTACATAAAGCGTATAAAAAATGATGTTACAAATAGAAAAAAACATTGAAAATGAACATTCGGTTCTCAGTCTTATCGGGGAAATCGATGCCAGCAATTCGGTGGAACTGGACGAGGTGATATTGGACATGGTCCAAGGTGGAGTCCGTAACTTATTGGTGGATTGCTCACAGCTTGAATATATATCATCTGCAGGACTTGGTGTATTTATGTCCTATTTGGAGGAATTTCAGGAAAAAGAAATCAAGCTTGTCATTTTTGGATTAAAGGAAAAGGTGTTTCAGGTTTTTAATATCCTGGGATTGGATCAACTGATCAAAATCAAGTCCACTAAAAAGGATGCACTTGAAGAAGTATTATGAAGCATGAGTTGAAACTATATTGCGACACCACCCGACTGTCTGAACTCAGAAATTTTTTGGGGGATATTCTGGAGGATACTTCTCTGACAGAAGTAGATCAGCATCAGGTGATTTTAGCCGTGGAAGAAGTATGTGCCAATCTGATCATCCATTCCCATGACTGCAACCCCAAGGAATGCATTGACCTGACTGTAAAGAAAAGCGCAGATCTGATGATTTTTGAAATCAGGGATTTTGGACAGGGCTTCAATATCCTTGAATATCAGGAACCTGATATCTCTTTTGTGATGAAATCCAAGCGAAAAGGAGGGCTTGGCATCATTCTGGTCAAAAGGATCATGGACAAAATTGAATTTGAAACCAAAGCCAACATCAATATCTGCCGCTTATTCAAGATATTAAAATCCAAATAATTGTTAATTAAGACATCTTAAAACCCAAAGCCACCCGAATTTTTCAATTTAATTTGTAACATTGCACTGATATTCCGGATTGCCATTTATGATGAATTCAAATCAAATCAAGCTTTTATTACTCGCTTTGGTATTTTCATGTAGTCCAAAATCCACAGTGAAAACAGTGGAAGAGGAACCTGATATCCAAAGTCCATTGGTTACTATCGGAAACGAAGAAATCTTTGCGGAGGAATTTTTATACATGCTTTCAAAAAACAGGAATTTTAACAGTCCTGATGAAAAACTGAGCGCCGAAGAGTTTGATGAAAACTTTAGGCTTTTTGTGAATTACAAACTTAAAGTCAAAGAGGCAGAAAATCTTGGTCTTGACAAGACAGACGAGTTTTACCAGGAATATGAAGTCTTCAAAGAAGATCTTACCCAGCCATTTCTCATCAAAAACACCCTGCAAGAGGGAGAACTGATGAAAGCTTACAACAGGATGAAAGAGGTGATCAAAGCCAGTCACATCCTGTTGCAGTTTCCGCCCAATGCCAGTCAGGCGGATACGATTTCTGTACTTCGGATGGCCCAGAAATTTAAAAGTGATGCAGAAAGCGGAGCTGACTTCAATGAACTGGCATTTGAACATTCTGACGATCCTTCGGCCAAAGACAATAGGGGCAGCTTGGGTTATTTTTCAGCGCTTCAGATGGTTTCACCTTTTGAGGATGCTGCGTTTGGATTGGAGATAGGACAGATATCAGATCCGGTTCTGACCAATTTCGGATACCACGTAATCAGGTTGGAAGACAGAAAACCCAATCCAGGTGAAATCAGGGTTTCCCATATCCTCGTCCGTACACAGGGCAATGACCCTGTCAGTGAGGAGCGTTCCTTGAGAAAAGTCGGGGAGATATACGCTGAAATCCAAAAACCTGAGAGTATTTGGGAGGAAATCTGCCAGTTGTACTCTGAGGACCCCGGTACAAAAAGTTCAGGGGGTTCCCTGCCATGGATAGGTCTGGGGGCCGTCATTCCGGAATTTGAAAGGGTCGCATTTGCCCTTTCCGAAGAAGGAGAAATATCACCACCGGTCAGGACACCCTACGGCTACCATATTATCAGGTTGGAAGAAAAGAAACCGCTCGATTCCTATGAAGAAATGGAGCCAATGATCAAATCAAGAATATTAAGGGATAGCAGGTCCTCCTTGATACAGTCACAGGTGGTGGCTATGCAGAAGTCAAGGTATGGATTTGAGGAAAATGAAAAATTGGCGGCAGACATTGAAGGGATCTTTGCGAAAAATCAAAGAAAGGATGTGCCCGATATCATACTTGAAAGAAACCTGATTGACTCTGTTCTTCTGAGGATAGATGATCATCCCAAAACTGTAGGTGATCTATTGGATTTTATGAATTCAGACAAACAGGTGATCCGCTCCAACCCTCAAAATTACTTTGCCGGTTGGTATGACAAGTTTATAGAAGTAAATCTGCATGAAGCTGAAATTCAAGACCTTTCTACCAACAATGATGAATACAGGTTATTGATTCAGGAATACCGAGATGGGATTTTATTGTTTTCGCTGATGAATGATCAGGTTTGGCAAAAAGCCATTGAGGACAGCTTGGGGCAGGTAAAATTCTATGAGGAAAACCAGGATCGGTATCAATGGAAAAACAGGGTTCAGGCCATAATTCTTACCATGGGAAAAGAGGAAAGTATCCCCGCCGTGCGCAGGTTTCTTTCTGACAAAAAATACATGTCCAACCTGGCCGACCGTTTGGAAAACACTTTTCTTTTGGACAGTCCACTTGCCTTTACCTTTACAGATGGGATCTTCGAAGTTGAGTCTCATCCGGTATTGAATCGGATAGATCTTAACAAAACCTTTCGGGAAATCAAAATCGACAACAAAACCCATTTTGTTGTCGTTGGAGAAAAGCTCGGTCCCGGACCGAAGAAGTTTGAGGAGACAAGGGGGAAAGTGATTCAGGATTATCAGGAATATCTCGACCAAAAGCTCATTGCTACCTTGAAAGAGAATTACATTATTCAGGTCAATGAGGATGAGAAACAAAAAATATTCGATGTTACAGTCAGCAAATAAATGGTTGTTTCTAGCATTGATGGTAAGCATTTCATCTTGTGATTTATTTAAGTTCAAATCCGTGGAGGATGCTGAGGAAGACCCCATTATTGCGACTGTGGGCAACCAAAACTTAAGAATATCAGAGCTTGCGTTCATCAACACAGAAGCCAATACTCCTGAGGACAGTACAAATATTGCCGGGCGTTATGTACAATCCTGGATAAGAAAGCAGTTGATGATCATAGAAGCCGGCAAATCAATGTCTTTTGATGAGGCCGAGATCAACAGAAAGTTATTGGATTACAAATATGCCCTGATGGTATATGAGTTTGAAAAAAAATATGTGGAAGACAATCTCACCAGGGAAATAACCCAAAAAGAGATTGAAGATTATTATAAAGCCAATCAGGCTAACTTCAACCTGAAGGAAATCATTGTCCGGAGCAATTTTCTGAAAACTGACAAAGCCCCAACGGCACAAAACAGAAATATGGAAAAACTGCTCCGTTCAACAAATCCTAATGATAGAGGTGCCTTGAAAGATTTCGCTTCCAAACATGCAAGTAATTACTTTCTGGAGGATTCTACATGGGTCAGATTTGAGGATATCATCATCAATACCCCTTTGGCCAATCATGCCAATAAAGTAGAACTTCTCAGGAGCAACAGACTGATCATCACTGACGATGAAAATTACCGGTACTACTTCAAGATACTGGAATACAAATTGCAGGATCAGATACCTCCCCTTGAATTTGTCAGAGATGAAATCACCAAGATTCTGACCAATAGAAAAAGAATTGCCTTGGTCGAAGAATTGCAAAAAGAAATTTATAACAGAGCATTAGAAAATGAAGTGTTTACAATATATGAATAGGTTTAGTTTAAAGTATTTATTTGTCATTTCCGTTTTTTACCTTTTGGCTACGGTGGGTTTTGCCCAAACCGAAACGTCTAAAGAAGCACCCAGACCCACCGGGCAGGTTTTGGACAAAATTGTGGCAAAAGTCAACAACTATATCCTACTGGAATCCGAAGTGCAAAGAGCTTATATGGAGGCTATTTCTCAATCCCAACAGGGTTTTGACCCCCCAACCAGGTGCGAGGTGTTTGAATCTCTTATGATCAATAAGTTGATGGTTGCCAAAGCAGAACTGGATTCGGTCATGGTATCCGATGCAGAGGTCATGATCCAAGCTGACCAAAGATTCAGCATGGTAATGGCACAGTTTGGTGGGGATGAAGAGATGTTTGTAGATGCCTATGGCAAAACATCCGATCAGTTGAAAGCTGAAATTGAAGATTTGCTAAAGGAACAGATGATCGTCCAGAAAATGCAGGGGAAAATAACTGAGGGACTGACCATTTCACCGGCTGAAGTAAGGAGGTTTTTTACAGCTATTCCCCGTGATTCTCTACCCTTTTTCTCAGCAGAGGTAATTGTAGGTCAGATCGTCAAACAACCGGAAGTCAACCGTGCCACCAAAGACAGTGTGGCCAATCAACTCCGGATGTTCAAAGAAATGATCAATGAAGGTACTTCTGATTTCAAAACCCTTGCAGGCCAATATTCCCAGGATCCGGGTTCTGCCATTCAGGGAGGTGAGTTGGGGTTTTTCAGAAGAGGTGAACTGGCCCCTGAATATGAGGCTACAGCCTTGGGTCTGAGGCCTGGGGAAATCAGTGATCCTGTGGAAACCATGTTCGGATTCCACATGATTCAGCTTTTGGAAAGAAGGGGTAATACATTCAATACCCGGCATATTCTGCTTAGACCTGAACCTTCTGAAAATGACATCCAAACGGCAGAGCGTTTTTTGGATAGTTTAAGAAATCTGATTGTCGATAAAAAAATAGAATTCGCAAAAGCAGCCAAAGAAAATTCCGATGACAGAAGTACCTCTGACAATGGTGGTTTTTTTACAGATCCAAATAACCAATCCAATAGGTTGACTTTGAGGACCCTTGAAGACCCTATTCTTTATTTCACCCTAGATAGTATGGAAGTTGGGACAATCACCAAGCCTATGCGCTATGAAGATGAGCGTAATGGGCCTCAGGTTAGGATTTTGTATTATAAAGAAAAATTCCCTGCACATCGTGCCAATCTCAATGATGATTATGAAAAGTTAAAAGCTGCTACCCGGAGGAAAAAAGAAGAGGGAATCTTGGGCAGGTGGTTTGTTCTTGCAAAAGAAGATGTCTTTATTGACATAGACCCCTCTTATGACCGCTGTGAGGTGTTGAAGGACTAATAAATTGCACTTATAAAACAAAGCCGGAAGACCAATTGCCAACATTAAGATTATGGCAATTGGTCTTTCGGCTTTTTTTTATTACGCTAGGCTGCTTACTCGACAATTGCTTCTTTTTCCACTACAACAACTTTTTCCAGCGCTTGTGTAATATCCCAAAAACAGTATTAAAATCAGGAATTTATTCTATCTACCAATAAGCCAACATGCTCTTTTTTCAAAAGAAAGATATTACCAACTTTTTTCAGACTTGCAAAATCAACATTTAACTCAATTTCGATGATCTCTGAATAATCATGTCTGAACATTTTTCGCTTTTTGTAATATTGTCCTCTTGGGGTATCTATAAACAATGAGACAAAATAGATTTTGCCTTTGTTTGTCACTTTCAGATCAAGTCCTTTGAAATAATCCATATGCATTGAATATTCAACATCATCAAAAACCCGGGCCTCTTCAATAAGATATAAAAAATGAAGGTCCCTGATCAAAGAAGGATATGTTCTTTTCATTCTATTTATCAAAAAATCTGCTTTTAACTCAGTCCCTTCATAAGTTATCTTACCATCTACAGCTCCTCCTAACCAGGAAATATAAGTTTCACAAAATTCTTTCTCAGATGGAACAGTTAAGTTTTTAAAAAATAAAAAATAAAAGACCTGTATAAATGGGGGTACTTTTGATTTTTCTGTTTCCTCTGATTTATCAAGATTTTGTCCTGTGTACGGATGACTTCTAATTTGATTTTCTAAATCGATGACAGAAATATTTGCATCTCTTGTAACTGAGATTTGATTATTCTTGATTTTTACATCTAATATCTTTCTTAAAAACATTAAATCAATTTTATAACCTTTTTAGCTGTAGCCCTAATCGCAGGCACGGCCACAGAATTCCCAAATTGTTTATAAGCAGAGGCATCTGCCACAGGTATTAAAAACTTATCCGGAAAACCTTGTAACCTGGCCCATTCCCTAGGTGTCATTTTTCTGATACCAAGTCTGTTTACCTCACCTTTGATATGAGTAACCGGTGTGAAATCCTCCAACCGGTCATCATAAACCAGATTCCTTTCTCTCCCCATTCCGCCACAGACTACAGCATTGGCAATTCCGTCATCTGAAATAACCTCATATCCAAAGCCATTGCCTTTGGATAAATGTCTGTTTTTATGGTTTTCCAAAGTATTGAGATATTGTGTGGACAGGTAATATTTAACAGAAACCGGATTTACTTCCTTAACATCTTCAAAAGCAACAACCTCGGCTGTCGGATCGGGGTATTCAAAATGATCAATTCCCAAATCTGCTCTAAATCCAACTATAAAAATCCGCTCTCTATTCTGCGGAACTCCAAAATCCCTGGCATTGATAATTTGTGGATCCGGAACATAATATCCCAAATCCTCCCTTAGGACATTTAATATTGTTGCTAAAGTTCTTCCTTTATCATGATTTCTCAGGCCCTTTACATTTTCCAGAAAAAATGCTTTTGGCTTTTTCCTTTTGATGATTTCGGCAACATCAAAAAATAATGTCCCCCGGGTATCCTCAAATCCACCTCTTCTTCCTGCAATTGAAAATGCCTGACATGGGAATCCTGCGCATAAAACATCAAAGCCATCAGGAATATAACTCTTTGTTTCTTCCTTGGTAATATCCCCAAACGGAACCTCTCCAAAATTGGTAAAATAGGTCTTTTTAGCTTGTTCATCCCATTCACTGGTAAAGACGCATTTTCCTCCAAGACTTTGGAATGCCAGCCTAAACCCACCGATTCCGGCAAATAAATCTATAAACCTGAAAGTGGGATTCTCATTTTCAGGAAAAGGTATTTGGTCTTTATATTCAAATTGTGAATATCGAATTGCCACTTCGGCAAATTCCCGGCTTACTTCATGCCCTTTCCTTTCCTGAAGTAATTTTTGATAATAGTCAACTGCTTTATTTTTAAAAACCACGTCTTCACTTTGACCACGCAAACTTAGATAATGTGTAAAAGCTGCACTACCATTATCAATTTCATCGGCAATCCCGGTTTTAACTTTTTTCCCTAAAATTTCTTCTTTTGAAACAGTCTCCTTAAAAGTTGTTATTACATCCATCATTTTCTCCACTTTTTTTCCGATTCTATTAATCTACGCAATCTATTAAATATAAGAAGAACTTTTAATGGCCTCAATATATTTTGGGTCAAACCAAATGTTCTAACTTTTGAATACATGTTCTAAATGATATTCCAAATATTGATAATGATATTTATGTGTTACAATTTTGATGTTTGGAAGAATATTTAGAGCCTCTGGATTATCCAATTCTTTGGAAACACAAATATTCCCGTTAGGGTTAAATCCAATAAAGCCAAGATCAAAAAGTTTATCATAGGTAGGTAGAATTAATAAACCATTATACTTATCAATTCTTTCATAATTGTCAGATTTACTCCAAGGTTTGATATGGGAAGCAACAAGAAGTCTGAAGTCAGTATAGCCAGATATGGAACAACTGCCCCATAATTTGACCAAATTCTCTCTGAATTGACCTTGCCCTCTACGGCTTAAAATGATGCTTTGCTTTTCAGTTGAAGTGAGTTTTGGATCAGATATAACTCTTTCGATTTCAGGCGCAACAACTTTTCCTGGAATTCCACTGAAAGAATCAAGAAATTCAATGTAAAGATCCAAAGACCGACTATACATATTTTTTCCCCTCCTATTCTTTTCATAAAATTCGTTGTAACTAAAATAAATCTCTTTAAACTTCAATACTTCTGTAGCTTCTGTCTTTGAATAAAGGCTAGAGTCAATATGATCTTTTGAGGCCAGTTGGTTGGTAATGGTTGAATTGTACTTGAATATTTTTCTGGCCTGGAAATGGATTCCTTATTTTCTTCAAGCCATTTTTCGAATTCCAGTCTCATGGTCTATTTTCTGTGAATAAAAAAAAATATTGAAATGATTTTAATTGTTGATATAAAAATAGCAGAATTCATTATATAAATGAGCATTCCATTTTCTTTGATTTTTTGTGTAAAATTTTCATCCCACATTCTTGGGACAGTCCCATACCCAATTCCATTCCCCAATCTAAATTCTACCCTCTAAACTCTTAAATCTCCCCCACCCAAACCATCACTACCTTCCCCTTAGTCCGCATGCATTCAATATACCCAATGGCTTTGGGAATCTCCTGATAAGGATAGGTTTTAAAAATATGGGGCTGGATTTTTCCTTCTTGGATTAGAGTCGCCAAGATATTCAAATCTTTGGTATTAGCTTCAGCGGTGAATAGTGTTAAAGGGAATTTGCTGAAAGGCCTTCTTAGTAAAACCGAAATCATATGACCCATGGTAGTGAAGCCCACCATCACTCCCCGTTTTCCAAGCCGCTTGTAATCATTGAAAGTTAGATTGCCGTGGGTATCGATGACCAGGTCATATTTTCCCTTATGTTCGTGTATGTTTTCCATGTCGTATGCCAATACCTTGTCGGCACCCAGGGATTTTACAAAATCAATGTTACGGTTAGAGCAAACAGCGGTCACCTCAGCACCTAAGGCTTTAGCGATCTGCACGGCAAAATGACCTACGCCACCGGAGGAACCATTGATCAAAACCGATTCTCCTTTTTGGAGTTTCCCATGGGTGACGATGGCTTGCCAGGCAGTAAGTCCCGCTATGGGAACCGCCGCCATCACATCAAAGCCGGTTTCTGCAGGCATATGCCCACAGACCGCTGCTGATGCCAAGACAAATTCCGTAAAGGCACCGCTTTGCAGCGCCTCCCCAAACACCCTTTCACCGACTTTAAAACCACTGACATTTTTCCCTACCGCCTCGACAATACCTGCAAAATCTGCCCCAAGGATTTTATCCTTTGGGTTGAAAAGCCCGAACGTAAAGCGAGCAAAAAATGGTTTCCCACGGAGAATATGCCAGTCTGCCGGATTAGCGGAATTGGCATAGACCTTTACCAATAAATGGCCCTCTTTCAGAGTTGGCTTTTTTACCTCTTCCAATCGAAGTACCTCCGGTCCGCCGTATTTTGTTTTAGTAAATGCTTTCATAATTGTGTTTGTTGGGAGGATAATCTATATATCAGACTTACGAAAAGCTCCATTCAGAATGACGGGCCGTTCCTTTCATCCCTTCATCCCTCATCCTTCATCCTTTACCCCCGTCTCCCCACCAAAGTAAAAGGCATCATCACCAAATTTCTGATAAAGGAAAAGCTAAGATCAACGGCAAAGCCCAAAAGGCGGAAAGGCAGTAAAATCAGCCAGATAAATGGATAGAGAATTATGGCCAACAAGGCCAATGGCCAGCATAATACCAGCAGGATACACCAAATTAGGAAGCTCATCATTGTCGTTTGGTTTTTGTGAATAGTGTAGGACAAGACGCATTCCAGAAATATAAAGAATTGGCATTGAATGATTTATAAACCAATCAAATCTACACTGTCCCAAAAATGAACAGTTTAAAAAATGATATCGGACATAAGGAAGTGGGACGGAAGACAGAAGACGGAAGATGCTTAGTTTGATACTTTAGCCGGCTTTTAGATAAGTTATGCTTCTTTAAAGGGAATAATGTAGAAAGCTCGAAAATTAAATTATTACCCAATCATTTATTGAACAAACAACAAACCAATACCTGCTTCTTTCAACAGGTTGTTGTAGGCAGGGATGGCATTGTTCAGGATTCTTTCTCCTTCTGATTTTAAGATTTGCCATTGTTCGGTCAGTTCTTTATGGCGTTCACGGGAACCTTGGTTTACTATTGGAATTTCACTTTCGGTCTGATTGATCAGGAAAAGGTAATTGGCAGTAAACTTATTGGGAAAATTTTCCACATCATCATAGGCAAGGGACTTTCGCTGTACCATTTCCTCATCCCAGGCCTGCATGTCTTTAAGCAGTTTCTGACCGGACTCTGCAAGTGATTTCCGCCCCTCTTCTCCTTTGATTCTTTCCAGGAAACCTTTCAGTTGCTGCTGATAATCCATGGCTTTGTTGACCATGTTGTGCATCACAGTAAGTTCTTTTTCCATACCCAAAATAAAGTTATGGTACTCCACATAATTCTGATGATCAGTCTCGAACAGTGGATTATCGATCACTTTGGTTTTGACCTGGGAGTCACCCAAATCAGATTTAAGGTGGACAGTATATTCTCCGGGAATTACTTTATGCCCTCTAAAACCCGCCTCAATGTAAGCTGTAGGGATGCCGGGCATCGTTGGAAAGCGCATGTCCCAGACAAAACGGTTGATTCCTTTTTTTAATGACAATACAGGGTCAGGTGAAGGTCCACCGGCATAAACCTGAAACTTTGGATCGGCTTTGCCGGAAATCGTACGCACCAATTCCCCATTACTGTCCCGGATTTCCAAACTGATCGATGTTGAATCTGTGATGTTTTCCGGTAGGTGATAATACAGCACCACGCCATTGGCAGGATTGACGCCTGTTAAGAGATCTGTGCCGGTAGCAGCATTGCCGTTCATGGATGAATACCAATGTCCAATAACCGCATCATCAGGCGTGTACAATAAAGGTTTGTCGACAGATGCATTCATTTCCCTGACTACATTCAGGTCATCCAAAATCCAATAAGAACGGCCAGCTGTTGCCACCACCAAGTCCCCATGTGCAAGTTTGAGGTCGGTAATCGGTGTCACAGGAAGGTTAAGCTGAAAAGATTTCCAACTGCTTCCGCCATTTCTGGAAATAAAGATTCCGGTTTCAGTACCTGCATAAAGCAGACCTTTGACCTTGTCATCTTCTCTGACCACTCTGGTAAAGGCTCCGTAAGGAATACCTTTGCTAATATTGGTCCAGGTCTTTCCATAATCGGTGGTCCTGTAAAGGGCCGGTGTATAATCATTGAACTTGTATCTTGTAGTAGCGATATAGGCAGTAGCAGGATCATGGGGAGAAACTTCAATGGCATTTACCAAGGTTTCAGCCATTCCTTTGGGAGTGACATTGGTCCAGGTCTTTCCGCCATCACGGGTCAGATGGACCAAGCCATCATCACTGCCCGTCCAGAGGACTCCCTTCTCATGCGGGGATTCGATGATATAGGCAATAGTGCCGTAATTTTCCGCTCCTACTGCTTCATTGGTGTATGGACCTCCACCTTTCCCCTGTTTTTCCTTTTCATTTCTGGTCAGGTCAGGAGAAATCACTTCCCAAGAGTTACCCATATCTTGAGTTTTCAGCACGTATTGGGCGGTATGGTAGAAGGTGTTGGGTTCATGCTTGGACCAAATGATCGGGGCACTCCAGTTGAACCGGTATTTCATATCTGAAGCATCCCTGCCCAGGTATTGGATAGGAGCAATCATGATATTGGTAGAGGCATTCGATTTCATATCCAATACTTCTATCGTTCCCAAATAACTCCCGCCCAAGACATACCTGGGATTATCGGGATCAAATGCCAAAAAGGCTGACTCACCTCCTGCGGAATAATTCCAATGCTCTTGGGTGATACTTCCCCGTCCCAGAGCAAGACTATTGATGACCAAAGAAGTATTGTCCTGCTGTCCGCCATAGATCCGGTAGGGGAATTGGTTGTCTGTGTTGATGCGGTACATTTGGGCGGTGGGCATATTGTCCTGCCTTGCCCATGTTTTCGCATAGTCAAATGAAATCGCTGCTCCGCCATCGTCAGCCATGACCATATTTTTTGGGTTTTTGGGGTTGATCCATAGGTCATGATAATCTCCATGGGCATAAGGCAGTACTTCCCAGTTTTTGCCCCCATCAATGGATCTTAGGGCAGGAGCACTCAGCACATATAGGGTATGTTCGGCCTGTGGATCCGGAAAAACTTCAATGTAGTACCAGGCTCGCTGTACCAGTCTATTATCGCTGCTTACTTTTGACCATGAGTCACCCCCATTCTCGGAAACGAACAGTCCTCCCTGTCTTCTATCTGAATCGCTTTCAATCAGTGCATATACTTTCTTTGAATTTGCTCTTGATACGGCTATGGCCATTTTCCCCATTTCCTTGGGCAAGCCTGATTCCAGTTTGTTCCATGTTTTTCCGGCATCCACAGATTTGTACAGCCCACTTCCGGGTCCACCACTGATGACCTTCCATGGCAGTCTTTGATGTTCCCACATGGCCGCGTACAGCACATCGGGAAAATTCATGTCCATAGAAAGTTCCGCTGCCCCAGACTTATCATCTACAAATAAAATCTTATCCCAAGTCTCACCTCCATCGATGGATTTGTAAATACCCCTGTCCGGATTAGGGGCATGCAAAGCACCCTGAGCAGCAACATAGACGATATCCGGGTTTTCGGGATGAATGATGATACGGGAAATATGCTGGGTTTTTTCCAAGCCCAATTTTTTCCAAGTGGCACCTGCATCAGTGGATTTGTACACCCCATCACCGTAGGAAGTCATGACACCCCTTGGGGCATGCTCTCCCATTCCCACAAAAATTATCCTGGGATGGCTTTCCGATACGGCAATGGCACCCACCGAACCTGTGGTAAAATAGCCATCCGAAATGTTATGCCAATGCTGTCCTGCATCAATGGTTTTCCAAACACCTCCACCGGTAGTTCCCATATAATAAGTCAATGGATCCCCCACTACACCTGAAGCCGAAACTGATCGTCCTCCGCGGAATGGGCCAATGTTACGGTATTTGAGGGGAATGTTGCTTTGTTGAAGATCTTGGGCAGATAGTGATACTGCTCCTATATAAAGGAAAAAGAAGAAAATTTTTCTCATAAATTGATATGGATTAAAGAGGCTTTGAAGATAGAAAAAATATTATGGGTTTTGATTTCGCTTGTGTAAAAGGAGGATTTTTAAAGGATGAAGGGTGCGTCATTGCGAGGAGCACTTGGGAAACTTTGATATTTTGAACAGTCCTTGGTGCGACGTGGCAATCTCTTTAGATGAAAGATGAGGGGGTGTAACAAAAGAAAAACAATAAAAAGTGTCAAGTAAATTCAGGACGTGACACTTGTTTCTTGGTTCTCACATCTCACGTCTCATGTCTAAAATCTAAAATCCAAATCCTACCTAACAAGCCCTCACCTCCCCATCTTCCTCAATATGCTTGATTCCTTTGACCTTGAGATCTTGCAGACTATCTTCATTACCTGACGTCTCTCCGGTAATCACACCTGAAAAAGATAAGACATTATTTATTACACAGCCCTTTTCGCGTAGCTTATCGGCGATTTCCTGAATGTTCTTGATTTCATTATCCTCCACCGAGGCGATAAATTGTATAGGTATGTTTGCCATCTTTTTAAATTAAATTTACTGCGGACTTTGCACCAAACCGGCACCCACATCACTTGTAGGCAGGTTCAATGTACGTGCAGTGGTAGTCAGTTCTTGCCAGATTTGTCTGGGTGTGGCCGTTGGATTCTTTTCCCATAATTGGGCGGCAACACCGGAAACAAAGGGAGTGGCCATACTGGTACCATTGAGCGAGGCATAATTCTGCGGAAATTTGTATGAACTCATGACTGCCACGCCCGGTCCGGCAATATTCACCTCACCTCCATCTGGATTGATACCTTCACAAGAGAAATCCGCCACTTTCAAAAATCTGTCCACCGCAGCCACAGCCATGATGGAAGGGCAATTTGCCGGATGCCCCACCGGCTTGGTACTTCCACTTGACCTTCTACTTTCATTACCTGCAGCAGCTATGATCAATGTCCCATTATCAAGGGCATTCCTGGCAATGTCTTCATAAATTCTGGAATGTGACTGTCCCGGACGGGTAGGGGCACCCAATGACATGGAAATAATTTTGCAGCCATTGGTCATAGCCCAATCCATTCCGGCCAATATACCGCTATCGGAACCTGAACCCGCATTGGAAAGAACCTTACCTATAAAGATTTTTGACTCATGGGAAACACCATATCGCACCCCGTTGGAACCACGGATACCTCCGGAGGCATTACCTGTACAATGTGTCCCATGGCCGTTGAGATCATTGATATCCTCACCTGAAATAAAGGATTTGCTCGTAATATCCCTTGATTGAAAATCAGAGTGTGCCAATATAAACCCTGTATCCAATATGGCAATTGGTATGTTTTTGCCGGTATAGGGGCTGGTCAATGCCCTGACAGCATGGACACCCCAGTAGGCTTGGGCATTGTCCGAGAAAGAATTTGGCAGCGAGGGATCGGGGTTTGGAATAGGATCTCCGGGTATTGGCGTCACCGGAGGCCTTGGTCCGATACCCAATAACCGGCACAACCACTGCCAAAATCCGCCGCCGCCGGAAGCATTGGCCGTGGTCAGCGCATATAGGTAGCGCTCCGGTTCATCATACAAAAACATACTCTTGGTCCTTGCCGAACTGGTCAGCACATTGATTTCCTCTTGATGGTTATCATTGATCACAGCTACACCGAATCTCTCAAAAACAATCCCATCAGCCTGATCAAAGGCATCAACATAATCTTCCTCATGGGTTTTGTAATCTTCAGATGTGGCAAGCCTGAGAGAAGCTCCTTCCGCCTCTTCTTCGATATCTTTAAACTTTGCACTGCTGTCAAGCATGACCAAGCGTCTGCCTGTAAATTCCGGTTTTGGATCCTGTTCTTCTGATTGATTTGTCATGGTTTTAGAGAATAAAAGTGAATGAAAATAAAAACATACCTAAGTTACAAAAAATATATTATAATGTTGATTGTCAAGAGAATAAAAGGGAGGTTTTGTCTTTTTTAATTTATTGAGAGTTTTTAAAATCAGACTGATATTAATTGATGTTTTTGGATAATGGGATATTTGGCAATTGACTTTTGTAACTTAATCCCGACAATAAATTATCTGCTATTATTTCGGTCTTGGCGCAAAGCCAATTTGAGAATCTTCATATATTAAAAGAAAATTTGAAGTGCTCCTCCTGCCAAAGGCTGACGCAATGACGAATATCCTATTTCCCGTCTCCCCAAACATCGGTCATCGGTCACCCGACATCTGACATTAGCCCTCAAACAACCCCTGATACATCTCCTCAAGCCTACTCACAGGAATTACCTTAATTTTGTACTTGTTCAGGTCTAGACCTTTAATGGCATATTTGGAAACCATGATCCTTTTGAATCCCAGCTTCTCAGCTTCAGCAATCCGGTTTTCTATTCGGTGAACCGCACGTATTTCTCCACCTAATCCCACTTCCCCCGCAAAACAAAGGTCTGTGGGTACAGGACTGTCCTCATAAGAGGACACCAAGGATGCACATACAGCAAGATCCAACGCAGGGTCATCTACTTTCAGGCCACCGGCCACGTTGAGGAAAACATCCTGTTGGCCAAGCCTCATACCACCTCTTTTCTCCAATACTGCCAAAAGCATATTGAGCCTTTTGGCATCGTGTCCGGTACTGCTGCGCTGTGGCGTGCCATAGGTAGCCGGACTGACAAGTGACTGTATTTCTATCAACAAGGGCCTGTTCCCCTCCATCATGGCACCAATGGCCACACCGTTAAGAACCTCTTCTCTTTGGGTCAAAAGTATTTCTGATGGATTGGCAACTTGTCGTAAACCTTCAACCCGCATTTCATAAATGCCCAATTCATTGGTGGAACCAAACCGGTTTTTGGATGTCCGAAGGATCCTGTAAGATAGATGTCTGTCTCCCTCAAACTGTAATACCGTATCCACCATATGTTCCAAAACCTTTGGACCTGCAATAGCGCCATCTTTGGTAATATGTCCAATCAAAAAAACCGGAGTCCCTATCTCTTTGGAAAATTTCATCAACTCAGCTGTACATTCCCTTACCTGGGAGACTGAACCAGCCGCTGATTCCACATATTGACTGTGCAAAGTCTGAATGGAATCGATGACCAATAGATCAGGTTCGAGAATTTCTATCTGTTGAAAAATCTGTTGGGTATTGGTTTCTGACAGCACGTAGCAGTTATCGGAATGATAAGCCATCCTCTCTGCCCGCATTTTGATCTGGGCTTCACTTTCCTCACCGGAAACATACAGCACCTTAAGCTGAGGTAAAGACAAAGCAATCTGCAGCATCAGGGTTGACTTGCCGATTCCCGGTTCGCCCCCTATCAAAATCAAAGACCCTGGAACAATTCCACCACCCAACACCCTGTCCAATTCTGCATCATGGGTCACAATTCTAGGCTGTTCCTCAAAATTGATATCAGTTAGGCGTCTTGGAGTAGCGGCCCTTTTGGATTTAGATTCACCTGTGAATTGCTTCCAACTGCCTTTCCCTGTTTCCTCTTTTTGGATAATCTCCTCCACATAAGTATTCCACTCCCCACACGAAGGACATTTGCCGATCCATTTGGGACTCTGCGCCCCGCAATTTTGACAGAAAAAGGTGGTTTTTGTTTTGGACATTTTTTTTGAGACGTGAGATTTGAGATGTGAGACGTGAGATAGCTAGACCTTTGAGGTTTTTTTTAACCTCGAAGGTCTTTGCCTTTCAGATAAAAGAACCAAGTAGCGAAACCAAGGAATGGAACTTGCCTGCAACAAAAGGACGGGGTATATGACAGCAAGAGATTCTTCATTTCGCTAAAAGCATGCCCTATAATTTAAACTTACCAGAAGCTTCATTCAGAATGACGTGCAAACCCAACATCGGTCACCCTTCCTTCTACTTTGTCCCTATACTTCGTACTTGGTACAACTTGTCCGCCGAGGTGGATAGTACTTGGTACTTAAAACCTTCATCCTTCATCCCTCATCCTTCATCCCTTAATCAGTGCGCTTGAAGCCAATCACTCCCTATCCCTACTTCAACCTCAAGAGGTACTTCGATGGTGACGGCGTTGGACATGAGCTTGGGGATTTCTTTTTGGAGCAGTTCAACCTCATCTTTGTGGGCATCAAAAACCAGTTCATCGTGAACCTGAAGAATCATTTTTGATTTAAGGTTTTCTTTTTTCATCCATTCATGGACATGGATCATGGCTACTTTGATCATATCGGCAGCAGAACCCTGTATGGGAGCATTGATGGCATTACGCTCAGCAAAGCCACGCATGGTCTGATTGCGGCTATTGATATCGCGGAGGTAGCGGCGGCGTCCGAGGATGGTTTCCACATATTCGTTTTTCCTGGCCTTTTCGATGGCATTGTCCATATATTCCTTGACTGCAGGGAATTCTTTGAAATAAGCATCAATGATTTCCTTGGCTTCTGTCCTTGAAATACTGAGACGCTGTGCAAGTCCGAAGGCTGAGATGCCATAGATGATACCAAAGTTGGCGGTCTTGGCTTTTCTTCTCATATCTGAGCTGACTTCCTCCAGAGGAACCTGGAAAATCTTTGCGGCGGTAGTAGCATGGATATCCCTGCCATTTTTGAATGCTTCGATCATAGATTGATCCTGCGAAAATGCCGCCATGATGCGCAATTCTATCTGAGAGTAATCCGCAGCCAGCAATACGTGGTTTTCATCCCTGGGAACAAATGCTTTTCGGATTTCCCTTCCTCTTGCAGTCCTGATAGGGATATTCTGTAAGTTAGGATTGATGGATGAAAGCCTGCCTGTGGCTGCCACAAATTGATTGTAGGTGGTATGTACCCTGCCTGTTTTGGGATTGATCATGGTGGGTAGGGCATCCACATAGGTGGATTTTAGTTTTACCATCTGACGGAAATCCAGGATTGCCCCTGCGATTTCATGTTCTCCTGCCATCCGGCTCAATACTTCTTCTCCCGTGGCAAACTGACCTGTTTTGGTCTTCTTTGCTTTTGGATCAAGTTGGAGTTTGACAAACAATATTTCTCCCAATTGCTTTGGCGATGAAAGGTTGAATTCCTCACCGGCTAGTTCATAGACTCTTTTTTCAATCTCTTTGCTTTCCTCCTCAAGGATAACCGACATCTCTGCAAGGCTTTCGGTATCTATCCTCACTCCCTCAAATTCCATATCTGTCAATACCCGGATCAATGGATTTTCTACTTCATGAAGCAGCTTTTCCAGACCATTGCTTTTGATGATGGGGTCAAATTCCTGCTTGAGTTTTAATGTGATGTCAGCATCTTCGGCAGCATAGGCAACCACCTCATCCACTTCCACATCCCGCATATTCCCTTGGTTTTTGCCTTTTTTACCGATCAGGGTCTCGATGGACACAGGCCTGTAATTTAGGTATTGCTGAGCCAACCAATCCATGGAGTGTTTTCCTTCAGGTTCAATCAGGTAATGTGCCAACATGGTGTCATAGAGTTTACCCTTGACATCCATGCCATAGTTTTTCAAAACCAACAGGTCATATTTTACATTTTGGCCGATTTTGGTGATATTTTCATTTTCAAAGATGCCTCTAAATAATTCCAATTTCACTTTGGCGTCTTCCTGTTCGGTTGGAAAAGGAATATAAAAAGCTTCCCCAGGTACATAGGAAAAAGACAATCCGACCAATTCAGCTTCATTGGGATTCAGGGCGGTGGTTTCGGTATCAAAACAGAATTCATCCTGCAACTCCAAATAACCTATCAATTCATTAATGGCTTTTTCTCCATCTACTTTGTGGTAATCATGGGCAGAAGTCAGGATGCTGTCATGTACCTGAATGGCCGGCAAAGGGCTTTCCTCCTCCACTTCCACTTCTTCCACTTTGGATTCTTCTGCACCGGTAAACAGTCCCAACTGCTCGCTCACTTTGATCTGTGGCTTTTTGATTTTTTCCCCAAATACTCTTTGTGTCAAAGTACGGAATTCCAATTCCGCAAAAAGAGCTTTCAACTTTTCCTCATTGGGACTTTCATAGCGCAGATCCACTTCATCAAAATCAACAGGAACTTCTATATTGATGGTGGCCAATTCCTTGGAAAGCAATCCCTGTTGTGCAAAGTTCTCTACATTTTCCTTTTGCTTTCCCTTCAATTGGTCTGTGTTATTGAGCAGTTCTTCAATGGTACCATATTCTTTCAAAAGTTTGACGGCTGTCTTTTGACCTATACCGGGGATTCCTGGTATATTATCCACAGCATCGCCCATCAGTCCAAGGATATCCCTAACCTGATCGACGTGTTCGATGTCCCATTTGTCACAGACTTCTTTGGGACCCATAATATCCACAGCATTGCCCATAAAGGCAGGCTTATATAGATAGATATGATCTTCCACCAATTGCCCATAATCCTTGTCAGGGGTCATCATATAAACCTCGAAACTGGTTCTTTCTGCTTTTTTGGCAATGGTCCCAATGATATCATCCGCTTCAAACCCATCCAATTCCAAAAGTGGAATATTAAAAGCCTTGACAATTTGCTTCACCCAAGGAATGCCCACTTCGATATCTTCGGGCTGTTCTTGGCGGTTTGCCTTATAGGCTTCAAACTGCACATGTCGGAAAGTGGGAGCTTTGGTATCAAAGGCCACTGCAATATGCGTAGGCTTTTCCTTTTCCAATACTTCCAAGAGTGTATTGGTAAAACCGAGCATGATTCCGGTATTGAGACCCTTGGAATTAATGCGGGGATTTTTGCTGAAGGCAAAATGGGCCCTATAGATCAGGGCCATTGCATCAAGTAGAAAAAGTTTCTTATCTCCTTTTGGGTACATGGTATAGGTTAGGTTTATTGAATTAAATAGATTTTGAAAATTTGGGCATTCTTCCTTATGGACGAAATTACAAATAATAATTCTACCCATGGAGCGAAAATCTGACAAATACTGATAAAATTCACTACATTGACGAACCTTTAATTGGCTTTTGCCTGATTATTGGTAATTTAGTCATCCGTAAAGGTTTTTCGAAACCCATTCACTACAATCATTATTCATCTTAACTTAATATTACCCTATGAAAAAAATTGCATTATTTCTGTCCGTTATGTTTTTGTTTACAGCGACAGCACCTGTCGCCATGGCAAAAGAGTCTAAAAATGACAAAAAAGAGCTGACTGTAGAACAAGAAGCCCGAGTAGCCGAAATTCAAATCAGAGTAGCCGAAATCAAAGCCATGGATCTTTCAGACCTCAGTAATGAGGAACGCAAAGAAGTTAAAGATGAGCTCAGAGAGATGAAAAAAGAAGCCAAAAATCTTGGAAGTGGCGTATATATTTCTGTAGGGGCGATCATCATCATTTTAGTTCTCCTAATCCTATTACTTGATTGAAAAATCAAGATCAAACTAATAAACCGGCATAAATTCACTTAAGGCTAGCATCCTCAAAAAGAAAAACCCTGTAAAATATTTTACAGGGTTTTCTTTTTAGTTGATTAAAGGCTTCAATGGATTTTACCATTCATCGCATCCACCAACTCTCTTTTAAGTTTCCTCTCCCTTTCAAGGGTGTTTTTACGGTGCTGTTCAAATTCTTCAATGGTATCAGCCAGGTCTTTTTTTGCTCTGGATATTACCCTATGGCTTTGGCTATACCTGAACAAAAAGAAAAGAAAAGCCGCTGCCAAGATCCCAACTATGGTCCACATCATAGTGACATAAGCTGATTTGTGGATGGCCATTCCCAAAAACTCAAAATTGTCCCTTGCTGCTTCGGCTGTTTCCAACTGTTTATTGGTTTCTGATACCTGCTTTTCCAGTTCGCCGATTTTGGATTGTCTGGTGCCCAATTCCTGATTGACTGTCACCAATTGGTTTTTGAAGACATTAAGGGAATCCAGAACATTTGTCCTTATTTTCTCCAGATGGGTCTTTTTGACAACTTTGTATTCCTGGTAGTTATTGGATATCCTGTTGAGATAATCAAATTGACTCGTGATAGTTCCTTCATTGAGTGAGCCTGTCTCTGTAACTTCCTGTGCTGACACTTGAAAACCCAGGAATAATACAAGTAACAGTGATGTAAGATTTTTTTTCATTGCAAACGGTAGTTTTAAACCTAAGAGTATTGAATTTATACCTATACGGTACATTTGATGCGAGTGCAATAAATATGCCTGTATAAAATGAGATTAACAAAAATCAGTATTAAAAAAATATACTTTTTTCTGGAATTGGCTGAAAAAGATAGGGTTAGGAGGTATATTAACATTATAAATTGTATTTTTTAAATAAGGTAAAATCCAAATATCAGATCCAATTTTACATGATTTACCTGCCCCAAATCCATGACCCTTGATAAATTAATATTTATGGATATCCACCATGAAATTGCCTTTTTAGAATTAATTTTAGCATATCTTTTTGATAATCAGTAGTTTTTGTATATTTAATTGAATTTTTAAATCAATATTTTTATGGGATTCAAAAATTTCAAAATCTGGGGAATCTTCATGGTGGCCATCATCATCGTGGCTTTTATGCTTTTTCAGCAGTCAAATACCAACAAAAGGGAACTCGACCAACAGGCGATCCGGAACATGGAATTGGTGAAGGGTAATTTTCAAGTAGCGTTTCAGTCTTATACTAGCCAGAAACTTCAAGAAAAAAGGAAGCAGTACCTTTTAAATGAATGTTATAAAAAAGTAAATGGAAAGTGGGAAAAGAAGGATAACTGTAAATACACAAAATTTAATCAATTTGACAGCCTAAATGTCAGAAACATTTCTTTCTGGCAAAACAATTTAGATAATTCTTCAAGTTTCATCTTGCATTTTCCCGAACAAAGCAAAGATACAATAAACCTAGAGAAGTTATTCTCAAAAATCAATAATCAGAAATTTTTTGAACAAGTATATTTAATTGATACACTCAATTCTATTTTATTCCCTAGTTCAGAAATAGGAAAAACAATCCCACTTTTTAATAGGGAAAGTACAGGGGTTTACCATTTACCCATCAATAAAGAAGAAATAGTTCACAATGATGAAAATCACCTAATCTATTATACACCAGTAGTGATAGATAAGTACAAATTCTATCTGGTAGGAGTTATTAAAACCAGCTCCTTTGAATCTGCAGGAATGAGGGTGGATTTTACCAACCTCACCATATTAGTCTTTTTGCTTGGACTGATGCTATTTTCACTTCCCATTTTGTCTTTTTTGGGTCTAACAAAAGGCGATAAACTTACCCGGTTTGGTGTTTTTAGTGTGGGACTTTCCCTGGTAGGCTTAATGGTGATCCTAGGTTTTGGATTTTCATTTTTCAAAAACCACCATCCGCTCACTGATAAAGACCATGAGAATGCTATAAAGGAAATAAGAACGGGACTTCAATCCAACCTATCGGATAAAATAAGTCTATTGGATAATTGGGAAATAAATGCGACAGCATCGACCCCCGGCCAAAATATCAAGAAAGCCAATGATCTGATTAGAATTAACAAATTAGGCGGTATTGATTATATTTATCAAGATGGGAAACAAGATACCCTAAATCAAATCTATAGGTCTCTGAAACACCGAAGGTATTATTCCTATTTTTTAAAGCCTTCAGAAAACGGAACCAATTTTGAATTCAATAAAAAAATAAAATCTAATATCCTATATATCGGATCTCACTATTCCTTGGCAAACTCAGAACTGGAATCCGTTCTTAGCAAATATAGTTATTGTCCAAATCAAGTGGAGGCAATTACTTTTTCTTGGAATACTAAGCTTTCAGCCTACGATAGTTTAAGGGAATTCCTACTATTCAAAAACAACGGACTTATCATCCATAAGAGTGCTGGGATTAAAGTTGCCGCTGATAATTTATCCGAACTGCTTTCTTCGAAAAAATGGCAAGAAGTGAGGGGAATTATGAATAACAATAAATCATCAAACAAAGAGCAACAATGGGAAATACCCTTATATCTTGATGGCCATGCATTTAACGGCTACTTGTTAAAGATCCGCATAGAAAATCAGGAATTTGACCAGGATTTATGGATGATATACTTTAAAGATGAACATATGGAACATGTTTATTCTTCTTTGGTGACATTCGAGACCGTCATCCTACTTCTAATCTATATTTTAATTCTTGGGGGGATCTCCTTGGTAAATAAATTGAACAAACCCCAATCAAAACATAAAGTCCTGACAAAATTTGCATACAACAATATATATCCTAATAAATCAAAAGCTAGGAATATAAAGTTTCTGATCTGGGTATTGGTTGTTTATGTATTTATTATACTCTATTATTATCACCTACCGTCAATACATTTCTTTGGGATGTTTATAATCCTGGTTATCAGCACCTTTCATTTCAAGTTGGTCATGTTTATCATACTTGGCCATAAATGGGAAAAACAAAACGGGAATTTAACAGCACAGGATAAAAAACGCAACCATGAGATCATGTGGTTTACCACGATTATGGGAGTAAGCTTGGTTTTTTGTTTCTTTATCTTATTCTTTTTTATCCATTACATTCATGCCCTCATTTTATTGACATTAGTGGTTGGATCAACCGTTTTTTGTTTCAAACATAGACTAAGCCTTAATGATGAAGAACAAGTAAAGGAAACCCTCAAACAGCAAATGTCTGAAGTGAAAAGTTTTGAAAAATTAAGACTACAGTCTTTTCATTTGTTGTACACTTGCTTTTTTATGATGTGGATTTTTATGGTAGGTTTTATACCTGGATATGTCATTTATTCTAAGGTACACCATTATGAATCCAAAAATTGGGAGCCAAAAAAGACTAAGAATCACTACAACCACCCACCCCACGGTTTCTGGACGGGCTATGATGAAATTAGAAGACAGTTATTTGGTAACCTAACCAATCAAACCAATATAGATCAGATTAGTGAATTCATATTTCTTGACAGCAAATTACTTCAGCCAAAAATTTATTTGGAATTGAAAAACAAAGATACTTTGATGCAACCAATCAAGAATCTCTTTGAAAAGTTTTTTTGGTCCATCCTCGTGACTTTAGTACTATTGGCCATCCTTGGTTTTTTTATTTGGCTAATTTATATATTGACCAAAAAAATATATTTATTGGACTTTAACGGGCATTTGTTAAGAGTTCAACCTCCTCCTGAAATCATTCCACAGAAAGTATTTCTTTGCGCTGTTGATTCTGATTATTATCCAGAATGGGTATCAAAACTTTTGGAGGAAGCAAAAACAGAATTTACAGATTGTACATCAAACCCTTTATTAAAGTGGGATGATTCTAGTTTGCCCGATCTAAAAAATAAAAATGTCTGGTTCATCAAGAATGTCCATTGCCTTCCTGATCTGGCCTTATTGTTGGGAAAGTTGCCTCATTTTATCAATGCAGTTAAAGGTAAAGCTACTCTGATCATCGGCTCTGGAGTATCCTGGAAGGAATTGCTGTTTGAATTGAAAGAACCAAAACAAAAAATCATTTTTTCACAGTTATTCAGTTCATTTCACATTGAGTATGTTCCTATCGAATTGGATTCCAAATTGAAAGATATATCACCCAACGATGAAAAAGCAAGCATCCTCATCCGGTCAAGAAAAGCTTATTTTTACAATATATGGGCAGAATTGAGCTTTGAGGAAAAGAAAATCTGTTATTACTTCAGTCAGGAAGGATTTTTCAATTTCACACATAAACCTGTTATTACCGAATTGATGCAAAAAGGGATTTTGGTGCGAAATGAATCCATGGAGGAATTGCCAAAATTGTTTGATAAGCATTTTAGGCTATTTATCTTGAACAATGTCACAGAAGAGGAAATCCAGGCCTTCAAAAGGGATGAAGAAAAGCATGGAAATGCCAGTTCCATACAAATAGCTGTATTCAGTTTTATTCTGCTCTCAGTTGCTTTGATCAGCTACTTTGACAAGAATTTTCTTGATCAGGCTTCAACTTTTGTCGCCGGAATTACCGGTGCACTGGGAGGAATTTATTCTTTGTTCAAAAATTCCTTACCTTCAGCAGGAAAGAACAAACCGTAAAAGTCAATAAAACCGGTGGTCAAAAGCTTCAATCCTGGTGATTCAGCTACAATTCATATGGTGGACTGAAATGCCAAATCACTAAATGAAAATTATGCTGCAAATAGCCGATATTTTCTTCACTGTTTTTCATACACTTTTGATTCTTTTCAACCTTTTT
>NZ_JBGTCA010000583.1:0-1853 GCF_041749095.1 Aquiflexum sp. | reverse complement strand
GGAATGGGGAACAACATTGATTTTGACAATCTCTGCCAGGTGCATAGTGAGATCTTCCACTTCCGGAAGCTGTGGATAATTAGGTGAGGCAGGTTTAAGGATATAACCACCCCAGAGACCTACAATAGTGAATCTTTTGGGACCGTTCTTTTCTGATGAAATATGAAGGGAAAGTTTTGGCTGGACCCCGGTCAATCCGGTTTGTTTTTCAATTACAGCCTTAGCCAAGGGCTCAAGTTCATTCTCCGAATAAGGAAGCTCAGGAGCATTTACAGAACCAAAAATTTTCCGGCTACATTTGGTGTGAAAATCTGTTTCAGAATCATCTAAAAACTGATAGCAGTAAAGGCATCTCTTTTTCATCACAATCAGCCAGTTTCAGGTTCTATACTGACAGCACCAATCGTATCTTTGCAGCACAACAAAAGAAGCTCCATTCTATCTCTGGGATCCAATTTCCAATTTTTGACAGCAATATCCAAAAGCCATCCTTCAGGGATCAAACCATCAAAAAACGGAAACATAGTCAGGGAGTGATAAGGAGCCTCTTGCAGTGGCATTGTCAAACTGATTGGCTCCACACCTTCCCTATTGAGATATTCAACTGTATAACTAAAACGATAGCCTGTATCATCCTGAACAAATTTTCCCGCCAGAATACCATGCATAAATACTTTTGCTCTTCTATTGCTCATTTTCTATCCTTGTTTCCGGTATTGGGCCAAGTTGATGTCCAAACATTGATAAAACCTGATTTACCTTATCCATTCTCAATGTTTTCTTACCTTGCTCAAGATCCCTGAGGAACCTTAAACCCACACCTGATTTTTGAGCCAATTCAAGCTGAGTTAACTTTACAGCGTTTCTTTTCTCTTTGACAAATTTGGCTAAACTCATATTATATACCTTATCGGGTACAAATATAAAAAATTTAAATAAAATATACCTTATGGGGTATAAAAAACATATACTACTAGGTTAATACATCATATCGGGTATATTTTTCGATATATACATTAAGACAAAATTCATCGAAAGCCTTATCAGGCATTTGTATAAAAATAGGAGGATTACGCCAACCTCAAAACATCTCCCACGTTTGCATGTATGTTCATAGTGCACCTCCCCACTACAAGGTATAGTTCTCAAACATAGTTGTATCCCAAAGCGATAATGTCTCGTGTGTCAACCTCTGTCTCGGTCCAGGGATCCATTATCGCCGTGGAGCCGGCCAGGGCGGGATTAAGGCCGGGATTGGCGGCCTGCCATTCGGCCCAGATACGATCGATCTCACAGTGGTGCATCCAAAACACTGGGTCGCACGGCGCAAACAGGACACTTCCCATGGAACCGCTTACCCAGACATGCCCGGAATTGTGAATACCTTCGAGTGCCTGAGCGAACGTGTTGAATGTGCCATTGGCAAGCGCTGCAGTCACAGCCGCAGCGTTAGGAAGCAATGAGAACATGCTGATGTTTCGCGTAACCGTGTGAGGCCCGCTCATCAGCGTCACAGTCGGCGTGAAACCGAGGAGCCATGAGGGGAATGATTGTTCCTCGCTAGATTTCCAGTATGGAATGCACACGGTCGGATCAACCATCATTAGCAACTCCTCCATCCGCAAAAGGTAAATCCGATGCCAAGGCAAAAAGCGGGGGTTAGAGTGCATCTGATGAATCGCGTTGGAGTGAATATCCACTAGTGGACCCAAGGCATTCATCGCGTTGATCTGGCTGAACGCATTGAGGAACCGATTCTGCTCGTCAGTGGTCAGCATGCGGTGATCTTTACGAATGCACAGCTCATCCTGGTCGTCGTCACAGGTAACCGGCGGTTTGTAGTCTTCTTTACG
>NZ_JBGTCA010000582.1:0-2032 GCF_041749095.1 Aquiflexum sp. | reverse complement strand
GCCAATTTTCTCAAAAGGAAAATATTTGATCATATCCCGTTTAAGGAAATACACCTGATTGACGGAAACAATGATCCCGGGGCAGAATGTCTCAGGTATGCTGCCCTTATTGAAGAATCACCGATTGATATTGTCTGTATGGGTATTGGGGAAAATGGACATATCGCATTCAATGACCCTCCTGTCGCAGCATTCAATGATCCTGCAACCATAAAAAAAGTAGCACTCGATGCAGCATGCCGACAGCAGCAGGTCAATGACGGCTGTTTTGCCAATTTGGAGGAAGTGCCGAGACAGGCCCTGACACTTACCGTTCCCGCACTTTTAAATGCCTATTTTATCTCCTGTGTGGTGCCCGGTAAAAACAAACAAAAAGCTTTGAATCAGTCTTTATCCGGTCCAATCGAAACCCTATGCCCAGCTTCGATTTTGAGGCTGCATGGTAATTGTCAGCTTTTCACAGATACAGATGCCTATCCGAATCCCATTACAAGTGGGAATGAAAAAGAACTGATCGGGGAAGATTGTATCACGGGAAATATGGCTGTATTGAATTCCTCTGAAAATTATTCCCCAACCCGAATACATTCTTTAGCAAGCGCTTCCACTTCCAAACTCTTTTTTGGACCTGGATTGGTGGATTTGCAGGTGAACGGAGTCAATGGAGTGGATTTCAACAATGAAGATATTACAGCGGAAGAAATATTCAAAGCCACTCAATACCTGCTTAACAAGGGAGTAACTGTTTTCTTCCCAACCCTGATAACCAATGATAGGAATAAGATCCTTCGAATCCTTGAAACATTTCGTCTGGCAATTTCCGAAAATTCTTTGATCGCTTCCTGCATTGGTGGTATTCACTTGGAAGGTCCATTCATATCCCCACTTAATGGGGCAAGAGGTGCACATGATGCAAAATACATTCAAACCCCAAACTGGAAATTGATCGAAGAATTTCAGGAAGCTTCAGGTGGAATGATAAAACTGATCACTATGGCACCTGAGTTAGATGGGGCATTAGGCGTGATCAAAAAATGTCGTGAATCAGGAATAAAGGTAGCCATTGGGCATACCCTGGCATCTAATGAGGAAATTTTCAGGGCTGTGGAAGCAGGTGCAAGTCTTTCAACCCATTTGGGCAATGCCGTTCCTCTGATCCTTCCCCGTCATCCCAATATGCTATGGGACCAATTAGCCAATGATGAATTGTATTCCAGCCTGATCGCAGATGGTTTTCATTTGGGGGAGTCTTTTCTGAAAGTAGTTTTGAAAACCAAAGGTGAAAAGGCTTTTTTGGTCAGTGACAGTACGATGTTTTGTGGCATGCAAGCAGGGGAATACAGGACGCTTATCGGAGAAGAAGTTGTGCTGGAACCAAATGGGAAACTGTCATTGAAGGGTGGAAATGGCCTTTTGGCCGGGGCCAGCAAAAATTTAATGGAGGGGGTACAATACTTAATTGACAAAAAATTGAAATCCCTTTCAGAAGCCTGGAAAATGGGATCAACCATACCTGCGGCTTTTATGGATTTGGATCAACGAAATGATGTGGTTGTTTTTTCTTTGGATGGGGAAAGTCAGATTTCTTTCATAAAGGTGGTAAAAGATGGATTTGTTGTTTTTTAAAAAACAGAAATTACTAACCCTTCAATGGAACTGTTATTTTATTCCAATATTATTCTGTCAAAAACCATGACATCCTCATTTTCAGTTTTTCTTAGAAAATAAAGCCCCTCATCACTCAAAACATTGCCCAAAAAACTATAAATTTTCGGATCATTCCTGACGAACAATTCTTTGATTAAATGAAATTTCTTATCTAAAATCTGAACTGAAAAGTTTCTAAGAGCTGCATCGTTTCTTTTACCTTCTGAATCATATAATTCCTGGGGAAACACACAAATCCTGTAATACTTATCCCTAAATGGGTCAGTAATTATATCGTGATAATATCCTTCTTTTATCATCCATTCCAATTGGTTGATGTTATTATTATTTCTGGAAATTTTGGTTGGAGTGGGAATATATTTTG
>NZ_JBGTCA010000581.1:0-6725 GCF_041749095.1 Aquiflexum sp. | reverse complement strand
TGGAATGAAATCAGGATTAGATAAAGGAGGATTTATTAATACCCATCGAGGTTTCAGTCAAGAAATTGGCCGGTTGGTTCTCATGGGATGCCTTCTTGTTTTTATGGCCAAGTCACCTGGGCTCAGCCAACAGTATGATTTCAAAAACATTGGAGTTGAAAATGGGCTTTCCCACAATACTGTTTTTGTAATCTATCAGGATAAAACAGGTTTTATGTGGTTTGGAACCAAAGACGGTCTCAACAGGTATGATGGTACGAGATTCAAGGTCTTCAAAAACAATCCTAAAGATCCCCACAGTTTGGGAAACAATAATGTTCAGTCTTTGTATCAGGATGTATCAGGAGATATTTGGGTAGGAACGAATGATGGTATTATCCTCTATCATCCGGATTTGGAATCTTTTGATCAATTTGATGTAAAAGACCAAAACGGTCATAACATCTGGGGACAGATCCTGGAAATCAGGGAAGATCTTCAGGGAAATATCTGGGTGGCTTCAAGTTCATCTGGAATCTACAGATATAACTTTTCCACGGGAAAACTCACCCATTTCTACCACGATCCCAATCAAAAGGGAAGTCTTGCATCAGGCCCAGTTTCTGCCATGGCCATTGATGAAAAAGGTACCGTTTGGATAGGCGTTCTGGGAGGGGGAATTCAAAAATTCCTTCCCGCGAATGAAACATTTTTTGAATATCTAGATATTGATTTAAATCTGAGGAAAGAGCAGATTTTGGATTTATTTGACCATGGTCAGGAAATCCTGATAGGCACAAAAAACGGCGGGTTAAAAACACTTTCCAAGCTAACGGGACAAGTCAAAGACCTTTTGGTGAAAGATGAAGAAAACAACAGTCTATTTGTTAGGAATATTGGTAAATACAACAATCACCAAATCTGGATCTGCACAGAACGTGGTGTATATCTCTATGATATCACTTCGGGCCAATATAGACATTTGCACCAGAATGATGATGACCCCTATTCACTTTCAGACAATGCCATTTATTCGATATTTAAGGACAGGGAAGGTGGAATCTGGTTGGGGACCTATTTTGGAGGTTTGAGTTACCTACCAAACCATACTACGGTATTCAATAAATTTTACCCTGTCAACAGTGAAAATTCAATTTCAGGTAAAAGAGTAAGGGAATTTGTAGAAGACAAAAACGGGATGATATGGATAGGAACGGAGGACAAAGGATTGAGCCAATTTGATCCAAAATCCAATCAGTTTAGGAATTTCTCTCCTGAAAAGAAAGCAAATACCATCAGCTACCACAATATCCATGGTTTGCTGATTTCGGGAAGTGAACTATGGATCAGTAGCCATAGCCAAGGCCTAAAACTGGATGTTCTCAACCTGGAGAATTATAAGATCAGAAGATTTGATCAATCCCATCTTCAAAACCCATTGTTTGATAGTGATATTTTTTCAATAACAGAAGACAGTAATGGCCACAAATGGTTTGGGACAATCAGTGGTGTTTACAGGTTATCCAAAGGAGCAAGTGCTTTGGAATTTGTAGAAGCTATTGGAATCAACTTTATCCATGACATCATTGAGGACCACCTTGGGAATCTTTGGTTTGCAACTACAAATAATGGTCTGTTCAGGTATAATCCCACAATTGAAAAGGTAAAACATTTTTATCCTGATAAATCGGTTGAAGGATCAATTCCAAGCACCGCAATTGTAAACCTATTTGAAGATAGTAAAAACAGACTTTGGGTAGCTACTGAGGGATTTGGCCTTTGTCTATTTGATCCCGAATCCCAATCATTTAAAACCTATAACACAGAAACCGGTCTTCCTTCCAATACCATCTACAAGATCCTCGAAGATGATATGAATTACCTTTGGTTCAGTACAGGAAAGGGCTTGGTAAGATTCCATCCGGAGAATATTGATGTTGAGGTCTTCACCAAATCCAATGGTCTTCTTTCTGATCAGTTCAATTATAATTCCGGTATCAAAGCTTCAGATGGAACCATTTATTTTGGATCGCTCAATGGATTTGTGGCTTTTGATCCAAAGACTTTTACACTTCAGACTACCCATCCTGAAATCAGGTTGACGGGTATCAAGCTATTCAATCAGGATATGCCCATAGGACAAAAAGGATCTCCCTTAGAACAATCTATAACCAATACCAAAACCATCAAGCTCAACCATGATCAATCAAGCATTTCATTGTCATTTGCAGCACTGGGCTATACCCTTTCGGAATCATGGAAATACGCTTACATCATGGAGGGGCTTGAAAAAGAATGGAATGAAATTGATAGAAACCAGGAAGTCAGTTATCTCAACTTATCTCCTGGAAAGTACAATTTTCGTGTCAAGGCCATTCAATCTGACAATAAATTCAGTGAAGGGGAAGCCAATCTTGAAATCACCATCAGTCCTCCTTTTTACTTTTCCCCTTTGGCTTATTTTTTATACGGTGTTATCATATTGCTGATTTTACTGTGGCTGGTCAATCTATATAAAAAGCGGGTATCGAATAGGCATTTGGAAAACATTAAGCTTTTAGAAGATGAAAAGCAAAAAGAAATCTATCAGGCCAAGATTGAATTTTTCACTAACATCACCCATGAAATCCGTACACCGCTAACTTTGATTAAGGGACCCTTGGAAGTAATTCTTCAAAAGAAGGAAACTCTCAATGAAACTGTTGTAGAAAATCTGTTGATCATGGAAAGGAATTCCAACCGGCTGATCAATCTGAGCAATCAGCTATTGGATTTTAGAAAAACTGAAAAGAGAAGCTATAAACTCAATTTTATTTCCACCGATATCCAACAATTGATCCTTGACCTTCATTACAGGTTCAAACCTATGGCTATCCAAAATGATATCGAATTTGACTTTGCCAATGAACCTGCTGAATTTTTTGTGGATATAGATAAAGAAGAAGTCACCAAAATCCTGAGTAACCTTTTTTCGAATGCTTTGAAAAATGCAAACAAATCTGTCAGCATCTATCTGGACAAAGGGTCTGAGAATGATCCTGATTTTGAGATTACTGTTTGCAATGATGGCAATATCATCGAGGAATCACTCCGCGAAAAGATTTTCGAACCTTTCTACCAAATTAATTCTGAGGATTTCAACAAACCTAAGCAAGGAACCGGTCTGGGGCTCCCGCTCTCCAGGTCTTTGGCTGAAATGCACAACGGGAATTTATTCTTCAATCCTACCTTCAAGGAAGGATTCAATTGCTTCACTTTAAAGTTGCCAAAAATCCAAAAAGAAGCCATCCGGATCAGGGAAATCATTGAAATGGAAGATAATTTGATGTCCAATGAATTGATAGACGAGGATGAAAAGGACACTACTAAAGAAAACAGCAAGCCGGGAATCCTGCTTGTGGAAGATAACAAAGAATTGCAAAAATTTATGAGTGGGAATCTGAGACAGGAATACCATATTTACAAAGCAGGAAATGGAAAGCAGGCTTTGGAAATTTTGGACAACAAGCCTGTTGACCTGATCATATCTGATATCATGATGCCCATCATGGATGGGATGCAGCTTTGCAAAGAGGTGAAATCCAAACTGGAATACAGTCATATTCCCGTAATCCTTCTCACCGCCAAAAGCAACCTGCAATCAAAAATCGAGGGCATGGAAATGGGGGCTGATGTATATATTGAAAAACCTTTTTCCCTTGAATTCCTGATGTTACAAGTCAAAAACCTTTTGCATTACAGGGATCAGATCAGGAAAAACTTCGCCAGTTCGCCCAACTCTTTACCTGATACAATTGCCCATACTAAAGCGGATGAAATATTTCTCAATCAGGCCAATAAACTTATTCAGGCCAACTTATCAAATGAGCTTTTTGGAGTCAATGAACTGGCTGAAAACCTAAATCTTAGCCAAAGCAGTCTATTAAGAAAATTTAAAGGAATCGCAAAATTGACTCCCAATGAATACATCCGGATTGTAAGGCTCAAAAAAGCCGCTGAAATTTTGAACCAGGGAATCTACTCCATTTCAGAAGTGAGTACAATGGTGGGCTTCAATTCCCCAGGTTATTTTTCCAAATGCTTTTTGAAGCAGTTTGGGGAATTGCCAAGGGACTTCCATAAAGTAGAAAAATGATTAGACTCTAAATAGGTCCAAATGAAGAATAAAAATAATTATGGATTTTTTTAAAAGCTTTCATAATTATGAATTTTTAAAACTATGAATATACGGAATTCAGCCAGTAGCCAAATCAATGTGGACAGCTTTTCGGAATTAGAACTAAGAAAAAATGGAAGTGCTTTAACAAACTACAACAAACCCAAATAAACCGAATCTGAAACCAGCATTTTTCCATTGCGGGGCTGTTCCTGACTGAAAGCAAGATAGACATGCCAATTGGAATTTATGTTGTTGGCAGCAAGAGCTATGAATTGGCTTTTGGATGACCTGTCATTGCCAAGCATGATGTGGGTAGCCGAATTTTGCTCTGGATTGTGGAGCACTATGAAGGCTTTGTCCCATGGTTTGGCATTTGATGTTTGGGAGTTGTTATTCCAGGTTAATTTAAATCCAACTCCCACTTTTTCTGCTTTGGCATTTTCGGGAGGCAACAAACTGCCATGGCTAACTTTGAATAAGGAAGGGTCTATCGCAAATTCCACTCCATCAGGAACAAAACAATTGTTCAAAGTATAGGAAACACAGGCATGGAAAGGTCTCCTTGCCCCATTCTCAAATTCCTGAAATCCAAAAGCAATGGCTTTTGTGAGGGGCTTCAGGTAATTTTGGGTCAAAGCCATTTTATTCTGGTAGATTTTCTTGAGAGGAGAAACATTCTTTTTTTGGGCTTTGCTTTGTTTGGGAGGTGCTTTTCGGGCATAAGTCTTCCCTCCTACCTGATAATAAACAATACCGCCGATTTTTCCATTAAATATTCCTGCGGTTGACTCAATTACTTTTGCCATGAGAAAATTGTTAAAAATAAGAACTAGTTTTTCGATTCTTTGACAATAACCCAATATTCAATTTCAAACAGGTAGGAAGTCCGAAGTCCGAAGTTGGATGTACCGGACATATCCTTATCCTAACGAAAATTATATTGAATTGCCATTTTATAGGCAGTATTGCGTACTAAAATAAAATATGAATTAAGATATAAAACTTAAATTAAACCTGCAAAATAAGGTAGTTAAATCTGTTCTGTGGCAACACGCTTTAGGCTTCAATATCAGAAAAATTATTGAAGATAAAATGGTGTTTCAATGGAAATTGATTGGTCAATGATTGGTCAAGAGTTCAAACATCTAGTGAAGTGAGTGCTTTGGAGACAGGAGGTAATACCAAGCTGAGGAAAACTGTAGAGAAGGTCAAGGTGTCTCGATTTCCAATCAAAGATGGGGAAGGATTTCCTGAATTAAAGGTCTATGGAAATTGGATTAGGGATTCAATAATAGGGATACTTGATATTCTAGGCTCTTATGTTCTGCCATGAGCTTTTGGAGATGGGCAAACAATTCCTCTTCGGAGTCCCATTGGGAGGAAATGCCTGCCACAAGCTGTCGGTTGATTTCCAAGGATTGTAGTAAAAATTCCAACATTTGGGATTGGTCACCATTAAATTGACAGTCACCGCCCAAGGAGATGCTGGAATTGTGGATATTGGATAGATGGATTAAAACCTGTGTCATGGCAATGAGGTTGTTTGATGATTGAATGAAATTACCTTTTCCTAGCTTTCTAAACTATTCTGTTTTTCCTTAGGGCTTCTGACGTAGATCAGGTGGCAAGAATCAAGGATTATGTGGAATATGATGTCATATAAATAGAGGTTTCTCTGGAGGTCCAAAGAAGGTCTGCAATCTGAAAGCGTACAATCACCCCATGCATTCAGGATTTTTAGCAATTTTCCGGGTTCTGTATCCGCAAAAAGATACCTGAGGTTTTTGATGGGATCCAAAGAATCTTGAGGGTCGGAAGAAGAAGGTAGGTATGGGAGGACATCAACCATTTTTCTGCTTTTTGCCAATATTTTTGTGGGAACAAGATTATCCTTGGTCGTTTTTTCCCTTTTAAATTCCCCACGATCTTCCCTTGATATCAGAAATGCCGCTTCCAACAGTTTGCGGAAGTTTTGCAAAAAAGAAACGGCTTGGTTTACAGAATTCCAGTAAGTGACCAATCCTCCGTGTGCAATTTTGATGGAGAAGGCATTTAAGCATTCCCTGGCTTCAGGTAATGGATGGAGGCTGTCAAAAAAGCTATGTATAAAACCAATCAGGTCTGTTTTCTCTGAGGGCGAAAGCATGACAGGGATATAGATTTCCATATCAGAAGCATATACCTGATCGGCAACGATTGTGCGGCTATAGTGGCCTGTATTGAAATTGTTAATGATGACCATGGTGGGAAAGGTTTGTTAAAACATGTTCCCAATTTTCCAAATCTTATTATTCTAAAAAATTCATCATTGGGATAAATTATTCTAACTGTTTCCGTCCAGTTTAATTAGTTAACTAAATATTCTTACCAAAGGCTAAATCCACTTCGTTATACATTCCTAAAAGCTCAGGAAGTCCAATCACTTTAATTCCTAAAATTTTGCAGATTCTTTAATCAGTTTAAACAAAATGCCCTTGTTGTCAAACGGAAGGTAGTACCGAACTAAACTCACTAATGAACTTGTATCGATAACTGCCCTCATCTCAGGTATTTTTCTAGCTGTTCAGGCTTGAGATGAAGGGTTTTG
>NZ_JBGTCA010000580.1:0-13877 GCF_041749095.1 Aquiflexum sp. | reverse complement strand
TGGAAGACTTCAACCTTTTGATGAAGGTTCTGGTAGTCTTGTGCTGATATCTGTTTCTCAAACGCTTGGCTTCGTTTGCACGGATTCTTTTTAGTGCTGATTTGTGATTTGCCATATCCTTTATTTTACTTAATTTCTTTTATACACCCTAACCCTAAATGGAGTGCAAATGTAATAGATAAATATTTAAACACAAAGGGATTTCCGAACAATACCTGGTGAAGCTCCGAAATCTATCAAAATTTGGTGAATGCCGCCTTTGATTGACAAAGGTAATGGATTTTAGTTTTTCAAAAAGATTTAATTTTCATAAATTCAGGAATGCGGAAACTTTTAGCCTTTATACTGCTCCTGTTTTTTTCGGGCTCCGACTTGGTGGCTTGGGGATTTTTTGCCCATAGGAAGATCAACAGGTTGGCAGTTTACACCCTACCACCCGAGATGATTGGGTTTTTCAAGGCCAATATTGAATTCATTACCGAAAACGCAGTCAATCCTGACAAAAGAAGATATGCTGTGCTGGGAGAGGCCGAAAAGCACTTTCTGGATGCAGATGCCTATGGGGACAGTGCGGTTTTCAATTTGCCAAGATACTGGAATCAGGCATTGGAATTATTTACTGAAGAGGAATTGAGAAGTCATGGCATCGGCCCATGGAATGCCTACCATACCAAAATCCAATTGACAGAAGCCTTCAAAAGAAAAGATGTCAAAGCCATTCTTCGCTTGGCTGCCGACCTTGGACATTACATTGCAGATATCAACGTGCCACTTCATACCACCAAAAACTACAACGGCCAACTCACAGGACAATACGGTATCCATGCTTTTTGGGAAAGCAGGGTGCCAGAATTGCTTTCGGATGATTTTGATTTTTTTGTTGGAAAAGCCAATTACCTGGAAAAACCTCAACTCACCGCTTGGGATGCGGTGATTGTTGCACATATGGCATTGGATTCGGTACTGAATTTTGAGAAAGTGCTTAGTGAAAGATTTGATGACGACAAGAAATACAGCTATGAGGAAAGAGGCGGAATCAGCACAAGGGTTTATTCAAGATCATTTACCATAGCTTACAATGATATGCTTTCGGGACAAGTGGAAAGGCAGATGCGCAGGTCGGTAAAAATGATAGCGGATTTTTGGTACACCGCATGGATTGATGCCGGGCAGCCTGATTTAAATTCCTTGCTGAAAAATCCCGTGGAAATCCCTGAGGAAAAAATGGACAATAACAAACCATTAAATGTTCGAGAACATGAAGGTATCGCTTCCCGGGAAAACCCCGAAACTTTACGGAAGTCTTTTATGAGGGCGATGTGGAGGACTAATTGATATTGATTGATATTTTGGATATTGGTTGATATTTTTTTCAATGTTGCGGATTATTTCTAATGCTGATGGTGAAATATATTTTGTGAAATAAATTGAAATATGGTTGAAATATGATGGAAATACTGGTTGGCTTTACTGTCCTGTTAGGGACAAAATATTGGTAGAAAGAATTGGTTCATGGCAGGTCCCGTGCCTTTAGGTACGGAATATATTTTGTACCTAAAGGCACAAAACCCGTTCTATTGATCGTGTATTTTTACCTATATGATGTCCCTAAAGGGACTTTGGCTAATGGTTAGAATTATGGTATTGAAGAGTTTAAAACAGGATTCCATAAATGACGAAGCAGGATTAAATTAAATCGAAATAACCAACAATCCCTAAGAAAATCACACCAATTCCTTCTTTGTTGAATTCAGATAAAACTTGATTGCTTTTCCAAGTTTCAGAAATGTTTCTCTGAATACCTCTTCATTTTCTTCCAAGAGTGTCACCCTAAATCCTCTCAAGTCCGAACAGAAGGATGAGATGGGAACCACGCAGATATGGGCGGAAGCCAGCAGATAGTATACAAACCGCTTATCCAAAGGCATCACACTCTCCAGAAGCCAACCTGTCAAAAGTGTTTGCACCTTGGGGTCTTCTATGGGAAGGTACTGTTCTCCATCAAGGAATTTTTCATCAAAAACCACGGTATTGTAAAATGCTCCTTTTGTTGGGTTGAATTTGATACCTGGAATATCGCCCAGGATTTCTTCCATGATTAGGCTTCTTCTTCCGATTTTTTCATTCTGGGTTTCCCTATAGTTTTGGTATTCGGGATGACTCATGATTTTCGGAATTGACAATTGGGGCAAAATGGTGGAACACACTTCAATCATTTTTGCATTCTCCAAAGTCTGGCAAAGCTTGGCAAATTCCTTTGAGGCGTTTCTGTTGTAAAATTCCATCCAACCGCACCTTGAACCTGGCCATGGAAATTCCTTGGAGATCCCCTTCAACGATATGGCCGGCAAATCCCCAATGACCTCTGCCAAGGATACCGCCTTGACCCCATTATAGGTGATATTCTGATAGATTTCATCCGCAATCAACAACAGCTTAAATTCCTCTGCTATCTGTACAAAAGCCTCCAACACCTCCTTGGGATAGACCATTCCCGTGGGATTATCCGGATTGATGATCAAGATGCCAACGATTGAAGGATTGTATTTCACTTTGTTGTACAGGTCATCCATGTCCGGAAGCCATTCATTGTCCGGATCCAGATTGTAGGTGATCGGGGCAGTATTGGCATGGGCTGCTTCAGCCGAACTGTGGGTACTGTAAGCCGGGGAGGGTCCTATAATCCTTGCAGTGGGAATCAAAAATTGATACAACTTGGCTATGGCATCTCCAAGTCCATTAAAAAACAAAATATCTTCGGCAGTGATCTGACTGCCACCTTTCTTATTGTTGATATCTGCCAAAAACTTTCTGGTTTCCAAGACCCCTTTCGAATCGGCATAGCCATAGGATTTGTCCTGACTTACAAGTTCAGAGACAATCTCTTTCATCCATGCAGGCACCTCATTATGTTTTTGGATGGGATCCCCGATATTTTCCCAGGTGATTTCATAACCAAGGGATTCTATCTGTCGTGCTTTTTTGACAATCCCTCGGATCTCATAATTCAACTCCTCGGCGCCCGGTCTTAATAACAATGTCCTCATCTTGTTGGTATTTGGAAATTGGGAACAAATAAACAAAAAAGGGAGCGAATGATTGTGAATTCCTTAAAAAAGATAGTGTATTGATGGATTAAAATGCACTGGTTCAAGACTTAGTCTTGGACCAATCCTGTGAAGTCTTCAGACTTCAACCACAAAAAGTCTGAAGACTTGACCACTTGTCAAATTCACTGCAGTCTGACTGCAATTAAAATGGTCCAAGTCTGAAGAGTTGAACCATGCTGATTCAAATGCATATAGGGCCGTTTATCTCCGACTTGCCCTGACTTTGTTACATAAAATGGAAAGCAATGCCCTGACTTTGTTACAAGAATTACTCATAATTGCCCTGACTTTGTTACAAGAATTGGCGATAATTGCCCTGACTTTGTTACAAAAAACGAATAAAATTGCCCTGACTTTGTTACAAAATTGGACTTCCTCTTTGAATAATTTTGAGGGCTTTGACCCTTAAAAAAGAAATCCCGGAAATTTTGATTAATTTGATTCTGCAATACGAGTTAAAAAATCAACTGTCTGCGCTTATGGTAAATTCATCCTCTTTAAGTGTTTCCTCATGTTGGTCACGTCTATTATTTTTTCTGATATCAATTCATTGCGCTCACTCCCAAATACCCAACATTCAGTTTGAAAAAATAAACACACAGGATGGATTACCGAGCAATTCGGTCATGTTTGCCACCAAAGATCAGAAAGGCTTTATGTGGTTTGGGACAAGAAGATGTCCTACGAGATTTGACGGGAATTCATTCAGGAATTTTTTGGACATTGAAACCATCTTTGTGACGGGTATAGCTGCTGACAATCAAAATAACATCTGGTTTGCCACCGACCAAAACGGGATCTGCATGATCAACAGCAAAACCCAAAAAATGGAAGTAGTCGTCAAAAACCCAAAGGCTCCTCAAACCGGCCATTTTTTTATTGATTCCTTTGGCAAAGGTTGGTACAGTGACTGGTTCGGCATTTACCAAATTGATCTGCAGACGAGAGAAGTCAAAAACTATCCATTCAGACAAACAACCTACGTATGGATAAAAGCATCATTTATTGAAGACAATGATAAGAATCTTTGGGTGATCGGTACAGACAATGGACTTTTCAAATACGATAGGGAAAAAGATCAATTATTAGGTGTTTTGGGAAATGATGCGGAAAAAGAAGGCAATAAAATCCCAATCGTATTTTCGAAAGCAACATTGGACAATAATGGTATCCTATGGATTGGAACCCATAACTTTGGTTTGGTCAGGTTTGATCCAAAATCCGAAACATTCCTACAATTCCTTTCCGAAGACCAAAGAAAGATCATCCTGTCTGTTGCAATGGGAAAAGATGAATTTGGCAAAACGGTAATTTGGTTTGGGGACACGGAAGGTTTGGGCGTGTTCAGACCAGACCAAGAGAAATTTTTTAGGTTTCAGGACATATTCCCCAATGCTTTCAGAGTGGACCATATTTTTATGGACGAAGAAGATGACATTTTGTGGGTGTCCACATCTGAGGGTATTTTAAAATACAACCCTAAAAACAATCTTTTTAAAACCATTAACATCCCTGATGGGATAGTCAGATTTCCGGTGACAGTCAACAGATTTCTCCCGGACAAAACTGATCCTTCGGGAAATACACTTTGGTTGGGCCTGAGCCATTCGGGAATTTTGAAATGGAACCGGGCTGACAACTCCTTTCAGTTGGTAAAATTGCCCCATCCTGAATTTTTGGCCGACATCCGATGGATGCATCAATTGGAGGATGGCAATATCTGGATCGGTGCCAATCAATGGAGTTATCAAAGACCCGGAATATGGGAATTTGATCCCAGGACTTCTCGTTTCATCCAATCACCCTTAAGTCAACTTGCCAATAAATACTTTTCTGTTCCATTTTTTATGTACGGATTCTTTGACCATGAAGAAAGGCTGTGGATTGGCAATTCGGATGAAGGCATTAGAATTTTGGAAAAATCAAGCAGCAGGGATGTCACTTTTTGGGATTCTTTGACCCAAGCGGAAACTTTAATCAAAGGCAATAACCTGATCAATGACATGATTTTGGACAAGACAGGAAAGGTTTGGCTTGCCACCTATAAAGGGGTATATTTCATTGATCCCAAGAGCAAAGAATTTATAAATGCCGATTCCATCAGTCCCATTGACATCATCATTGACCCCGCGGTCAATACCCTCCATGCGGACAGGGATGGTAATATTTGGGCAGCAAGATGGGGCAGTGTGACCAAATCAAGACCTGATGGCAGTATTGAATTGAACCTGAGAAATGGCCTGGCGGATAGAGAAAATAAAGGGGTGGTCCAAGATAAAAACGGCAATATCTGGATCGGTAATTTTGAAGGCCTTCATTACTTCAATCCAAAAACAGGAAATCTCCTGAGGTTTACCATCAATGAAGGACTGAGCAGCAACAATACATTAAACAGACTAACCATCATCGGAGGCAAAGAATTGTTGATCGGACAAAAGAACGGCTTCAATATACTGGAAATTGATAAACTGGACAGAAACGAAAAGCCTAGGAAAATTGAAATCGCATCCTTCAAAATACACGATAAGCCATATCCGGTAAATGACTATGAGATCCCTATTATTTTAAAAAGAAAGGACAATTCATTCTCAGTGGATTTCACTTCCCTCAATTTCAGCAAAAAACAGGACAATCAATATGCTTATTTCTTGGAAGGATATGATCAGGACTGGATCAACAATGGCCCAAACTACCTTGTCAATTACACCAACCTGGATCCAAAAAAATATACGTTGCACCTGAAAACAGGCACTACCTTGGGAGAGTGGAACTCCTTGCCATTTCAAATGGAAATAAGAATCCTGCCCGCTTTTTATGAAACATGGTGGTTCAGAATTGGCATGCTGATCTTGTTTTTACTCATGTTTTATACATTTTACCGGTATAGGATCAATCAGATCCTGCACATGCAAAAAGTCAGGGATGCCATTTCATCTGACTTACATGATGAAATCGGATCGTCCTTAAGCAACATTAGTTTGATGGGAACTATTGCCCAAACCAACCTGAATGAAAACCATCCTTCATCCAATTTCCTGGAAAAAATTGTACAGGAAAGCAGGATGATCAGCAATTCCCTTGATGACATCGTCTGGAGCATCAATCCCCAAAATGATGAACTTTCAAATCTTGTCGCAAGGATGGTCCGCTATTGTTCCGATATTTTGGAAGCAAAAGGAATTGCTTTTGAACTTGATGTTAAAGACAATTTTGAGAACCTCAAACTTTCCATGGAGGGGCGACGGGACTTTTACCTGATATTCAAAGAAGCCATCAACAATTTGGTCAAATACTCGGATTGCACAAAAGCAATGATACAGATCCACCCCGACCAAGGTAGGATATTGATGATGATCTCGGACAACGGTAAAGGTTTTGACCTGAACACCATACATGACCGAAATGGAATCAAAAACATGAAAAAGAGATCCCTTAAACTCAATGGGAAAATTTCCATTGACTCCAGACCCGGGCAGGGAACTTCCATCAAACTGGATTTCCCGGTACGATAACCCTAAAGGGTTATTGACCGGAAATCATAATTCGTTTTATTTTGATAATAATAACCGTCCATAACCATGGGAGATCCTGCCATCAAAGTATCCATTTACGAAGACAATGAAAAACTCAGGGATTTATTGGTTATGTTGTTGGGAAACACAACCGGATTTGAGGTCGTGGGAGCATTTATCAGTTGCAAAAATATCGTAGCAGACTTGATGGCCAACACGCCCGATGTGATCATCATGGACATAGACATGCCGGAATGCAATGGTGTAGATGGAGTGAAAAAAGTAAAGGAATATCATGTCGGTATTAAAGTCCTGATGCACACTGTTTTTGATGACGATGACAGGCTGTTTACCTGCCTAAGCAATGGGGCGGACGGGTATTTGTTAAAAAGAGATTCATCTGTTTATCTCATTCCTTATATAAAAGAAGTATATATCGGAGGAGGCCCCATGTCCCCCGGTATTGCAAGGAGAGTGTTGCAGACTTTTCATCTTCCTGTAAGAAAGGTTTCTGATAAATTCCATATCACTCCGAGGGAAAAGCAGATCCTGGAGTTTTTAGCCAAAGGCTATAGCTATAAAATGATCGGTATTGAATTTTCGATATCCATTGAAACCGTCAGAAAGCACCTCAAAAACATCTATCACAAACTCCATGTTCAATGTGGCCCCGAAGCGGTGGCCAAAGCCATCAAGGAAAATATCATTGACATATTGTAAAAAGGGTTATTGATGTAAGTTTCCCATTTCCGCAATTTTATCATGAAAAATCAGAAATGATCATGAGCGGATCAAAAAATACTTTTGGTTTATTAAATGACAAGATCGCAGCGCTTGCTTTTTTGCTGTTAATCCTGATCTCCTGTGCGGAAATCTTTGATCTTCCTGAGATCACCATGGCTCCCCGGATCACCTCCATAGAGCCGGAAGAAGGACCGGAAGGTACAATTGTCACCATCACGGGAATTCAGTTCAGCCCAAACAGTGAATTGAACAAAGTAAGATTCAATGGCAAGATTGCCATCATCACTGAGTCTACGGTCAATACTATCAAAGCCATTGTGCCGGAAGATGCAGGCACGGGACCTGTAGAGGTGGTGGTAGAAAACAAAGCTACCCAAGGCCCGGATTTCAAATTTCTATACTATCCTGCCATCCTTACCGTGGAACCTTTGGAAGGGAAGCCAGGTGCAGAAGTAGTCCTGACAGGAAAATATTTTGCTCAAGAACCTGATGCCAATCTAGTACAGTTTGGCGGGAGAACTGCCACGGTTCTGTCAACCGATTCGACCACTAAGCTTACGGTTTCCATTCCGGCAGATGCCCAATCAGGGGCAGTAACTGTCACGGTGAACGGTCTCACAGGAATAGGGCCGTTTTTTAAAGTATTGCCTACTGAACAGCCTGTCCATAGCATTTCAGGAATTGAACCTACAAATGGTAAAGCCGGGACAGTGGTAAAGATCAATGGTGTCAATTTTTCCCCGGTTGCTGCCAATAACCTGGTGAAATTCAAAGATGCACCTGCCGAAATCATATCTGCAAGTCCCGAAAAGTTGGAGGTCTTTGCACCGGAGGTTGGCATATCGGGGATAGTCAGTGTGACCATCGCAGGACTGATCGCCAATGGACCGGTCTTTACTTATGTGATGGATCCCCCGGTCATTAGCCAATATGTACCTGACTCTGGATATTCGGGAGATACTGTTCAAATAATCGGAGAAAACTTCAGTGCTATTCCTACAGAAAATCTGGTCAAGTTCAATGGGAAAGACGCGAAGGTTTTGGAGTCGACCGGATTGATCCTAAAAGTAATTGTTCCCAATGATGCCGGAAAAGGACCGGTGACCATCACTGTTGGAGGGCAAACCGGCACCGGGCCTGATTTCAACTACCTGGACAACACCCCCTTCATCAACGACTTCAACCCCAAATCAGGACCTGTGGGTACTTCGGTGGTAATCCAAGGGGGAAACTTCGGAAACGATCCCAATCAATTGCTGGTCAGGTTCAATGGTGTCGAAGCGGTCGTGTCCAAGGTCGAAAACGGGAATTCCATTACGGTATCCGTTCCCCAAGGGGCTACAACAGGACCAATATCAGTGACGACAAATGAAAAAACGGCAACAAGCCAGCAAAATTTCTCTGTAACGGTCGCAAGTCCGCCCTTAATGATTGTCTATCCATCAAACTTAAGGGTACGTGAAAATCTTACCATTAGAGGTACAAATTTCAGTGCTGAAGCAAACGAAAATGTTTTGAAAATCGGAGACTTCAACCTAGAGATTACTTTTGCAAGCACAGACCGATTGGAAGTATATGTACCGGATGGGGTTTCGAGTGGCCCGATGTCTTTGACCGTAAAAGGGGTAAAGGCACTTTATTCAGGTAGAGGTGAAACCACAGAATTGGAAGTTAGAGTTAATCAATGGGCTAGGACTGGTGGATTAAATGAAAAAAGACATGGACATACCGCAACACTTTTAACCGATGGAAGAGTTTTGGTTGCAGGAGGAAGGAATACAAATGATTTTCTCAATTCTGTAGAGATTTTTAACCCAGAAACGAACACCTGGGCCCATTCAGGCTATTTGCATTTGGAAAGAGCCCAACATTCCGCATGCCTTTTAGCTGATGGTAAAATATTGTTCATTGGGGGCTTCTCACCAATTGGGGTATTAAACCAATGTGAAATCTATGACCCAGAAACAGGCATTTCCAACCTGATAGAACCAATGAATTCCCCACGTGCCCTTCATTCTTCAGTCCAGTTAGATGAACAAAGGATCATGGTGATTTCTGGGACAGATGGTGTAAACAACCTTAATTTAGGGCGCCCGCTTTTTTTGAGTTCTTCTGAAATCCTTAATTTGAACAACAACTCCTGGGCTAGTGTAAAGTCAATTGAAGGAACATTAATGCCCACAACTACTCTTTATTCGCATGCTAGGTATAATAGCTCCATAAAATTACCAGATGGGAAAATATTTTTCGCAGGGTACTTAGGAGGTTTTGGTGGCATAGAATCATATTGTCGAATTTATGACCCAAGTATAGATACTTGGATTCCGGCCTCAAAATTTACCTATGTCGGTGTATCTACCTTGGATCTTACTTTGCTTCCTAACGGAGAGGTCTTAATGGTAAAAGACCTACAATTTGGTCAATTTGACCTCTATAAACCCCAAGAGGACATTTGGGTAAAATTGGGTAACAATGTCCTTTTTATTCCACAACAAACTTCAACTACAAAGCTGGATAATGGTCATATTTTATTCGCAGGAGGAAATAGCGGAGGCCTCTTCAATATTAATGATGCCTGGCCTAGACACTACTCTTCTATATTTGACCCCAATACAGGGGATCAAAACATTGAAATTGGAAATATCATTGATCGGTGTTGGCACACTGCCACCAAGCTTAACAACGGAACGGTTCTCATTACAGGAGGACTTGGAAATTCCAGAATATCAATTGCAAGTTCTGAAATCTTTGTCCCTGCCAAATAATGAAAGCATTGATCACATATCTCCTTGTTGGTGCTTTTACTTGCTGGTGTGGTATTTCAAATGCCCAAGACCTCGAAAATCTCCAAACAAAAGACCCCATCAAAGTATCAGGCGGCCTGAACGTCCGCACCATATTCTATAATGCCAACGGTATCGAAAACCGTCGAAGACCATTTTCCTATATCGTCAGCGGAGGACCTACCATCAGTCTCTATGAAATTCAGATTCCGATATCATTTGTGTTCAGCGAACAGGAAAGGAGTTTCCGGCAACCTTTCAATCAGATCGGCATGAGTCCAACCTACAAATGGATTACTGTCCATGCCGGGTACCGGAATATCACCTTTTCCCCCTACACCATGGCTGGACATGCCATTTTGGGTGCAGGAGTGGAATTGAATCCCGGGAGGTTTCGGTTCGGGTTCCTTCATGGAAGACTCAACAGGGCTACAGCCGTGGATACCACTTCCGGTTCTTTGGAACCTTTCAGTTTTACACGAAGGGGCTATGCACTCAAAGCAGGGTTTGGAGATGAAAGCCGATACCTGGATTTTACCATGGTCAAAGCCAAAGATGACAGCACAAGTGCTTCGGGGGAATTGCCTTTCCATAGACCTGTCACACCGGCTGAAAATCTGGCTTTGGGATTGGGTTCAAGGGTAACCTTCCTCAAAAAATTCTACTGGGAAGGGGAAGGTGCCATCAGCATATATACCCAAAACATCAACAGCAGCATATGGTTGGACAGCGCTGAAATACTGCCCCGAAGATACCAAAACACCCTCAATAGCATAATGACTGTCAATGGGTCCACGGAGTTTTACAGTGCCTTCCATACTTCCTTGGGATACCGGGGCAAAGGATATTCCCTGAGGTTGCAATACCGTCGGGTAGATCCCCGGTACCAATCCATGGGTGCCTATTTTTTCAACAATGACGTGGAAAACATCACCATCACACCGACTGCCACTTTGTTGAAAAACAAGATCAGGTTTGATGGAAGTTTAGGTTTTCAAAGGGACAACCTCCAAAACCAAAAACAGGCCACAGCCAACAGGGTGATCGGAGCAGCAAATATTTCCGCAGATCTCAACGAGAAGTTGGGCATGGACATCAACTTCACCAATTTCACCAACAGTCAGCGGTCAAGGACCATTTTGTTGGCGGACAGCTTTTTGATTGCACAGACTACCCGAAATCTCTCCCTTACCCCAAGATATATCCACACGACCCCGACAGCGAACCATGTTGTCATCTTTTCATTCAACAGAATGGAATTGATGGACCAAAATGCCAGGACTTCCGAAAACAACAATATCGAATCCAACCACATATTCCTGAATTATCAACTCAGTCTCAATGAGAAAAACACCAGTTTCAATTTCAACCTCAACAGCACCAAAATCAATTTGGCCAATGGACTCAACAGTAACGAAGGCGTCACGGTAGGAATACAAAAACGCTTGATGGACAAAAAACTGATGCTGGGATGGAATTCATCTTTTCTGCGCAGTGTGCAGCTCGACAGGCATTTCACGATCCTGAACAATGGCATCAGAGGAGACCTTCAGGCCCATAAGATGCACAGGGTCAACTTCCTGTTCAACCATATCGGAAATATTCCCCAGAAATCAGAATTGGAAACAAGTCAAAAGGGATTTACGGAGCTAAGGGGAGAAATAGGATACAACTTTATCTTTTAAAATCGGATAAATGGAAAACAAGAAACAAATCCTCTCAAAACTGATTAAAAAAACAAAGGGGAATATTGCCTTGAGATTAATTCTGTGCCCTTTACTTTTTGCTATAATACTTTTGCCCGAAGTTGCCTTGGCACAATTTGATGTTTCTGCTTCTATCCGGCTCATTCCTCCTTATCCGGTAAGATTATCTGATTATGCAGACAATCCCCAAAATACCATCATCACCCTTAGGAACCATACCAACAGGCCCATCAATTTATACCTTGCTGGAGGAATCACCGGAGAAAATGGCATTGAAATCAGAACTGCGGCAAACAGACGTGGTTCCACTATGATCCAACTTGATCCCCTGGAAATAAAAAATCTGAACGGGGAGGCCATGAGGGATATCTTTGACATCAACCTGCTCCAGATCAATGGAATCAACCGAGATGCCATCGTAAGGGGAAATGGGCTTCCGGAAGGCATCTACACCATTTGTATTAGGGCCTATGATTATCAGACCATGGAACTGCTATCTGCCGAGGAGCCCTTTGGCTGCAGCAATCCCATCAACCTGACCAATCTTGAGCCTCCATTTTTCCTCAAGCCATTTGCGGACAATGACACCATTCAGGGAATGGTCCCACAAAACCTGATTTTCTCCTGGTCTTTTCCGGCAGGCGCACCACCTACCACCGAATATACTTTTACGATGATAGAAATGCTCGATCCAAGGAGAAATCCCAATGATGCAATCTTGTCAGCTACTACCCCACCTTTCTATGAAGATATTGTAAGTTCAAATGCGATGCTATTTGGGCCTGCCCACCCGACTTTGGTTTCAGGAAGGAAATATGCGATTGCTGTTACCGCAAGGGATCCTTTCAACAAAGTGGTTTTCAGAAACAACGGCAGAAGTGAAGTGCTTTCATTTGTGTATTGGGACGGCACTGGCACTAATTTTAGCGATTTTCCATTTTCGCAACCAAGAATGGGTCAGGCCAGCGCTTCCTGCGCCTGCAAATTCACTGTACCCAAGGGCCAAACGGATAATAGCAGGGTGAGAGAAGGCTCAGTAGTGAAAGTGGGAAACTTTGACATGACCGTCACTAAAATCATATCCTCCGGCAACTCGCTATCAGGGGAAGGTAAAATCCTTTTGGACAACTTAAAAGGCATAGCTGTTTCGGTAAGTTTTGCCGATTTGCAGGTCAATGCCCAAAACCAAATGAAAGCAGGGATTATCAGAGGCATCACGAAAAATTCCGCTTCCTTTTTCCCTACATCTGCCGGAGCAAACCAAAGGACATTGGAGTTTAGCCCTGAAATGGTCCAACAAGTGGACAGCTATTTTATTCAGAATCCACAGCAATTGATTTCCAAAATCATACCTGGGATCTCCCAATCCGGGACAGAATTCCCAATAGGCATTGAAAAAACCGTAGCGGGTCAAAGACATGTTCTAACCATCTCCAACTTTGAAATCACGCCCGAACAGGCGAGTTTTGATGCTGCCATGATCATGGACTTAGCCGGGACTGGATCAAGGGCGATTTTTTCTGCAAAAGGGGTTTGCATGGACAATTCATCCTTTTGTGGGCAGACAAATCTGTATTTATCCGAAGATCTGGATGTTCCAACTTCAAGGATCAAATTATTGGGAACCAAAACCAACATGGTTTCACCGTTGGATTCAGGAACCTATATCACTGTCAGTGCAGCAGGCTTTGAAAATTTGCGTATTCAGGGAGTCTATGAATTCCCTAGCCATCTATTGACCAGCAAAAACAATCCGGGCACTCCCGTTACCGCCCATCTGTTTGCCAATACTGTTTCCTGGAGTGACTGGATGGCCCAGGCACTGATAGACCCTTTCCAAATCAATGGACACAGTGATTTTACTTTTTCCCTGAAACCGGGCAGTCCCGCAGTATTTGACCATTCCTCCATCCGCAACCAGAACAACATGCCCCAAATAGCGGAAAAAACAAATCATTTAAGCCTGGATTGGACAGGATTCTATTTCCCTGAAATGCAGGTGGAACTTCCCGAAGCCATCAA
>NZ_JBGTCA010000579.1:0-3382 GCF_041749095.1 Aquiflexum sp. | reverse complement strand
GGATGCATATTTTTCGTATTCAGGTAGGCTTGCTACCATGTTTGAAATAATTAAGCCTTTTAAATTATCCTGGTATTTTAGCGCATATTCCATGGCCAGAATTCCGCCCCAAGATTGACCGAGCAGATAAAAATTATCCTTGCTAAGATTCAGGGCTTTGCGCACTTGTTCCACTTCCTCAACAAAGTGTTCGATGGTCCATAGCGAAGAATCGTTGGGTTGATCGCTGTAGTAGCTTTCGAGTTGATCGTAATAAATGTATTCTATTTGCTCATGGGGAAGGTAACCATCGAAATTTTCAAAAATCTCATGTGTAGCCCCCGGCCCACCATGAAGCAACAATAGACGCATTTTGGGATTGTTGCCCATGCGTTTTGTCCAGACATTGAATGTACCTTTTGGAGTTTCGATAGGAATCATTTTGATGCCTCCGGTAATTTGGTCATCGCTGTTGGAATAATCAAAATAGCTGCCCGATTGGGCATTCGTGATATTCTTTTCCTGATTATTTGTACAACTCATCATGAGGAATAGTATAATCAGTATGGGTGTTGTTAGAAGTTTCATGATTTTCTGTTTTAGCTTAATTTAATAGTCCAATAAGCTATATGCCCGAAAATTTAGTTAATTCAAAATTTCCTTTGTCCTGGCTTAGGACTAAAGGGGTAAAAAATTTCCCCAATGAACGGAATTACTTTCCGAATGAAGATTTTGGTAGGAAAATGGGATTCACGAGGCACCCCCTCTTGACCATCCTGTTTGAATTATTCCTCACCAAAAGGTTATTTTTGCCTGAAATTTCAAAAATTAAATTTATGTTTGGTGTATGCTGAATTGTCCCCAAATTCATTTTAAAAACCCAATATCAAAATATCTATACTTTTTCGGTACTGCCTTTATTTTATTTTATTTGAGCACTTTAGATTCCTATGCACAAAAACCACATGTGGACGGAAGCCTAATTAAGGAAGGATTGCTTGAGTTAAATTTCAAAGACAATTGGAGGTATCAGCCCGGCGACAATCCGGATTGGGCCAATCCTAATTTTGATGATGCGGATTGGTACTACATAGACCCTATTGGCTTAAAAGCTTACCAAATGCCGGATAGCCTTTGGTCGGGCTTTGGATGGTGGAGGATTACCTTTACTGCCGATCCAAAAACCATTGAAGCAATTGAAAGGCTATATTTTTACTCCTGGGGGGCAGCAGAAATTTACCTGGATGGAGAGCTAGTGGCTAGCTACGGAAGTTTTTCACCTGCTAACCAACTGGAGAAAACGTATACTCCCGACTATGACGGAGACAGACCATTGAAAATAACACCAAAAGCTGTTCATACCTTAGCTGTTAGATTTTCCAACCATCAGGCAAAAAACAACTTTAAAATATTCAGGTACTTTTCTGAAAACCTAGGCTTTAATATTGGCTTTTCCTCGACAATCCGGGCCAAATATTCAGACTTTCGGTATGCCAATAGCTTTGCGACGCTGTCAGTAATCGTAGTGGTGCTTTCTATCCTGTTGCTGTTGCATGTTCTCCTATATTTCAAATTCAGGAAAGAAGAGCCTTACCTCGTGATTACGCTGATCACCTTTTTCTTTTTATGTGCAGCCATTTGTGCCCATATACTGCTGTTTGTAGATTTAAACGGTTTTTCCAATCCAATTTTTAGTAGTATTTTGAATTCCACCGCGTTTGGCTTGGGTTATGGGCTATTACCCTATTCGCTAAGTTCTCTGTTTAGGATACAAAAATTTTATTGGACCAGGCACCTGGTTTGGTTGGCACTGTTAAGGACCGCCAATTATTTTATTCCTGTTTTCAATTTTATTCTATTTGATGCTACCATTATCCTTGCGGTCATAGTTTTGATGGTCATCATTATGCGGATAGCCATTAATGAGAAAAATAAAGGGGCGCTTTATGTGACATTTGGAGCTATAGGTACTTCCGTTTTTTTATTGGTCAATAGGATGGTCAATGCTGACCTCATCACGCTGAGTACATTCTTTTATTATGTAGACCTGATATTGCTTTATATCAGTTATCCATTGGGCATTTACATTTATATCACCAATCAGTATGGCAGGCTATTTCTTGCTATGGAGCAAGAGGTAGAAGAAAGGACCCATCAACTTAATACCATGATCAGGGATCTGACCAAAACCCAAAATGAGCTCTCAATAAAAAATAATCAAAATGTCTTATTGCTTAAGGAGATACATCACCGGGTAAAAAATAACCTGGAAGTAGTGTCGGGATTACTGGCCCTACAGTCTGCAAAAATGGATGACCCTACCATGCAGGAAGTCATGTTGGCAAGCCAAAACAGGGTGCATTCTATGGGTATATTGCACCAAAAATTGTATCAAAGCGAGCATTTGGCATTTATTGAAATGAAAAATTATTTCGAGAACCTTTGCATCAATATTCTGGATTCTTACAATGAATCCGACAGGATTAAAGTCAATATTGAAATGAAGGAACTTGAAATGGATGTGGATACGGCTGTGCCTTTAGGATTGATAGTCAATGAGCTCCTCACCAATGCACTGAAATACGCTTTTCCCAAAGGAGAAAAAGGGCATATTCAATTGAGTTTAGAAAATTTGAATGAAGACAATTTCCAACTTAAAATCAGTGATAATGGAGTGGGCAAAGCTTTGGATGAAAAAGCTAAAGGCACGGGTTTTGGCACCCAATTGGTTGATTTGCTTACCCGTCAGATTGATGGAAAATTGATGCAGGATGTCAGTAAGGGGACTATGATTTTGATTAACTTTAAAAGGCAGGTAACAACTGTAGGGGGTCAGGTTTAAGCTTTTATTAGGAATATTTTTATACCAATGACAGATTTTCGGAGCGTCATGCTGATCCCGATGGCTATCGGGAGAAGCATCTCCTGAGGTTCAGGATAAGGATGATTTTGACCAAAAAGGTTAAATATTTATTCAGTAATTCAACCGTCTAATTGTACCGCTGGTTATCCCTCGTGCCGACCAATGACATAATTCGGAGCAGCCGTCATGCTGACCCCGATGGCTATCGGGAGAAGCATCTCATGAGGTTCAGAAAAAGGATGATTTTGACCATAAGAGTTGAATACTTTTCCAGTAGTTCAACCGTCTAATTGTACCCTTGGAGATCCTTCGTGCCTACCAATGACATTAATCGGAGCAGCCGTCATGCTGACGTTAGGAAGCATCTCACTAGGATCAGAAAATGATAAGTATGAACATAATAGAACCTCTGGAGATTCCTCGTACCTACCAATGACAGATATTCATATTGATGGTTTAGAACTATAAATAGCATTCAATTCTTTAAAGGACTTTGCCTTGTCACCTCGACGTCAGGAGAGGTCTATGGCCTGATGTCAT
>NZ_JBGTCA010000578.1:0-4397 GCF_041749095.1 Aquiflexum sp. | reverse complement strand
ACCTCCTCGCCGGCGGTAAATTCAATTGCCTGCGCAACGGCTGCCGGAAAATTGACATAGTACTGTTCGCTTTTCAATCTTTTGATGAGCTGGACTTTGGTTTTATATCCCATATCTAGTATTTTAACTAGATATAAATATGAAAAGAAAAGGCCGTAAAACAAAATTTACAGCCTTTTTTATTATTTATGTAGTAAAGAACCAAAGTCGAGCCATGGGTTAAAACCCATGGCTAAAATATCGGTCGTCCCCAAGGGACTATTATTAAATTACTTTTCGGGTTATACCAAGTGCCAGAGGCACGAAAGATATATTAGCCACCGGTTTCAACCGGTGGATCTCAGGTATTTACATTGTGGAAAGTCCCATCGGGACGAATGATATTTATTGACTTTAATTTTTATCATCAATTTTTAAATAAGTCCTTTGGCATGTTAATTGGAGCTTGTTCAACTAAATAACTTTGTAACCGTTTCCAATGAAGAAACAAAATCCATCAAAATGAACATTCCAAAATATCATTATTTCACTTTTTTAATAATTTTATTATTTAATATTTCCTGCTTTCAGGAAATGGAAAATGAGGATGAGCCTGACCAAAAGGGTCCAATCATTCTAAAAGTAGCTTTTCCCAACCTCACTTTTAACAGACCGGTGGATTTCCAGCATTCAGGGCCTAATACTGACAGGATATTTATTTTAGAGCAAAGAGGGGTGATATATGTTTTTCAAAATGACAGCGGGGTGGAAGACAATACTGTTTTTCTCAACATAGAATCCAAAGTGAATGACCAGGGAAATGAGGAAGGACTTTTGGGATTGGCTTTCCATCCTGATTATGAAAACAACGGTTATTTTTATGTGAATTATACAGCATCTTCTCCCAAGCGTACAGTGATTTCGCGTTTTCAGGTTTCAGGCTCTGACTCCGATAGGGCAGAAGAAAGCAGTGAATTGGTAATTCTTGAATTCAACCAACCTTTTTCCAACCACAACGGAGGACAGGTTTCATTTGGACCGGATGGGTATTTATACATAGCGACCGGTGATGGAGGTTCCGGTGGGGACCCGCAAAATAATGGGCAAAGGCGTGAAACCTTATTGGGAGCGATTTTAAGGATTGATGTCAACGGTCAAGAGGGAGAAAGAAATTATGCCATTCCTGGGGATAATCCGTTTGTCAACAATGAGGAAAGTTTCAGAAAAGAAATCTATGCCTATGGCCTAAGGAACCCGTGGCGCTTTAGTTTTGATTCGCAGACCAATGAACTTTGGACAGGTGATGTGGGACAGAATAGGGCAGAGGAAATAGACATCATCACCAAAGGGGGTAATTATGGTTGGAGAACCATGGAAGGTTTCAGATGTTTTAATCCTGCCAGTGGATGTGACCAAGAAGGTCTGATATTGCCCATTTGGGAATATACCCACACAAATGGTGACAGGTCGGTTACAGGTGGATTTGTCTATAGAGGTACTGAAATATCAGAATTGCAGGGATTATATGTTTATGGTGACTTTGTTTCCGGTAGGATATGGACATTGGATTTCAGTGACTTGGATAATCCTGTAAATACTGAATTGATGAGAGCCAATTTTCCCATCTCCTCCTTTGGAACAGACCAATCCAATGAAATATACCTTTGCGGTTTTGATGGGAAGATTTATAAGTTTGGGTATGAGTGAGCTTATTTCAAATCTCAAGGGGGACTTGGTATTAAATTGAATTACCCAAACAAATCTTAAAAAAGTCAAATTTATTATTAATATCAACTCTCATTGATAATTTATTTGTAAATTAAGCAAATAACCAAAATAATATTGAAATGGGAATTGTAAAAGTAATAGAGGTAATAGCCGCCTCCGAAATAGGAATTGAAGACGCCATGCAAAAAGCTGTAAGCGAAGCTTCAAATTCTGTAAGAAATATTGATTCAGTGTTTGTTAAAGATATTAAAGCGCACGTAGAAAACGGAAAAATTACTACCTATGGGGTAATTTGTAAAGTATCATTCAGAGTTGATTAATATTACAAAATCTTTAATTCAGCCTTAACATAGATTAGGGAAAACTTAGATTGGTGTAGATTTTATCTACACCATTTTTATTTCTGAAATTTCTGATTGAAGTTTGGGTTGATCTCTTTATCCAGAATAAAATTTTAAATTCTAAGAAATGGTTCGGTCAATTTAATGGCGATACATACTGAAATTCTGAGTCTCTACAGATTATTATTGTAAGGACTGTGAGGAGCTCTTACTTGATAATTTATCATTTATCGCTTCTTCGACAAATTGATTTAAAGACAAGCCTAACTCCACTGATTTATAAGCTGCCTGCTTATGTAAATTTGGATTGATTCGTACATTAAAAGATCCTTTATATGATTTATGGGGGGCTTTTCCCAAAGATTCACAAATTTCCAAATAGTCTTCAACTGCTTCTTGAAATGAACTTTTTAACTGATCAACATTATCGCCCTCAAAAGTGATCAAATCATCAATACTTTCCAGTTTTCTAAAAAACACCTCATCTTCAGCACTGAAATGTACTTTTCCAATGTAATCCTTATATTTTAAAACATCTTTCATTTTTCAGTTAAGTATTTATCCAGGGATTCACGGATTTTACCGGAAGGTCTATCAGCAGATGGATCAATTATTTTCCCCTCTCGATCCAATAGCAAAAATCTAGGGATGGCATTTACCATGAAATGTTGGGTAAGATCGGACTTCCAGGCATTTTCGGCAAACCACTGAAGCCCTTCCATGTTTTTGGCTTTGACCATTTTTTCCCAAGGTTCACGGGTATCATCAATGGATACCGTCAAAAATTCGACCGGTTGATCTTTATATTCTTCTTTCATCTTATCCCAATGCGGATGTTCTGCTATGCATGGTCCGCACCAAGTTGCCCAAATATCAATATACACCAGATTACCTCTCAGATCACTCAGTTTTACTTCCTCCCCTTCAATGTTGGTAAAAGTAAAATCGGGAACATCTTTTCCTGGACTGATTGGTTCCCATTTATCCTTTAATTTTTTTAGTTTTTCAGCATACTTTGGGGACTCATTTTCTTTCATAAATATCTCATAAGATTCTTCTACATGGACAGGTCCGCGATAATCCATATTAGACTTTATGGAGGTATAATGAAAATGATCTTTCACAGTTTTATCTTTTAACAATGAGTCCATGGCAAGTATCCGCGCTTTGTCATAGGCATTTTCACTTGACGCAAATGAACTGTCACTTTTCATGATTTCTGATGAAAGATTTCTAATCCGGGTATCTATAAGTGAAGTGTAGTAATACGTATTTAGAAGATGCTTTTGGTCCAACGGAACAGCAGCCAATTTAGCATTCACTTCTTCCTTAGGGAAATCTATTGAGTCCTGAGGTTTTTTGGTCACATAAGCGTGATACATTGGATATTGTAAATCAAAGCCCAGAGGAGCGTAGTTAAAATAGGCCTCTTCATAGCTGATAAATTCAGGATTAATATTTTCCTGCATTTTGAATTCCTCAAATTTGACTTTTGAAAGCGCAAATAGGCTGTCTTTTGTTTTAAAGTAGTCATCTTTCGATTTTGCCATCAAATCCATTTGATTATTTAGGCCACTTTCTTTATCGAATTGAGCTTTTTCAAAGAGATACCTGATTTCTTTTTCATGATCTCCGTTTACCTCAAATGTACCGGAGATGTCTTCGGCATCTGCGGTAAGATAAATACTGTCTCCCGGGCTTAGGTAGAGGCCAAAATTGGTCCGTCCTGAATATATTGTATAAATCAAACTTTCATCACCTTCAAATACCAGTTTGAAATTACCTTCATCATCTAATTTGCCACTTGCAATATCTCCGTTCTGAAAGATTGAGATATTTTCTGCTTCAAGATTTTCGATTTTTCCGGAGACGATGATGGTCGGGTCCTGTGGTTCTGATTTTTGGGAACAACTAAATGCCAAAATCAAAATTATCAAGGAGGAGTTGATGAGTTTTTTCATAATCAGAGGGTTTAAGGGAAGAATTGATAAAAACAGTTTGTTTGATCAAATGTCGGCAAGACTTATCTTGAATTTAAATTTACTACTAACTTTTTAAAATTGAAAGTTAAAAAACTATAAAAATCTTTTTTAGAATAAAGAAAAGGGTATGAATCCTTGCTTTCCTATTACCTCAAAACCTGCCCGACTATGTCATTCAGGCGCAACCCATAATCCAGTGAACCGCAGAATACGAGACCTCCCGATGGCTATCAAGCAATTTATAGGCACAATTTATATTACATTTATTTAAATCGGAAGTCCAGTTTAAAGTTATATAGCCAGGGGATTCTGGGGTCTATATTTTCTCTCTGAAGTATCTTGGGCAGATTGGTATAATCATTTGGAT
>NZ_JBGTCA010000577.1:0-1619 GCF_041749095.1 Aquiflexum sp. | reverse complement strand
GGTATTTCTATTGTGCCTTTACTTTTTTATATTTAAAAGGTATACATAATAAAATTCTATGAACCCAAAATGGCTTATCCTGAATTTACTTCTCCTTTTTGCTTTTGGCGCTTGCCAGACCAAAAATCACAATTCCGAATTGCTTTCAATGGAAACATTTGAAGTTCCAAAATTCCGTCTTATCGAAACAGATACCTTTCATTTCAATAATTTCGTTGACTGCAATATGGCCGAAGTATGGATTGGGGATACCTTACGGATTTTTCCAGGAAAATATGGAGAGGACCCGGTGTGGGGTTTTGCTGAAGATTTGAAATTTGCCTCCGGTTTCAATGCTGATGAGGTTTTTTCTTCCCCTGCATCTGCATACATCGCTCCTAAACTACCGAAAAATGCACCTCTAGGCCAGCCCGGGCTTCATGGAGCAGTTTGGTTTGAGACGGTGTACCAGGACCAAAGAGACTCGAGTGGCAAAACTTTGTATGCCATATATCACAATGAAAATTATCCGGAAACCTTGCCTTTCAATCCGGAAACCGGGGAAGGTTATATTGACAAAGATTGGCCATTGGGATTGACAGAACGGATTACTCCTGCCGCGGTATGCCGCATCGGGGTAATGAAATCCACAGATGGGGGCTGGTCTTGGGAAAACAAAGGTCTGTTTTTGGAGGATAAACAACCGAGGATGATTTTAAAACCCCACAATATTTCCAAAACATTTGCTGGTGGTGTAGGTGACCCTTCCGCAGTGGCAGTTGGTGAATACCTGTATTTGTTTTATGGGGAATATGGCTATCAGGGAGTATATGAAGCCCAAAATTATGACCCTTTGGTTGAGGCAAGCGGTCAATGTATAAGCATTGCACGGATTAGTTTAGATGATTTAGATGATCCTCAAGGCAAGGCCAAACGATGGGATGGGATAGGGTTCAATGCAGCTTGGAATGGTGTTGGAAAGCCTGTGTCATCCTTGCAGATTCCTGTTACAGAAGGAGGAGGTCCAGCTTCCTCTCCTGGAGGAGGGTTCCATTGGGGACCCTCCGTCAGTTGGAACGATTATTTGGAATGTTGGGTCATGCTCATGGGAAGAGTGGATGGGCAATCCTGGATTGGGGATAAGTTGTATATTTCTTTCAATCCAAATAGAGATTTTGGAGAAGGTACAAATTCCCAAGCTTGGACCAAACCCCAACTATTGGTTGAAAAGCCAGGACGTGTTCTGTGGTACCCCTCTTTACAACCCTTGAGTACAGCGGGAGATATTGAAAATAAGTATACAAGTTTAAGATTGGGGAAAAAAGCACGATTATTTTTCAAATTTTCAGATTTAGGAAAGTATATGTCACTATATGAGGTGGAGTTTGAGAAATGATGGATGAGAGCTGAATTGTTTGTTTTTTTTAAAAAATCAGCAGACAGCTTTGGTCTAAGATATCTCCTTAATTCTTTCCCCGATATACTGCATGGCCATGGGATAGGTTTCTATGCCATGCCCTACATTTTGAAAGGTCTTGATGTCTTTCAGCGGTTTGATGTGTTTTTTGGCATTTTCAATGGATTTTTGATATGGGAATAATAAGTCTTTGTCACCGAGAAGGAGGTAAGTGTCCGCTTTT
>NZ_JBGTCA010000576.1:0-12130 GCF_041749095.1 Aquiflexum sp. | reverse complement strand
CAAAAATGGCCTATCTTACCTTACAGATCAATCCCAATGCACCAAGATTGAAAGAAGCGCTTATCCGAAAGCACTTTGAAAGGAAACATGGAAAAGATGCGTATTATGGTCAGGGATGTTAGGGTAGAAGTGAGACTTGAGATGTGAGACTTGAGACACAGCCCCGAGTATACCAAAGACATAAATCGGAGCGGCCCGTCACCCTGACGTAGGAAGGGTCTCCTGAGGATCAGTTAATGATAGAATTAACATTAATAGTTCCTCTTGAGATCCCTCGTGCCTACCATTGACAGATTATTGATAAGTGCAATTATTTACTGGTTTTACATTAATTTCGTTTAAATTAATCATATATAAGCCAAACTAATGTCATTATATTTTCTGAACATTTCCAAAATGTTAATTACTCGGGATGACGGTTAACCTGATGTCATTACCTATTCTGAACATTTATAAAATGTTAAAGACTCATGGAGACAAGAACCAAGAGGGGCACTTTCAGATGGTTCTGAGCAGTCAGACGGTTTTGAGGAAGTCGTAGCCCCTGAGTTAAGTGAAAATAACAAGAATGGATACCAATTCGACTAATCATCTGGGTGAAGGAAACAGGAATAGAATTTATAGAATTTTATACTTTTACAAAAAACAAAAACTAGTAAGCTGAAATGAAAAGAAAACTTCTAATGCCTGCAATACTTTCTGTGGGATTAACTTTTGGGACAATCTGGTCCTGTCAATCACCTAAATCTGAAAACAAAGAAATGGAAAAAAAGGAAATCAAATTCAATGTCAACATTCAGGAAGTTCCTGTGGGTGGTAAAAATGCCAAACTATTCACCTTTGACAATGGTAACGGCATACAGGTTGAAATTTCCAGCTTTGGTGGATTGGTCACCAAATTGCTGGTGCCCGACAAAGACGGGAATTCTGAAAATATTGTCCTTGGACATGACAATTTGGATGGCTATGATTCCAATGAAGGGTATTTAGGTGCTTCCGTAGGTAGATATGCCAACAGGATTGCTAAAGGTAAATTTGAATTGGATGGAAATGTATATCAATTGGCTACCAATAATGGCAATAACCATCTACATGGGGGATTGATAGGCTTTCACAGGAAACATTGGGAGGCTGAAATGGTGGAAAGTGAAAATTCCATGAAGGTCAGAATGACCTATCTTAGTGCGGATGGTGAAGAGGGATATCCCGGTAATCTAAAAACAACCCTTACTTATGAACTGACAGCAGACAATAAGCTATTGGTGGAATTTGAATCTGAAACTGACAAGCCTACCATAGTCAACCTGACCCATCATGGCTATTTTAACCTAAGTGCCATGGAAGAAAATGTTCTAGGTCATGAGTTGGTCATCCATGCAGACAAATACACCCCTGTCAACAATGAGTTGATTCCAACCGGAGAATTGGCGCCAGTCAAAGGTACAGCTTTTGACTTCAACGATCCTCATACTGTTGGTGAAAGAATAGCTGAAGTATCAGGTGGTTATGATCATAATTATGTGATCAAAGAAAATCATAATGATGAATTGGTGAAAATAGCTGAAGTGTACCATCCCGGTTCCGGTAGGTTTATGGAATTATATAGCGATGCCCCAGGAGTTCAGTTCTATTCGGGAAATTTTCTAAACGGTAGCATCACCACTGATGGAATAGCTTATACCAAGCATATGGGTATGTGTCTTGAACCACAGGTATTCCCAAATTCTCCCAATGAACCTGCGTTTCCAACTGCCAGCTTAAATCCTGGCGAAACATACACGCATAGGATTCAATTCCATTTTAGTACCAAATAAATTCCTATTTTTGCATCAAATAGTATTGAAAACATGTTTGATAATCTTAGTTCAAAATTAGACCGCGCTTTTAAAACCCTTAAGGGAACAGGGAAAATCACTGAAATAAACGTTGCCACCACTGTCAAGGAAATCAGAAGGGCCTTGATAGATGCTGACGTCAACTATAAAGTAGCCAAGGAAGTCACCGATAAAATCAGAGAGGAAGCTCTTGGTAGGGATGTGTTGATTGCTGTTTCTCCGGGACAGTTATTGGTGAAAATCACCCAAGAAGAACTGACCAACCTGATGGGTGGCAGCAAAGTGGACGTCAATGTCAAAGGTGACCCGGCTGTAGTTTTGATCTCCGGTCTTCAAGGTTCCGGTAAAACGACTTTTACTGGAAAATTTGCCTATTATCTTAAAAAGCAAGGAAAACAGGTTTTATTGGTTGCCTGCGATATTTATAGACCTGCTGCGATAGATCAGTTGAAGGTTTTGGGCGAGCAGATAGGCGTGGAGGTCTATGCCGAACCGGAAAACAAGAATGCCATTCAAATTGCCAACAATGCATTGGCCTATGCCAAGCAAAAAGGAAAGAAAATAGTCATTGTCGATACCGCAGGCCGTTTGGCGGTGGATGAGCAGATGATGCAGGAAATAGAATCTTTGAAAAAAGCTTTGAACCCATCTGAGACACTTTTTGTCGTTGATTCCATGACCGGTCAGGATGCTGTCAATACAGCCAAGACCTTTGATGAGCGGTTGAACTTTGATGGCGTAGTCCTGACCAAGTTGGACGGTGATACACGTGGTGGTGCTGCCATATCCATCAGACACGTAGTCAATAAGCCCATCAAATTTATTTCCACGGGTGAGAAAATGGAGAACTTGGATGTTTTCCACCCTGACCGTATGGCACAGCGAATTTTGGGGATGGGTGATGTAATCTCTCTTGTGGAGCGTGCACAACAATCCTTCGATGAGGATGAAGCCAAAAGAATCAATGCCAAAATCCGAAAAAACCAATTCAATTTTGATGATTTTCTTTCCCAATTGGAGCAGATCAAAAAGATGGGAAATATCAAGGACATTGTGGGTATGATTCCGGGAATGGGCAAAGCCATGAAAGGTCTGGATATCGATGATGATTCATTCAAACCCATCGAAGCCATTATCAGAAGTATGACTCCATTGGAAAGGGAAAATCCGGATATCATAGATGGCAGCAGAAGAAAAAGACTTGCTTCAGGCAGCGGAAGAACCATTGTGGAAGTCAATAACCTGATGAAGCAGTTTGGCGATATGCGAAAAATGATGAAACAGATGAACAAAATGGGCGGCCCCCAAAAAGCACTTGGCGGCATGATGCCGAAGATGGGAAGAAGGTAATTTGAATAAAATGAATTAAAAAACCTCCAAATCGCATAATGAGATTTGGAGGTTTTTTTATACTTCGATCTTCCGTCTCCAAACTATTTTTCAGAGTTAAGACTTTCAGATGACTGCACATCAATATTACCTAAAAATATACCCCAACCTCAATGCCAGATGATTGACATTGCCCTGATCAAAATTGTCGCTGGGCTTATTGGTCAATCCTTGACTGAAGTTCAATCCCAGTTGAACAGCCCCAAAGGAATAACCCACCATGGCATTGACAGCGATGGTAAGTGGAGGCTCTTCGTTGGCACCCCTACCGAAATTATAATCACTGGTGTTGGTATTGCCATTCAGGTCCACCGTTCTTTTTCCGGATAGACCCAAATTGAATGATGGGCCGATACCGGCAAAAAAGCCTTTTTCATTTCCTCCGGTAAAAACAAACTGGATAGGAATCTCCAAATAATTGATGCTCACTTTGGTGATTTCAGAGTCTCCTGTTGTCAGGTTTTCCAGATCATCCTTCCATTGCTTATTCAGGAAGTTGAGTGCAGGCTGGATGACAAATTGATCACCCATAGGAAGATTGTAAATGGCACCGAAAGTGAAACCCATGGCACCGCCTAATTTGTCAAGACCATCCGCTGTCGGGAAAGCCTCGCCCAATATACCTACCGGTCCTGCCTGTATCCCAAACTGAGCGAAACTTTGGTTGCAATGCAGGACAAAAGATAAAATTAATACTGTCAGGAATTTTTTCATGATTTGTAAAATTTGGTCTGAATAAATGTCCTGAAAAAAAGCGTCAGACCAAATACCCCAAAAGTGGTATAAATTTCAATTATATTCTCCCCAGCTGGGCGAAGTGTGGTGGAGGCGCTAGGCGTAGTTTGAAACTACGTCCTTACTATATAAAGGAATTTGCAATTCCACTATTCAGGATAAGATATTAGATGTATTTTAGAATTGATATTCCAATTGCATGATAGCTAACGAGATAATGTGTTTTGCATTTCAAGTGCAAAAAATCATGCCATGAACCAATACTCGGGTTTTTAGGGTTTGATTGAAGTGAATTTTTGATGATTACATCGTACTTTTCATTTCCGAAGTGCCTGTTATAAATGGGTGTAGTTGCAATCTACACCCAGCCGCCACCCAAAGTTTAATCTACACCCAGAGGGGGATACTCCCGGCCGCCAGCGAAGGTTTAATCTACACCCAGAGGGGGAAAATATATCACTAAACGAGTTTATATTTTTTACCGGGCATAGCACGGATTATCCCCTGAAACTCCATATTCAAAAGTTTGGAAGCTAAAACCGAAAGTGGCAATTCCATTCGAAATGCCAATTGGTCAATTTCAAGTTCTTTGGATTCTACAAGGATTTCATAGATCTTTTTTTCTGTATCGTCCAAATCCTGAATGCTCTCGATTTTAGTTTTTGTTTCTACACCGTTGTTTTCTTTGGACCAGGACAAAGCTTCTTCCAGATCTTTTAATCCTGTAAAAATTGATGCTTTCATGGTTCTGATCAGGTTATTGCATCCCTCACTGTATGTAGATTGAAGGTTGCCGGGAACAGCAAATACTTCTTTGTTGTAGCTGTAGGCTATTTCGGCAGTTATCAATGCCCCACCTTTTTTGGCGGCTTCTACCACAATCAATGCATCGGATAGGCCTGCTATAATCCTGTTGCGTTTTGGGAAATTGCTTGGATGCATTTCACTGCCGGGCAAAAATTCACTGATCAATCCACCTTTTTCCAACATGGAGATTGCCGTATTCTTATGGATGGAAGGATAAATTTGATCCGGAGAAGATCCCAATATAGCCAAAGTAGGCAAATCATATTGTAGGGCAGCCTTATGGGCTTCTATATCAATCCCGTAGGCAAGTCCACTGATTATTGTGGGATTATATGGGGCGACATCCTCTATGATTTTTCTGGTGATATTTCTGCCATATTCGGATGCATTTCTGGTACCTACTATCCCCAAAGTCCTTTTAGGATTCATATCAGAAAAGCCTTTGCTGAATATCACCATGGGCATGTCTTCAATACCCTTGAGTCTCTGGGGAAATTGTGGGTCTGAAATGGTGATTACCTGAATATTTTTTTTGATACAGATTTCCAAAAGCTCCTCTGCTTTTTTGAGGAATGAAGTCTTTTCCTTCCGCAAGGAGAGGAGCTTTTGACTGATTCTTGGAATTTTTGCTGCTTTACCATTTGGCAGTTCCAAAAAATTAAAGGCAGACCCGGTATAAGCAATGATATTTCTATAGACCGCAGGGCCTATCTGTGGAATAAGACTGAGCGCCAATTCATGGTGTTGTGTATCATTCGGCTTTGACATGCATGGTATCTCTGATTTCCATTAAAAATCTTTTGATCTGATGTAACCGGTCAACCATCGTGGCTTTGTCAAAAACCTGTTCATGACCGGATTTAAGGACTTCCTGGGCCCCTTGCAAAGTATATCCTTTGATTTTGACCAATTGGTAGATATACCGGATTTTTTCTATATCATCTTTTGTAAACCGCCTGTTTCCTTTTTTGTCTTTTTTGGGTTTGATGATATCAAATTCACCTTCCCAATATCGTATCAATGAGGGGGCTACTTTAAAAATACTCGCTACTTCGCCTATGGAGTAGTATTTTTTCTCGATTTCTCTTTCTTTGTACGGCACGGCTTTCAAGTAAAACTTTGATCAAAAATAATAATTTTCTTTGCTTTATACTTTATATATCTTTTTCATTAATTGCCATTTTTCTTCTTTTTTAACGCCCGGAAGTTTTTCCTGGTATTTGGACATTAAGCTTTCCCATTCTTGTACGATGTGATTTTCAGCATCAGACTTGGCTTTTTTTTCAAATGTAAAATCTTCTTCAGTTTCAATAATCATAAATAACCTGTTCTCCCATCTGTAGATTTCCATTGTTGAAATCCCCGAATCATAAAAGCTTTGTACGATCTCAGGCCAAACCTTTTGGTGGTAAGATTCATATTCAGCAATCAAAACAGGATCATTTTTCAGGTCAAGGGTGAGACAATACCGCATCTGAAGCAGTCTTATTTTGGATTTGGGTGATTCAAAATTAATGAAGTACTACTTTAATTTCTTAAATATATATATCTGATTCATAATGTAAAAAGGAAAGGCATATTTTTTAGAATTTATTTTAAATGGTTATCTGAAATCCTGCCTGTTACGTGTATAAATTGGTGTCGGAAGACCGAAGACCGAAGTCGGAAGACCGATGTACCGCAAATTTCAATCTCCAGCCAAGAATTATATTGATTGTCAATTTACTGGCATCATTGTGTACATACATTATCTAAAACCATAATTTTTTTTTTTCAAAAGGTATAGTTTGACAAAATAATTGGAATTGTAAGTAGCATTTAATTCGAATATTACGTCCTCAATATAAAAGTCGAAAAAATGCCGTGATCAAGTATTCTATTGAAACCCAAAAAAATGGTTTTGATTTGTTGAAATGAACAGCTTATAGAAAGAAAATTGTATTTCACTTTAAATTAGTTTTTATACCGAAAACTTTACTTTAAATTAACGGCGTTAAATTTATTTAATTGATGAGAGTTTTTAAAGCCCTGACCTTCTCTATTTTGATTGCAGTGATGCAGGTGATTTTTTCCGTTCAGGCAATTGCACAGGTAACTACCGTTGGAAAGGAATTTTGGTTTGGATTTATGGAAAACAACGGATTGCCTCCTGATGCCCCCGACCGCGGTGTTGTGGTCATCACAGCCAGTGAAAATGCAAGCGGTACTTTGCAGTATGCGGGCAGGACACTGAATTTTAACTTGACACCCGGTCAGCAGTTTATGCACAATATCAATGATGTGGACATGCTTCACCGGACTTCAGGAATAGTGGAAAGCAAAGGTGTTTATATTATTTCAACCGGAAATATTTCAGTTTACGCCTTCAATGAAAGGTTCAGGTCGGCTGATGGTACGGTAGTCCTTCCATTGCCAACACTTGGGAAAGATTATTATATCACTTCCCATTATGAAACCATGACCACTCAGGTGAATTACGAAGCAAATGTGAATGATGAAAGTACGCTTTTGGTAGTAGGAGTGGAAAATGACACCAGAATAGAAATAACTCCCTCAGTCTTTACCACAAGCGGCAGACCTGCCGATACCCCATTCGTCATTTTATTGAACCGGGGTCAAAGCTATCAACTCAAAGCACGGGGTGACCTGACAGGTTCAAGGGTAAGGGTAGTGGGTGAAAATGTGGATGAATGTAAAAATATAGCTGTTTTTGGCGGGAATAAATGGACCAGTGTAGGTGATTGTGGTCAGGCAAATGACCACCTTTTTCAGCAGACATACCCTGTGAATACTTGGGGAACAGAGTTTTTTCACATTCCTTTTTCAGGAAGATCATCCGGTGAATTGGTCAAAGTTCTTGCTTCGGAAGATGGTACAGAAGTATTGGTAGATGGAAATAATGTAGGTACACTACAAGCGGGGAAATTCCTTACCCTGAATTTTGAAATGGATCAGGTCGCCAATATAGTTACCAATAAACCCTCTTCCGTAACTGTCTTTGCTAAAAGTCAGGGATGTAACGATCCGACTCAGGCCTTCTTTCAGGATGGTGACCCATTTATGATTACGTACAGCCCCAATCAACAACTATTGAGTAACATTACATTCAATGCCATACAACTACCTTCCATAACCAGTCACTATGTCAATATAATTGTAAAAACAGACTCAAAAGATGACACATGGTTAGATGGTCAGAATATTGGTAATAATTTCGAAGAGATTACCCAGAACTCTGAATATTCCTATGCCCGGATTCGGATCAATCAGGGGGTTCATAACCTGAGGAATTCAGAAGGCCTGATAGCCTACGTGTATGGATTTGGTTATATTGAATCTTATGGCTACGCTGTAGGTGCAAGTTTGGACAACCTGAATTTTGAAGTTGAGGCGTCTTATGATTTTGAATTATTGGGTAAAAGGGTGGCATGTTATCAGAGGGAAGGAACTTGGGAGATATTACCTGAAAATGACCTCTTCACTTATTTTGTATGGGACTTTGGAGATGGGAGCAGCACCAAAGTAGGAAAGGTAGTTGACCATACCTATACAGAATTAGGGGAGTATGAAATCAAAGTAATTGCGGCTATCAGTGAGGCCAGTTGTGATGAACAGCAGGAAGTGGTTTTTAATGTCCAGGTAAATAATACTGAGGGAGAAATTTCAGGCATTACAAAAGCCTGTCCTTTGGTAGAAGAATTGACCTATGCTTTTTTATCAGAAGAAATTATTTCTAACGTGGATTGGGAAGTGGTAGGTGGAGAAATTATTGAAGTGGATGAGGAAAATAAAGAGGTTACCATACTTTGGGGACCTGCCAATCCAAATGCACAGGTGATTGCAGTGCCATATAATTCCGAAGGTTGTCCCGGTGATCCTATTACATTAGGGATTGTCATTAATCCCTTGATTGACGCAGGAATTCCAACCGGAGTGGTGGAGGTTTGTTTTGATCCTGAACAGACTTATGAATACACCGTTGCGGAAAAATTCAATAACAGGGGCTTTGAATGGTTTATTCAAGAAGGTGAGATTATTGGGGCAGATGACCAAAGCGTAGTGGAGGTGAAATGGTTTAATCCCGGTGTCACAGGGAAAATATGGTACAGGGAATTCAGTCTATTTGATGACATGTGTGAAGGAACTTCCCCAGAATTGGAGGTGGTAATTAATCCATTATTGGAAGCTTCTGTCCTGAATTTGGATGATGTGCAATGTTTTGGAGGGAACACAGGAAGAATAAATCTTGATGTCAATGGAGGGAAATCACCCTATACCTTCACATGGATCCATCAAGCAACTTTAAATTCAATTACCGCAGACAATTTATTATCAGGCACTTATACTGTTGAGGTTACAGATTCATTTGGGTGTTCAGTTTTGTTGGAGGATATAGTAGTAGCCGAACCACAATTATTGGGCTTCAGGGAGTTGGAATCAATTGCCACATCATGTTTTGGAAGGGCAGACGGAACAGAAGTATTGGAAATCACAGGTGGCATTGGGCCCTATACCATTGATTATCCTTTAGCAGTGGTCAATAACAATGAGATTAGGTTTACAGAGTTGGAAGGCAAAGAATACTCCTTAGTAGTTTCAGACGCCAATGGATGTACATTACCTGTCAATTTTAGGATAGAGTCGCCCATACCGAAGGTAGCAGATATTAGGGTACTTAAACCAAGTTGCCCCGGACAATCCAATGGGGAGTTAATAGTGAATGCTGTGGATGGTCAGGGACCGTATATTTATTTGTGGGAACATGACAATTCAAGAGGAGTAACTTTAGATGGTATCCCCCGGGGTGTATATAATATCAGTATAACGGACAGCAGGGGATGCGTCAGCAATGGGCAAGGTGAAATGGTAGAAGAGGCTCCCCAGGTCAGAATGCCGACCGGTTTCAAACCAATGGATGGCTTGTACGGTCCGGTTTCCAATTGTAATGTCAATTTCACTTTGAAGGTACTGAACAGATGGGGGAATTTGATCTATAGTGGAGATACAGCCTGGGACGGAATAGTAGATGGGCAAGAAGCGCCGATAGGTTCTTATACTTATTTGATGTTTTTGGAAATGAATGTGAACGGTGAGGTTACTTCCAAAGAATTAAGCGGATTCTTTACTTTAATCCGTTAATATATTTCAACAGAACTGATTTTTGAATTCTAGCTGTTATTATTGTAATTTAATTTTAAGCAATATGAAAAAAATACTTATTACAGGTGGTGCAGGGTACATTGGGTCACACACTGCTGTGGCATTGGTCAATTCAGGTTACGAACCTGTTATCATTGACAATTTTTCCAATTCAGAAAAATCAGCATTAGCGGGATTGAGTAAAATTTGCGGCAGGGAAGTCAAATGTTATGAAGTGGACTGTTTGGACAGGTCAGGGGTTGAAAAAGTATTTCTTGAGAATGATTTTTCAGGTGTGATTCATTTTGCAGCTTTCAAAGCTGTAGGTGAAAGTACGAGGCTTCCTTTGAAATATTATTCAAACAACATTGATTCCTTGCTCATTCTGTTAGGAACCATGTCCAAATTTGGGGTGAAAGACATTGTTTTTTCATCCTCCTGCACAGTCTATGGACAACCGGAAATATTGCCTGTCAAGGAATCCACACCGAGGCAACCGGCAGAAAGCCCCTATGGAAATACCAAAAAAATCTGCGAGGACATTTTGGTGGATTATATCAAAAGCGGTGCAGATTCCAGGATTGTGTCTTTAAGGTATTTCAACCCCGTAGGTGCACATCCATCAGGGGAAATCGGGGAATTACCTCTTGGAGTACCTAACAATTTGGTCCCTTTCATTACGCAAACAGCCGCAGGTTTAAGAGTAAAGCTCACAGTCTTTGGAGATAAGTACAATACTCCGGATGGTACATGCGTCAGGGATTATATCCATGTGATGGATTTGGCAGATGCACATGTCAAATCCCTGGAATATTTATTTCAGCAGAAAAACAACTTTTATGATCTTTTCAATGTCGGCACCGGCAATGGAAACACAGTATTGGAAGTAATCAAAACTTTTGAGAAAGTCAGTGGTCAGGCATTGAATTATGAAATAGGACCGAGGAGAGAAGGAGATATAGAGAAAGTCTGGGCTGATACGGAGAAAATAAATAAAGTATTGGGCTGGGATGCTAAGTATTTACTTGAAGATTCTATGAGAGATTCTTGGAATTGGCAGTTGAAGTTGGGGAAGCAATGATTAATGATTATTCTAAAATTGAATGGATTTCCAGTATTAGGTAAAAATTAATATTGCTAATAATTATCGGCAGAGACCTTTACACGATACCAACAAAAAATTTATACTACTCCAATGAAAGTTGGGTCTTTTTAAATAATATCTGAACAAGTAATGAACAAAATGATGAATACGATAACAGCATTTGTTTTATTCTGTACTTGTTGCTACCCTTTGAAAATGAATAAAGATGTAAACACGATTTTGGAAAATCTGCTTGTCGAACAAAGAAAGTTTAATCCAACTATTGCGGAAAATCTTAATCATTCAAGAAGAATGGCTATTAAGGAAATCGAATTAATTGAATTGTTTAAAAGTGATTATGATACTCTATGGATGATTGAAAGAGTTGATGAAGTGGACCTAAGTACTTTTTCATTTGTTTGGACTTCAAATAGAGATGAGGTTGTATCCATTAATTTTGATACAAATGGTGTTACGTCAAATAATTATGAATATCACATATTAAATGACCCTTTAAAAACCATAGTTGAAAAATTGGATACTTTTTCAATTATCGGGAAAGAGAGTCCTTTGGGTGCTAAAAGAGCTTTTATTAGCGAGATTTCACAAAAAAAGATTAGAACTTACTATTTCGTGGATATAACATATTCACAAAAATCACATTATTAATTTAGCCAACTCGGTACGGAATGGCTCTACCACTAATCGTATTCTGGAATTTAACCAAAAAAAAGCCCCAGATAATCTGAGGCTTGAGCGGAATGGACGGGACTCGAACCCGCGACCTCCTGCGTGACAGGCAGGCATTCTAACCAGCTGAACTACCACTCCGTGATGCCTTTAATTTCATTTAAATGTGATACTCGAACCAGGGACCTTCCCGATGTATCGGGACAAGAATTCTAACCTCCCGATAGCTAAAGGGATGAACTACCTCTCCAATTCTTTATTCATTAGCTCCATCTGAGCTAAAATTAAACTATTCTTTTTCAATTTTTTGTGCGGAATGGACGGGACTCGAACCCGCGACCTCCTGCGTGACAGGCAGGCATTCTAACCAGCTGAACTACCACTCCTTTAAAACCTTCTCTTTTGAAGTGTCGCAAAGGTAGCCAATTGGAGTATTAATGCAAAAAAGGAA
>NZ_JBGTCA010000575.1:0-14868 GCF_041749095.1 Aquiflexum sp. | reverse complement strand
CGGAAGAAGTTCCTCTGTTGTCCGAAGACTGTGGCTTCGTGACCCTGAGTAAGGAGTTTGAAACTCCGGACTATTATCGTCTAAAAACTGACCAGTGGTCAGTAATTTATATTTTCTCGATCCTGAAAGCCTAATCCATTTTCACCATTTTGAACAGAAGACCGAAGACGGAAGAAGTTTCTGTGACTAAAATCTATAGGAAATCCTAAAGTCGATATTTTCGGCCACATGCCCATGGACTTTAAGAGAAAAACCCATTGAAAAATCCTTTATCACTTGGTACATCAGGCTATAACGCTGGTAAAAAATGAAATCATGGTAGCCTACTGGCTTATTCATATAAACTGCCATTCTTTGATTGAAATCAAATCTTCCAAACAACAAATGATGCGCAATAAATGGTGCCGGCATCAATGCCTCAGTTCTGTTATCTTCCACTTCCAGCGAGTAATCTTTCGTCAGTTCTATGCCTGCGCCTAATGCATTGATGACAGTAAAACTTTTATGAAAGCCTCCCAATACAGTGAATACCGGCTTTCTCCCTTCTGACCAATTGGACTCCCTGTGGGTATAGGCAGTTTCGATATACCATTGGACAGCACTTGGCAAGACGGACTTTTTATATTTCGGAAAAGGTGACGATTCAAAATACCTGTTGATCCCGATTCCCATCATGGGGTAATTGATTCCTTTATTTGGTTGGCTTTGTCCTCCGTTGGAAATATGATTATAAGCCAATGAGAGATTTATGCCCCAATCATCCCCAAACCTGTATTCGAATTTTGGATTTACAAAGGCGAGAAAACTTAAAGGAGAAGAAAAAAACAGGTTGTCAGGATTATGTATTGGGTCATAAACCTGGTCCAGATAACTGAATCCTATACCTGTCAGCAAGCTGAGAAACCAAGGACCTTTTTTCCAAAGTATGGGTTCAAAAGTACCCGATAAATGGTAAGCGGAACCCAGAACCTCCGGATTGCCAAAGTTTAGGTATGAAGCCTGAATCCCCACATAATGGAAACAATTGCAGGCATCCCAATTTTCTTTATTCTGCTTCAAAAGCTGGTAATGCATGGATAATCCATAGGGATTGCTTTCCGAAATGGGCCGAAGTTCTTTGGAATGGGGTATGATAAAACCATAACTTCCCTCCATACCCAAGCGTCTGACCTGCTGTCCGGAAGCTTCAATAATTATCAACAAAAAGAAAATGTAAAAAAGATGCTTTTTCATAACTGAATATCCAAATTTGGGAATAATAAGTTTACATCCCATCATTATGAGCAAAATTTCCAACACACCCAAGCCTCCCTTTTACGCTGTCATCTTTACCAGTATTCGGACAAACATTGATGAAGGTTATGGACAGATGTCTGAAGAAATGGCCCAATTGGTCCAAAAGCAGCCGGGTTACCTAGGTCACGAATCCGCCCGGGACGGCATTGGTATCACTGTCAGTTATTGGAAAAGCCTCGAAGCCATCCGTAATTGGAAAATGGTCTCCGAGCACCTATTTGCCCAAAAAATGGGGCGTGAAAAATGGTATTCTTCCTTTAAGGCCCGGATTTGTTTGGTGGAGAAGGAGTATGGGTTTGGGGTTTGAGGAGCTCGGTCTTAAAAATTTCTTACTTCATTATTCATCATTCGGTGTTCGGTATCCTTAATTGAAAAATTTAAAATTGGAAAATTGGAAGATTGGGGGATTTCTCCCGAAATTCTATTTTTATTCCTCCATTCCCAACCACCTTACCGCATTGTGGTAATAAATCTTATCCACCACCTGCTTAGGCAATTTTAGTCCAAGGAAAGGATCATGAACCAGTGAACTGCTCATGATATTATCCGTCACGAAAAATTCCCAATCCCGTCTCCAGTTTTCATCCATGCTCCTGTACATATTTTCCTGAGAACGTTCCCCATTATCTCCCAGGTCAGTCCCGTAAAGAATCCTGTCCTGATATTGAATAAAGAAATCCCGGACTTTCTCCCGGTCATTTGCCGTCTGATAAAACAACTGCCCCATTCGGGCCGCCAAATCAACCGACATATTTGGGAACCGGTCAAGGCGTTCTGCCAGCACGTCCACGCTGTATTCCAGACTTCCCAAGTGAGCCCCGACAAATCTTAACTCAGGATGCTTTGCCAGCATACTGTCCCGGGCATCCATCAAGTCCTCGTGAGAGGGCATTTCCGGCTGAAGGTACATGTGGTATTGGGGATTGTTTTCGAAATAGCGGCGGTCATTTTCTGTAGTCATGGAATCCAATGGCAACCAACAGTTTTTGGGTTCTCCAAGATGACCCATCAAGGTTTTTCCGCGCTCCTGAATGAACCGGAAAATAGGATCAAACCTATCATCATCTATTGAAATTAGATTGCCGGCTGTGTCTCTGGATACCATGCCAATGTTTTTCCAAACCTTCACGCCCAGGGCCCCCTGTTTAAAACAACTGTCCATCCAGGAAATGACCTTGCCTTCCCAATTTTCCTCGTCCCAGTCCGAAACGGCAAAGGACGTGATCATATCCACCGATTTGGGAAATGATTGATGTTGATGAAGCCCGTCCCCATATTTCCTGTAAACATCATTCCAACCGTCATCAACCTCTAAGGTCACATTGATGAGCCGAAAATTATCCGCAATTGCCTTTTCAACAAAGGTTGATCGGTCCGAATCGATATGAACATGGGCATCGATCTTCATGACTTTTGAAAAGTCCTCAACCGAATACCATTGGTCATTTTGGCTGCAGGCACTTAGCGTCAAAAGTAGCGCATTGAACACCATATATATTTTCATTTTTACTTATTAAATGGGGGAAATTTATAAAACAGCTGTCTGCCACTAGGTTAAATTTATCCTGGAGAACTGTAAGCCCAACAGGTAAATAGATGAAATGTGGCCATTACTCATTACACAGCTTAATATAAGAAAAATAAATAACCAAGCCATAAGTCTTTTTAGCTTTACGATTTGTAATGACCCACTTTGCCTTGAACAGTTTGAGAATAGGAACAGCTTGGAATTTCGCAGGACTAATCTACATTATCAATTATTATCAAACAAAAAAAAAATGCCCTGGATATTGATGATCTTCCGAAAAAGGGTTTTTAATTTAGGGTACAAACAGAAAAAATAAAATTTAGAGCCAATATCCTGTGACAAATTATATTTATTGTTGTGATTGGGGTACATCTTCTCTGCGGATAAGATTAATCAGTATTCAAAGTCAGGAAATTATAGATCAGGAAACCGATAAACATGGGATCGCTGATCTATATGATGAATGGGTACTGGTAAATACTTTTGATAAGGATAAGCGAAGGGTGGACTTTTATTTGTCCAAGCTCGAAGAGCATCTGAGGAAGATTGCTGACCGTAATGACCTCACTACAGATAAAATCCCAGTGGTGATTTCAGGCATGGCCTCTTCGAGTATTGGGATAGTAGATCTGCCCTATGCAGAACTGCCATTTACATTGGAGGGGCATAATGCCGTTGTTTACCATATCGATGCTTCTCCGATCTTTAACCATCGGGTTTTATTGCTGTCAGGTGTAAAAGATGGAGATGAGGTGATGCGTGGGGAAGAGGTTCATTTAATAGGGATAGCAGGTGTGCTTTCATCATTAAAGGCAAAAGATCAAATCACTGTATTATTGCCGGGAACCCACTCCAAACATGTCAGTATTCGCAACGGTAATATTGCCGGCATAGAAACTTATATTACTGGAGAATTATTTGCTATTGTATCCAAACACGGATTATTGAAAGAAGCTGTTCAATCGCCTGAAAATGCTGTTGACGGAATCGATTGGGATGTTTTTATAGATGGTGTGAATTACTCGGGAAGCACCACACTTTTGCAGGCATTGTTCAAAGTCCGGACCAACCAACTCTTCAACAGGTTGAGCAAACAACAAAATTACAGTTACCTAAGTGGGCTTTTGATAGGATTTGAACTTCGGAGCCTTTTAAACAAACCTAATACCCAGTTGGTATTGTGTTGTGGAGAAAATTTAAATGAACATTATAAAAAGGCGCTGACTTGTCTGGGATTAGATAAGATGACATATTTTTTGAACCCCTTCGATGTTGAGAAAGCCATTGTAAAAGGACAGATAATATTGGCACATAAATATTTGAATCCAATAATCAGATGAGTAAACCCGAACCTTTAACCTTCAGCGGAGAAATTTTCGACCAAATGCCCGTAATGGGCATTCTCAGAAATGTGGCTTTTGATGATGTCATGGAAATTCTGCCTCTTTACGCTAAGGCTGGCCTGACTACCATTGAAATCACCATGAATAGTCCTGATGCAGTATTGATCATCCAAAGTGCTTTGCAACAATACGGTCATATATTAAATATTGGGGCCGGAACTGTATGCTCCATCAGTGACCTGGAAAATGCTTTGAGTGCAGGAGCACAGTTTATTGTTGCCCCCAACATCGATAAGCAAATCATTAAAAAATGTAAGGCTAGGCATATTCCGATATTTCCGGGAGCTTTTACACCGACCGAAATCAAAAAGGTATGGGATTTAGGAGCATATATGGTTAAAGTTTTTCCTGCCAATGCATTAGGTGTAGGTTATTTGAAAGATATTCTTGCTCCCTTAGGGCATATTAAAATCATGGCTACCGGAGGGGTATCTCTTAAAGAGATACAACAATACCTTTCTGTAGGGGTCAAGGGTTTGGGTATCGGAACTCCTCTCTTTCCACAGCATTATATTTTAAACAGAGATTGGCAAGGTTTAAAAGGCCATTTTGACAAGTTTGTGGAAGAAATTAAGGAATATCGCTCAAAAGATATGTCATGATAAATGTCAAAATAAATAATTATCGGTGGCTTGTATTAAGCTTGCTTTTCGTTGCTACCACAATCAACTATCTAGATCGACAGGTTATCGGTTTATTAAAACCCACTTTGGAAACAGAGTTTAATTGGTCAGAAACAGATTTTGCACATATTATAATGGCATTTACTGCGGCTTATGCTTTAGGACTCCTGGCATTTGGATGGTTAATTGATAAAGTGGGCACGAAGTGGGGGTATTCCATTAGTATCATTGTATGGAGTACAGCGGGTATGTTGCATGCGGTTGCCAGGAGTGTAACCGGCTTTTCTGCCGCTCGAATTGGTTTGGGCATTGGAGAAGCCGGTAATTTTCCGGCAGCAATGAAGGCGGTGTCTGAATGGTTCCCGAAAAAGGAGCGGGGAATTGCTACCGGTATATTCAATGCAGGAACAAGTATCGGGGTAGTGGCAGCTTTGTTTTTAGTACCATGGATACTTTCTTATTATGGATGGAAGGAAGTATTTTGGATTACCGGAGCTCTGGGGTTTGTGTGGCTTCTCTTTTGGCTTTTTCTATATGATATACCCTCCAAGCAAAAGCGTCTTACCGATTCCGAATTGAAATTGATCCTTTTGGGTCAGGCAATCGGACAGGATCAGTCAAATGAAAGACCTATCAAATGGATAACGCTTTTTTCTTTACCCAGGACTTGGGCATTTATTACAGGTAAGTTCTTCATAGACCCGATCTTTTGGTTCTTCCTTTTTTGGTTGCCCTCATATTTTTCAAGCACATTTGCCCTGGATCTTACCAAGCCAAGCCCTGAGCTAATGGTAATTTATACTGCAACCACCGTGGGCAGTATAGGTGGGGGCTATTTCTCTTCCTGGCTGATCAAGAGAGGCTGGCCGATATTAAAAGCCAGAAAAGGAGCACTATTGCTATTTGCATTGCTCGAAACTTCCATAATTTTAACCCAGTTTGTAACCCATGTTTGGTTGGCTGTAGCACTTATCAGTTTGGCAGTAGCGGTACATCAGGCATGGGCCACGAATATTTTTACGCTGGCTTCAGATATGTTTCCTAAAAGTTCTGTCAGTTCTGTCGTGGGAATCGGTGGGATGTCAGGTGCTGTCGGAGGGATTTTGTTCCCAATGCTGGTGGGATATTTACTCGACTCCTACAAAATGCAAGAAAACCTTTCCGGTGGCTATAATTTATTGTTTACCATTTGCGGATTCACCTACCTTTTCGCCTGGCTGATTATCCATTTGCTAACTCGGAAAACTACAGGGTAAATTTTCTTTAAATTCATGTAGGCCCAATGAAATATTTATGGAATGTTTAGCCGGTTAGACAAATAAAATTCCACCTCTTAAACTGCTAAAACATCACGGATCACAAAACATCTTGGAGAACCTAAATCTAAAAGCTAAATTGGAACCAGCAGAGTAGTTACAGAAAATTTTACAATCCTTGCCCATCGATACATCCATCTTAACCTCATTTATCCATGCAACGAAGAAAATTTTTAAAACTTGGAGCACTGGGTTCCGCCGCAGTGCTTGCCGGAATCCATTATCCCGCCAAGGCTTTTGATGCCTCGGACCTGAAAATCGCTAAAATCCGCTATTATGCTGCTCCCGGATATAACAAACCGCTATTTAACCAAGCTAGGGGAATCGTAGAAATAGAAACCGACTCCGGACTGATCGGGATAGGAGAAGGTGGAAGCAACGATATGATCCGTCAAGTTGCAGAAATGATTATCGGCGAAGACCCATTTCGCATCGAGCACCTCTGGCAGCATTGTTACAGAAGCATGTTCTATCCACCGGGAAGGGAAAAACTCCATGCCTTGGGTGCCATAGAAATGGCGTTGTGGGATTTAAAAGGCAAAGCACTGGGAGTGCCTGTCTATGATCTGCTTGGCGGAAAAACCCGAAATTTTGTGGAATGCTATGCCACGGGTTTCAGAAATTCCACCGCCACGACAATGGAAGGCAGGGCCTTGGATTGTCTGGCAGCAGGTTTGCGTTGCTACCGGATTGGTCCCACAGGGGGAAATGGCGAGGAACCTTTTGACTTCTATTTACACAGCAAGAAAACCATCGAGATGTGTGAAAAACTCAATCAGGCGGTAGGTGGCAACGGAAACTGGGCGGTTGACCTTCATACCCGGTTTGATACGCCGGAGGCCATCAAAATCTGTGACGCCTTGGAAAAGCTGGAGCCTTACTTTGTGGAAGACATCATCCGGTCAGAAAATCCCGAGGTTTATCGAACCATCCGTAACATGACCAAAGTGCCTATAGCAGTGGGTGAACAATTTGGAGACCGCTGGGATACCAATGTACTTATCGAAAACCACTTGATCGACTACAGCAGGGTGACCCTTCCCAATACCGGAGGCATCACCGAGCTGAAAAAAATCATGGCCATTGGGGAAACCCATTACGTAGGAATCATCCCCCATTTTACCGGGCCATTGTCAACGGCTGCCCTGATTCACGTGCTCGGTTCATCGAGTCCAACCCGGTGTATGATCGAGTTGGCCGGCGGGGTTCCGGAATATCCTACCTACTTCAATGCTGACTTTATTGATTTTCGGGAAGGAAAAGTTTACTTGAACCCCAATCCGGGATTGGGTGTGGCCTTCGATCCGGGCAAAGCAGATTTCCTGTTTGAAATCTCCGAGCCAACCAAATTTCCACATCCTTATTTATTAGCTCCGGATGGTTCCATCCATAATTGGTGAAAAGTAAAAAAAGTCATTCACTACCCATTATTAAGTCTGGCAGCTGCAAGGGAAAATTTTCCCTTGCAGCTCCTTTTTTTTTGGCAAACTCACTTGAAGCAATCCGGTTTTAATTCAATTTAATACACGGGTAAGTCACTAATTCACAAAAAAAACAAAAATAAATTCTCTAAATAATATTTAACAAATTCTATGTTTTATTTTATTTACAAAAATGTAAACCTGATTTTATTATTTTTTTAAATAAGTTAAATCATATATTAATCAGAATTTTATTTGGTAAACCTATTTTATACAGGTTATTAAATTCATTTTTATAAATTATTTAAAATAAAAAAAATTGTTTTTTTAATCGATTAAGCATACATTGGTTTCGAATTCTTTCCCTTTTTTATATCAATATCCTTTCCGAAAACAGTAAGTAATCAAAAATGGTAATTAGAAGAACACCAAAAATCACTTTCATTGCTTAATCGATTAAACAGGCTGTTATTTAAGTCAGATAAAAACCAATTTATTACACTAATTATATACAAATGACAATTAACCCCAATTTAAACCAAAAGTATCATGGAAAAAAAAGTACTTCTCTTAGTTCTGGCATTGCTATGCTCAGGCTTCATCTTCGGCCAGGTGACTAGCATCACCGGAAATGTAGTCGACAAAAACGGCGATCCAATCCCCGGTGTCAGCATCGTCATCAGTGGCACTTCCCAAGGCACTGTCACTGATCTGGACGGTAATTTTATGCTAAATGCCTCTCCCACGGCAAGCCTGGTCTTTTCATACATCGGGTATGCAAGCCAAACCGTTCTCCTGAACAATCGCACCCAACTCAGCATCGTTCTTAGCAGCAGCGAAATAGGAATGGATGAGGTCATTGTCACCGCATTGGGCATTAAGCGGGATGCCAAAACGCTGGGATTTGCCACCACTACCCTGGATGGTGGAATGGTCTCAGAAAACCGGACACCAAACTTTGCAGACGCCCTGCAGGGAAAAATAGCCGGCGTAAACATCTCCTCCATGTCCACGGGACCGGGGGGAACGAGCAAGATCCGAATCAGAGGACAATCTTCTTTTAGCGGACAAAACAACCCCCTTATTGTCATCAACGGAGTGCCCATGGACAACTCCAATTATTCCCTGGGAGGTGATTTTAGCAACCGCCAAATGAACAATTCCGATGGCGGGGATGGGTTATTGAGTATCAACCCCGATGATATAGAAACCCTTACAGTACTAAAAGGAGCAACTGCGGGGGCGTTATATGGTTCCCGGGCAAAAGACGGTGTTATCATGATAACGACCAAGACCAAAAATTCGGCAAAAGGTCTTGGGGTGGAATTCAACTCCAATTTCACCACGGACACCCCACTGGACTTTACCGATTTTCAATATGAATTTGGACAGGGTGAAGGTGGTGTCAGACCGACTTCTGCTTTTCCTACCTCCGGGGTTTGGAGTTTTGGGGAGCGATTTCAGCCGGGCATGACCCAGGTCCTTTTTGATAATGAGGTATGGCCCTACGAACCGGTTTATGGTCGGATAAGGCAGTTTTATAATATCGGTACCAATTGGGCCAACACGCTGACAGTCTCCAACAGTGGGGAAAACGGAGGGTTCAGCCTGTCATTTGCCAATACCGACAACAAGGCGATTGTTCCCAATTCCGAACTTAACCGCCAAACAATTAATTTGGGCTTCACGCAAAACATTACCTCCAAATTAGTCGTGGCGGGCAATACCATCTATTCCCATGAAAAAAATCAAAATCCTCCCCAGGTAAACGCCCAAGACTTTTCTACTGCCACGGTGGTTATGACCCTGGCCAATTCCATGCCTTTTGAAGCGCTGAGAAACAACATAACCCATCCGGATGGGAGAGAAATTGTGATGTCTCGTTTCCTGGTAAGAAATAATCCCTATTACTCCACCTCCAAGCGCTTTGACAACGTAAAGCGTGACCGGATAATCGGGAATCTCTCGTTAACTTACAATTTTACCCCCTGGCTCTATGCAATGGGCAGATTGTCTATGGACTATTATACTAGGAACAACGATTACAACACCCCCAATGGTTATGCACCGATCCCCCCTGCACCCGCAGGTTTTGTTAACGGAGCTTATGCCCAGGACGTGCGGCAATTTCGGGAGACCAACCATGATTTCCTGATTGGAGCAAATCGGGGATTTGGAGATTTTAAAGTCGAATTGACTTTGGGAGGAAATCAGCGCTATGTGCGCATGGACTATAATAGTGTTGCCGTCAGGGATTTCGTGATTCCGGAATTATATACTGTCATGAACGGCAGGGTAAAAGATCCCCTTTACAGCCTTTCGGAGAAGCAGATCAATTCGCTATATGGATTAGGGGAAATCTCCTATAAAGAATGGTTGTTTCTAAATGTTACCGCCAGGAATGATTGGTTCTCCACCTTGGCACCAGCCAACAGAAGCATCTTGTACCCTTCCGTGTCTACCAGTTTTGTGTTTTCCCAAGCCTTTAAAAACCTGCCAGAGTGGCTGTATTTCGGCAAATTACGCGCTGCCTATGCTGAGGTTGGAGACGATAACGTGGCACCCTATTCCAATGCCTTGTTTTATGCCGTGGATAATAACTTATTTCCCAACCCTGCCGGACTACCTTCACCGCTTGGGCGTGTAAATGCCAATACGGTACCCAATACCAACTTGAGACCTTTGCGGGTTCAGGAAACCGAGATAGGACTTGAACTACGTTTGTTTGACGAAAAAATTACTTTTGACTTTGCCTATTACAAGAAAATCACGAATGATCAGATTCTAGCAACCCAAATTTCAGATGCTTCCAGTTTTACCAACCAACTGGTAAATATAGGACAAAGTATGAATCAGGGTCTGGAAATGTTGGTATCAGGATCACCGATCAGAACCGAAAAATTCCGATGGGATGCCAGTGTAAACCTGACCTATAATACCTCAGAGGTTTTAAAATTAGGGCTCACCGATGCTGACACGATGATCACGGTAAGTAGTGGTGGAGGAAGGATATTAAGGCAGGTGGTCGGTAGACCAATCGGACAGTTATATACTTTTACCTACCTCAGGGACGATCAGGGTAGACAGGTATTTGATCAAAACAGTGGTAGACCCCTACGAAATGACCAGCCCCAAAACGTGGGATCCGTGCTTCCCATGTATTTCGGAGGCATTACCAATACCTTTACCTGGAAGGGACTGAGTCTCTTTACTCTTATAGATTTCAAACTCGGTCACAAGATGTTTGAGGGAAGAAATCAAAATTATCAGCGACATGGCCTCCACAAGAAAACCTTGAACGGTCGGGATCAGGGATTTGTCGTAGGAGATGGCGTCAACCCGAATGGGGAAATAAACACAACCCAATCCTTAATTCAACCATTCTATGAAACTACCAATGTGTTGGGCATCAACGAAGATTGGGTAGTTAATGCCGGTTTTTGGAAATTACGTCAGGTATCATTGAGCTATGACCTCAGCAAACACCTTCCGGAGAAGTTGTTTATCAAACGACTCCGTCTAAGCGGAGTAGCCAACAATGTGGCAATAATCAAAAGATGGACAGAAAATATGGATCCGGAAAACGTATCCGTCACTTCGGACAATGCCAACGGTCAGGATTTCTGGCCCGCATTGCCTCCTACCAGAAGTCTAGGTTTTAATCTTAACGCTAAATTCTAAAACCATGAAAAATCACATCATTTATATAATCATATTTTGTTTAGCAGCAGTTAATTTCAGCTGTGACGAAAATTTTGATGAAATCAACACCAATAAAGTTGACCCCACCTCACTTAGCCCGCTCTTCTTGTTAAATCAGGGTATTGTCGATATGCGTTATCGGGATGGATTTGCTACGTTGCAAGATCTGTCCTATAATTTTGGGATCGTCCAGCAGATTATAACACCTTTTGGCAGCTCACTTGCCGGGGCTAATTATAATCAGCTTAACCTTTCCAATGCGCAACCCATCTGGCAGAATACGTATAGAAATGCGCTAAAAAACATTGTGGATGCAGTAGAAAAGAGTCGGGAAGATCCACTCAGAGCCAATCTTTTCCAATCCGCACGAATCTGGAAAGCCTACGCCTACATGGTCTTGACGGATAATTATGGAGACGTTCCCTATTTTCAGGGGGCCCGTGGATTTATTGATCAAATCGTAGACCCCGTGTACGACACTCAGGAAGCCATCTACAACGACATCCTCAAAGAATTAGAAGAGGCCACTGCGGCACTTAATCCGGCCAATCCCAGAGTAACCAGTGAAATCCTCTATGGGGGCGATCCAGTGCTTTGGAAAAAATTTGGCTACTCCCTGATGCTTCGGGCGGCGATGCGGCTAAGCAAGGTGGATCCTGTCAAAGCACAAAACTTTGTTTCGAAGGCCGTGGCCGGAGGTTTGATTCAGTCCAATGCCGAGAATGCGGTTCTTAGAAATACGTCTGTTTTCAACAACTACCTAGGAGTACATTTAGGCGCAAGGGAAAAGGCCAATTATTACCTGACAGCACCTTTTGTCAATCACTTAAAAGCTAACAACGACCCACGTCTCAGGTCTATAGCCATCCGCCATGTCGGGGCAACAAATGGGCCAAGTCAAACAGTTGCCCGCATTACCCGGGATCCTGCATTGCAGATAGGTATGCCTATGGGCCATGATGATGTATCCATCAATTCGGTATTGGCGGCAAATGGTGTCGTAAGTCTCTGGGATTTCTCCCAAGCAAATATCTATACGGTGTTGAAAATTGATGCCCCCCAGTTTATACTCACCTACGCCCAAAATCAATTGCTTTTGGCAGAAGCCGCAGTAAGAGGATGGGTACAGGGAAATGCGGCCGATTATTACGCAGCGGGCATCCGTGCCAATATGGAACAAATGGCCCTGTATGACGGTAACGCTTCCATCCCGACTGCCGATATAGATCAATACATCGCATCCCATCCTCTAGTGGCCGGCAGGGAACTTGAGTTGATCAACACCGAATATTGGATAGCGGCTTTCTTAGATGGGTCAGAACTCTTTGCCAACTTTAGAAGAAGTGGGTATCCAATACTTCAGAAAAACCCCTATACAGGCTCAGAAATCACGGGTGACTTTATCCGTAGCATGCCCTATCCGGATAGCGAGCGGGTAGTAAATTTGGCCAATCTACAGGAAGCGCTAAGTCGGCAGGGACCTAATAACCTGGATCGGAGGGTATGGTGGGATAAGCCATAAAAACAGCATGGCCCTCCTCGCATAATTTCGTACAGATAACCTTTGCAAGTGAATATTTTTTGAAAAAACAAACAAAAAACTTCCTTGCAAAGGTTTTATTAAAAATTTGTTACGGAAATTATAACTTGATGACAGTGTGCTGTTTTAGCCTTAATATTTTCAAATAATCGCCATCTTCTAATTGGAATTCCATTGGGCTAATTTGGCCAATGGATAAAAATTGTAATCCTTTTCCTTTTATTAGTTGGTGTTTCGTGTTAATTTTTGAATTAGCTTATGAATATCTGATGCCTCACAAAAGAAAAGTTTCCTTAAAGCATATTGCTGAGAAGGCAGGTGTCTCCACCGCCTTGGTCTCCTATGTGCTAAATGGTAAAGAGAAAGAGAGTCGCGTGGGTACGGAAATTTCGCAAAAGATCAAACGGATTGCGAAAGAACTGAAATATACCCCAAACTATATGGCAAAAAGTCTAAGAAGTGGAAAAACCCACACCATTGGACTAATTATCGCCGATATTGCCAATCCCTTCTTTGCCAACATCGCCCGGGAGGTGGAAGATGAAGCAAAAAAAACCGGCTACACGGTCATTATCGGAAGTTCGGACGAAAACCCCGACAAATTCAAGGATCTTATCAATGTGTTTTTAGACCGACAGGTAGATGGATTAATAGTGGTGTCAACGGAAAATTCATTCCAACAAATCAAACTATTACATCAACAAAAATATCCCTTTGTCCTATTGGACAGGTATTTTCCGGAATTACAGACGGATTATGTGTCGATTGACAGCTTTCAGGCATCCTTTTCAGCAACTGAACATTTATTGAACAACGGTTATAAAAACATTGGCTTTATAGGATATAAATCAAAACTCTTTCACATGATCGAAAGAAAGCGGGGAGTCACAGAAGCTTTGGAGAAAGCGGGGATCGAGCCCCTTAAACACTGGAGTCAGTCCATTACTTTTGACAAGGTGGAAACAGAGTTGAAACCTGCCATGGAATCTATGCTTTTTGGTCAAACCCCTGTTGAGGCCATTCTATTTGGTACTTATCGGTTAGCAATCAATGGGTTGAAAATCATTCAAATATTGGGAGTGAAGATTCCCGACCAATTGGCCATTGTAAGTTATGGACAAGCCGAAAGCTTTGAGCTCTATAAATGTCCGATTACCTATTTGGAGCAACCTCTGGGAGAATTGGGGAAAAAAGCAGTAAGCATGCTTGTTGACAAAATCAAACACCCCGATAAGCTTCCTGAGCAGATTCTGATGAAAACCAGACTGGTAATAGGAGAATCTTCACACGCTATTTCCGAATCCTTAAAATAAGGTATAGTTAACAATTAAACCCTCTATGAAAAAGAAAAAAATCAATACAGAACCAAAAAAATCTTCCCCCATCCTGTCGCGGAGATCAGCCATACAGTCTGTATTGGGCCTGGCAGGCACGGGTTTGCTCCTGCCACTTTCCTCTTATGCCGAACAACCCGCTTCTTCATCTACCAAATACGGTGAGGTAAAAATCACCCGCCTGGAAACCTTTTTGGTAAAACCCCGGTGGATTTTTCTTAAAATTCACACAGACGCCGGAGTGATTGGCTTGGGAGAACCCTTGTTAGAAGGACGTGCCCTGACCATTCAAACCGCTATACAGGAAATCGAGCCATACTTGATCGGTAAGGATCCGAGGCAGGTAGTTCATCACTGGCAGGCCATCTACCGACATGCCTTTTATAGGGGAGGACCTATTCTAACATCTGCCTTAAGCGGCATCGATCAAGCACTATGGGACATCAAAGGAAAGTTGTTGGGAGTCCCTGTTTATGAGCTTTTTGGTGGACCCACCCGTGACCGGGTTCGCATATATGGCCGTGCCAGCAATGCTGAAGACATGAAAAAACGAAAGCAGGAAGGGTTTTCCGTAATAAAAACAGGGGTGGCAAAAAAGAATCCTGCCAGGATTGTTGAAAACATGGCTTTCATACAACATGCGGCTGATACTTTCGGCTCCTTACGTGAAGCCGGTGGACCGGAAATGGATATAGGCATTGATTT